>CALMAN010000129.1:2498-10038 GCA_937859835.1 uncultured Acidipila sp. | reverse complement strand
ATGCGGATTCAGTATCACGACGAGGTGCCGGCAGGCGCGAAGATCAAGGTGATCGGCATTGGCGGCGGCGGCGGCAATGCCGTCAACCGCATGATCGCGGCGCGGGTCGAAGGGGTGGAGTTTATTGTGGCCAACACCGACGTGCAGGCGCTGCAGCTGTCGGCGGCGCCGGTCAAGCTGCAGCTCGGGGTCAAGCTGACCAGCGGCCTGGGCGCGGGGGCCAATCCCGATGTGGGCCGGCGTGCTGCCCTGGAAGACTCAGAAAAGATTATTGAAGCGCTCGAAGGCGCCGATATGGTCTTTGTCACAGCTGGGATGGGCGGGGGAACGGGAACCGGAGCGGCGCCGGTGATCGCCTCGCTGGCGAGCGAGATGGGCGCGTTGACCGTGGCGGTTGTGACACGCCCGTTCGGTTTTGAAGGCAAGCGGCGAATGGCCCAGGCCGAACGGGGGATGCAGGAGCTTCTCGACGCAGTAGACACCATGATTGTGATCCCCAACGAGAAGCTCCTCGCGGTTGCGCAGGATGCGGGCTTTTTTGAGAGTTTTCGCGTGGCCGACGATGTGCTCCGGCAAGGGGTGCAGGGGATTTCCGACATCATCACCATCCCCGGCATTATCAATCGCGACTTTGCGGATGTGAAGACCACCATGGCGGGCATGGGGTACGCAGTGATGGGGACGGCGCAGCGCGCGGGCGAAAACCGGGCGATCGCTGCCGCGCAGGCAGCCATGGCGTCGCCCCTGCTCGAAGACGGCGCGATCGACGGGGCGCGGGGGATCCTGATTAACATTTCGGGCTCGTCCTCGCTCAAGCTGAGCGAGGTCAACACCGCGTCGACGCTGATCCAAAGCGCCGCCCACGAGGACGCCAACATCATATTTGGTGCGGTGCTCGACGAAACCATGGGGGACGACGTCAAAATTACCGTGATCGCCACCGGTTTTCGGCAGAGCGGCTCGCCGGCGGGGCAGCGGAGCGCTTCGGCCCAGCAGGCGGTGGCAGCGGCCAAGTCCCTGCCCGCCTCACCGGGCGCGAAGCCGCGTTTTGCCAGCGAGCTGGCAGGGAGGGAGGAATCCGCGGAGATCATGAGCCGGCGGCAGGGCACGGTCGCGGACCGGGCGCAGGGAGCCGAGCGCCTCCCGGAAGGGGAGATCTTCTTTCGGGACCGGGAGCCGCTCATTCCTGAAACGCGGCAGGAACCGGTGTTCGACGGCCGGTTCCAGGCCTCGGAGCCGGGAAGCGTGGAGGTCCCTGGAGAAGAGGACCTGGAGATCCCTGCCTTTCTCCGACGCGGAGGTAACTAGCGGAGCACAGTTTCTCCTTCCGAGCTGAAAAGCTTTGCTACAGTGGCTACATCCTGCTCGGATCGCGGCGAGCTTTCCCGACCCGCTTTCTCGAGAGCAATGGTCGGATCTGGCTTTTGATTGCGCAGTGCGACTTGAGGCACTGCAACCACAACCCTTCCGGCCCCGCCGGACCTGCCCGCGGAACCTGCCCCGGCGACTCACCTGGAAGCTACTGATGAGACGTTTTCTGCCTCTGATTGCCGCCGTTCTTCTTGCCTTCCTTCCCTTGAGCAGCCTGGCTTCGGCAAGCACACGTCGCCACCGTGCCCGGGTTTCCGCGCACGTGCAGGAAAGCTCACACGCCCGCCGGCACCTGGCCTCGCTTGAACACAGCCGCCGGGTGGTGGGCAGCGGCCACGGGGCGCGGATGGTGTACGCTTCGACCACGACCCGCCTGGTCCGAGGCCGGAATGGCCGCTACCGGCGTGTTTCGTCGCGCCACCGCTATGCCGAACAGTTTTCGGCTGACTCGTTTACCAGCTCGGATGTGGGCCAGGGTGACATCACGACCGGCGAGGATCCGGTGGTGCGGGAAGCAGCCATCAACGCGCTCGGCAACATGTACGGCACCGTGGTCGCCATCAACCCGGACAACGGCCGCATCCTGGCCATGGTCAACCAGAAGCTCGCGCTTTCGAGCGGCGCCGAACCCTGCTCGACCATCAAGGTATCGGTCGCGCTGGCTGCGCTGTCCGAGGGCATCATCACCAAGGACACACAGGTCAACCTGGGCGGCCACTACTCGCTGGACCTGACGGACGCGCTAGCTCGCTCGGTGAATCCGTACTTCGAGGTGCTGGGCCGCCGTTTGGGCTTTGAGCGGGTGCGCCACTACGCCAACGAGTTTGGCCTGGGCGAGCTGGCCGGCTACGACATCCCCAACGAGCAGCTCGGCGTGTACCCTTCGCAGCCGCTGCCGGACTCAAAGGGCGGCGTGGGCCGGATGTGCTCCTTTGGCGAGGGAGTTTCGATGACGCCCTTGCAGCTGGGCGCCCTGGTTTCGGCGATCGCGAATGGCGGCACGCTCTACTACCTGCAGCACCCGACCACACCCGAGGCCATCAACAGCTATCAGCCGCGCGTCAAGCGGACGCTGGACATCAAAAACCTGATCCCGGAGATCGAGCCGGGCATGGCCGGCGCGGTGGGCTGGGGTACGGCACGCTCCCTGCGGGCATCCTTCAACCAATTCCCGGTGATGGGCAAAACCGGCACCTGCTCGAACAACGGCACACGCTTCGGCTGGTTTGCCAGCTTTGCCGACACCCAGCAGTATGGGCGCATCGTGACGGTCATCTTTCTTGAGGGCGGCCGCCCTACCTTTGGACCCAAGGCAGCCGAGCTGACCGGCTACTTCTACAAGAACCTGTGGGACCACAGCTATTTTGCTTCCCGTGAAAACAGCGGGCTGCCGGCAGCCGGAACAGCGCTTCGGTAAATCCGGCATCCTAGCCCCTGACAGCCCGGCGAACGGCCTTCTGCGAGGCCGTTTGGTTTCGCCAGGCGCAAGGGCCCATGAAGATCCTCACAGCTGCGGAAATGCGCGAAACCGATCGCGTGACCACCGCGATGTTCGGCGTTTCTGCTCTGCAGCTCGCCGGGCACGCCGGTGCCGCGGTGGCCCGCTTCGTCCTCACGGAACTTCCTGAAGCGCGAAGCATCGTGGCGATCTGCGGGAAGGGCAACAACGGCGCCGACGGGCTCGTTGCCTCTTTGTCCCTGGCCGAGGCCGGCCGGGAGCCGCACGTGCTCCTGCTGGGCCGGAGCGATGAGCTCACGGGCCTTCCGGCGGAGATGTTTCGCCGCTCGCAGCCCCGGGTTCCCGTCCACGAGCTCACCGAAGAAGCGCAGCTCGCAGAGCCTTGGCTCGCCGCGCTGTTTGCCCGGGCCGATCTGATTCTGGACGCGATGACGGGCACCGGGTTCAAGCCGCCCCTAAAAGGACTGGCTGCCCGGATGCGCGACCTGATCGCACCCATGCCGACCCCGGTCGTTGCCGTGGACCTGCCTTCGGGCTGGGACGCGGACTCGTTCGCCTACGAGCAGGAAGGCGCGGTGCGGGCCGACGCGGTGGTGACCTTTACCGCGCCGAAGCTGGCGCATGCTTTTGGCAACCTCACCGGTTCGGCGACCAAGCCGATTGTGATCGCGGCGATCGGCTCGCCCGACGAGGCGATTGTTTCCGCGGGAGCGCTGCGCTGGACCGGCTCCGCGAAGCGCATTACGGAAAAGGCCCGCCAGGCCGATGACAACAAGGGCCGGCATGGGCACGTGGTGCTGTTTGCCGGCAGCCACGGCAAGGCGGGCGCGCCTTCGATGGCTTCACTCGCCGGCCTGCGCGCGGGCGCGGGCCTCGTGACGGCAGCGGTTCCAGACTCGATCCTCAACACGGTCGCGCTGGTCGCCCCCGAGCTGATGACGCTGCCGCTGCCCGAGGACGCGGAGGGGGCGCTCGACACGGAGTTCTTTGGCGATCCGCTCGATGCGGTCTTGCGGAAAAAGACCGTGGTCGCTGCCGGGCCCGGGCTGGGCGAGAGCCCCGGCGCCGCAGCCCTCGTTCACGCGCTTCTCGACCGGGTCCAGGTGCCGCTGGTGCTGGATGCGGATGCGCTCAACATCCTTGCCCAGGACATGCGCCGCCTGCGGGAGCGACCGCACCGGGACGCGCAGCGCGTGATTCTTACGCCCCATCCTGGGGAGATGGCCCGGCTTGCGGGCCTGTCCACAGCCGAAGTACAAGGCGACCGGATCGGCCTGGCCCGCCGGTTTGCGAGGGAATACGGGGTCACCCTGGTGTTGAAAGGCTGGCGCACGCTGGTGGCGCACCCTTCCGGCACGGTAGCCGTCAATACCACTGGGAACCCCGGCATGGCCAAAGGCGGCTCCGGCGATATGCTGACCGGCATTGTGGCTGCCCTGGTGGCGCAGTACCCAGAACAGCTGGAAGAAGCCGTGGAGGCCGCGGTGTACCTCCACGGGCTGGCCGCGGACCTCGCCGTGCGCGAAGGCGACGAGCACACCCTGCTGGTTACCGATGTGCTGCGGACCCTGTGGCGCGCATTTCGCTTCCGCGCCGAGAGCAAAGACGGGTATGTTTGGTGGGAGGGCTTGCCGAAATGACCGAAGAGCTGGCAACGCGCAGGCTCGAGTTTCACACCGCAAATGCAGCGGAAACGATCGCCGTGGGCCCGCAGCTCCTCAAGATTCTCAGCCCGCCGATTCTGCTGATCCTGACCGGCACGCTTGGCGCGGGCAAAACCACGCTGGTCAAGGGGATTGCCGAAGCTTTGCACGCGGCGGAGCCGGACGAGGTGACCAGCCCGACCTTTACTCTGGTCCACGAGTATGAGGGCGAGCGCGAGGGCAAGCCGGTTTCGCTCTACCACCTGGACCTGTACCGGCTGGAGAGCGAGCGCCAGGTCGAGCAGCTCGGGATCGAGGAGCTCCTCGAAGACGATGCGATTGTGCTGGTCGAGTGGGGAGAAAAGTTCAGTTCGATCGGGCGGCGCGCTGCGGGGGAGATCGTGATGGCAACCGCCGGCGGAGACCAGCGCACCATTACCGTCACGCTGCGCTGAGGGTCCCTCCGCCTGCCAGATTCGGGAGCGCTGTGCATACGGTAACGGCTATTTACCCGGGCTCGTTTGATCCTGTCACGAACGGCCACCTGGACCTGGTGGCGCGCGGGGCCAAGCTTTTTGACCGCCTGATCGTGAGCGTGCTGCGCAACTCGGCAAAGAACCCGCTGTTTTCGGTGGCGGAACGGGTGGAAATGCTGCGCGAAGGCACGGCAGCGTTCCCCAACGTTGAAGTCGCGACCTTTGAAGGACTGCTGGTGGACTTCGCCCGTGCCCAGGGGGCGCACGCGGTGCTGCGCGGGATCCGCGCCATCTCGGACTACGAGTACGAACTGCAGATGGCGCACATGAACCGGCGCTTGAACCCGGAGGTCGAGACCATCTTCCTCATGCCCGATGCGCAATACTCCTATGTAAGCTCGCGGCTGGTCAAGGAGGTTTTCCGGGTAGGCGGCTCGGTCGAAGGCCTGGTGCCGCAGTTGGTCATCGACCGCCTGGGCCGCCGCGCGGCACGCAGCGAAACGCCCATGCCACCCTAAAAGGTCGCTGCACAACCGGCGGCGGCCGCTAAGAACCGTGGCTAGCCGCGATCGTTGGGCTGGCCCGCAAGGATCATGGACCTCGGCATATTCCTGACGAAAGAGACTCGCTCGACAACTGCCCTACGCAAGCGGCCGAGAACCTGGCTGTCTCCTTGAACATCGGGACACTGCGGATGCCGAGAAGCGAATGATGACCGAAATGGCCCGTAAACGGATCTTCGAAAGGGCTTTGAGCCTTCCGAACGAGCCGATGAGGCCGTGGTCATCGACGTGGGACCGTCTGTAAGCCTCCTGCAGATGTATGCAATGTTCTGGTTCCTGTCAACATGGACTCCGTAAGCCTTTCAGGCGTGGGTGCTTGCCTGCAGTTCTGCGAAACATTCAGTCGCGCCGGCTGTACCCTGTGTGTCCCATCGCGATTCGCCAAACCATGGTCGATCGCCGGATAGGGTGAGACGTTGCAGACTCAACTTCCGCTTACCGCGTTGATCGCGACTTACAAAGCCGGTCTTTGTACCCTTGTCTCGTGCTGCCTCACAGGGCGCTACCCAAGCTCTGGCTGGGCTTGGCGTCGGTGAAAGCGCGGATATCCACCATGACCTCACGGGCTTCCGGAGCGGTAAACGAGGCGCGGACACCTTCTTCATTTCGAAAGGTACAAACACAGATCGCGATGGTTCCTTCTCCGGAGCCCTCCGGAAAGAACGCCGCGACTGTGCTCAGCCCGTATTTGCGCCAGCTCTTCAAGACCAACGGTAGATGTTTCTCGACGTGATACTGGCGATCGATGCGGGTACTCGCGTTTTCAGGGCAGGTCCCATAGAGCTCTTGCACGGTTCGCTCCTCGTGTTTCTCACGAAAGGCCGCTGCGTCAGCCCAGTCCGCCGCTTCGCCAGTCTGGCCGGTGTGCTGTTCCAGCCAGCGCAATACGGGTCGTAACGCTGCATCGGAGTGCTGCTCATCGGTCAAGCCATGTCTGGGCAGGCTTAGCAACTCGGCCGCGGCGCAGCATGCTTGAGAAGCGCGGCGACTGCGCCCCCAAGGCAAGCAGAAGTGCCGCGACGCGAAGTCCACAGCGGTGTTCCGGCCCGAAACAGGCGGTTGCGGACTGCTTTGCTGTGCGCTGCTAGTCATTTCTGGCTCCGCTGCCTTTTACGCCTGCGCGGCGCCGCGTTGCCTTGGCCAGGGCTGACCAAGCCTTGTCCCCAAGACCCTGGTCCACGGCCAGCATCAGCTTTTGAAGCACAACCTGTGCGGCCCCGAGTTCAGCTCCTCTTCGCTTTCGCCGCGTCGAGAGCAAGGTTCACGTCCTTGAGTCCCAGCGTCGGCTTGAAGCCCGGCTCATAGCTGTTCTGGGCGATGTTTTCGCCGTAGCGCTTATAAGTCGGGCTCGCGAACATCGTATTGGTCACGATGTTCAGGAAGTCTCCCACCTTGAACCCGTAGCTCTCGGTGAGAGCCGTTGCTTCACCCATGGCTTCAATCGCCAAGGGTGATCATGAGATTGCCGGCGATCTTGGCGATGTTCGCGTGCTTTGGATCTTCACCGAGAGGCCAGGTCTTCTGACCCAGCGCGTCGAACAACGCCTGCGCTTTTGCAACGGCCTGTTTGTGCCAGCCACCATGATGTTCAGTTCGGCTTTGGCGGCAATGGCAGGAACGCCGAACACAGCCGCCGACACATACGCGATGCCTGCACGACGATGCGCCTGCTGCAGAGTCTCAACGATGGCCGGTGAGATGGTCGCCATCATCACGTGCACGCAGTGCTTGATTGCCGCACGGAGCACGTCGCCATCAAGGATCACGCTCTGCACGGCGCGATCGTCCGCCAGCATCGTGAGCACGGCCTTGATCGCAAACGCCTCTGCCGGGAGATCCAACACAGCGACCCCCTCCGGCTTTGTTCCTGCATCGGCGTTACGATTCCAGACGCTGACTGTATGCCCGGCCTCGACCAGGTTGGGGATCATCGCCGCGCCCATGCTGCCCACTCCGATACATCCGATATCCATGCAAGACCTGCCTTCCGTTATGTTCGTGGTGATCGGAGAACATCGAGAAGAGCCG
>CALMAN010000129.1:0-2398 GCA_937859835.1 uncultured Acidipila sp. | reverse complement strand
CGCATCGGCCTATCTTCGATAGCCTTCATGACCGGTGAAGTCACCCCCGCAGGGCAGATCGGGACTCTGATGGAGCACGACCTCGAGATGGAGGATCGCATGAAGCCTGTACCCCCACGGTCTCCACTCTCCATATAGTCCGTTCGGCCTCATAAAAGCGTTCCAGAACCTGTCGCGGTGTTCCGGCCCAAGGCTCCTGTTCTGTGGCCATCGTTCCCTCTAGTCCCCACCCGTGTCCGCATCCGCGCGGATTGCGCTTAAGCGGGGTTATCTTCCGCAATACTCAAACGTCCCACCTTCTTGGCGGCCAGACCGAGCACTTCTTCTGGAGAAAGCGGGCGATCTGCCTGCTCGAGGGCCGAGTAGATCGCTTGCTTCTGTTGCGTGTTTCGGATCATTATCTGTACCTGCCGGATTGTACCGCTGATGCAGGTGGACTCGCGTCTACGATTTGAAGATTGCGGAGCGGGAGTGGATAGGCGCCAGGCTGCTGCTGCACATGCATTATCATTAAAGTATAGAGTGCTTGGGGGAAACTTCGCCTACATCCCCTCAAGCTTGGAAACTCCGATCATGCGAACTCTCAACAGCTTCGCCCTTTCTCCTGACCGTGTCGGCGTATGGGCCTCGGTGCTTTGCGTGGTCCACTGCATCGTAACGCCCGTCCTCATCTCGTTCTCTGCGCCTTTGGCGCATTTTCTGCCAGGCGAGGAGCGGACCCATCGTACCTTCGCTATCGGCATAGCGCTCATCGGCGCGATTGCTCTTATCCGCGGCTTCCGCCGCCATGGCCGGCTGCGGATCCTTCTCCTCATGGGATTAGGTCTGTGCTTTATCTTTTTCGGCGCCTACTTCGGCGACAGCTTACCGTCGCACGCGGCAGAAGTGTGCGTAACATTTATTGGCAGCATTCTCATGGTCACAGCCCATCGCATGAATCACACCTTTTGCCGGCACTGCGGCTCCTGTACTCGCTAGATCGAAGGAGCCGGCGAGCGAAACGGCAGCTCATCTCAGAACCCAACTGCGCACCGGGCCTACGTCGACGTGCACAAATTCCGAGTCTGGATAGTAGCCGAAGCTCCCGCGGCAAGCGAGAGCGCTGCCTGTGCCCGACTGCTGTAAGCCGTGGAGACCACATCAAGACCGCACAGTCTAGAGTGATGGCATGACGGCGAAAGGGTACTGCATGGACTTTCCATCCCGGCCAAGGATGGGGCCTCACGCGAAGAGCTCACGTGGAGAGTGAACCTCGCCATGGCTACATGGCCCGACGCCCGGGAGTGAAGAACGTTTTTGGCTCTGCAGGCGTCGTTGTGTTTGAGAGAAGTGGCGGATTGCTGGTTCAGCTCCAGTCAGTTGCCAGCTTCGAGATCTCGCGCAGATCTGGCCCGAAGACGTGGAACTGCTGCACGGAGCTTCCGCCCCGGAAGCTAAACCGAACAGCGGTCGGCAAGACAAGTGCCTTGATCTGGTGGGACGCGCTTCTGCGCGACTGCCCGCTGCTTGCCGGCTTGATCACGCCGAGTGAGATCTTCTTCACGGCCGGAGATGCCTTCAGCATCTGCACAAAGGGCAAAGCGGCTTCGATGATCGTTGTGTGACGCATGTTGAACTTCGGACCGCGAAGTAAGCCCTGCTTAGCCATCGCTTATCAGCCTTTCTTCTGGGTGTGATGCGGGTTTCCTTTCCCACAACGGCGTTTGTAAGGACCAATGAACCTTTGCCGGACTCCCAGGGCAGAAGCGCTGCAAGCGTTTGCAAATGATGCTCAGACACAGCTACGCAGACTCCGCCGCAGAAGCCTTCGCGGATCTCAGAAGTAGAAACGCTGCTGTTATGAAGCAGGGTAACGAGCTTAGAAAAGCCGTGAGCCCTGACGTCAAGAACATTCAACAGGAGTCAACCCCTCCAGCTCAATGCTGAGTGGATGTTGCCGTTGCGCCGGTACCTGCGCCGGACACAGCGGGGAGCTTGCGCGCGGCAGAACAACGGCAGCCAGAGCGAGAACCTTTTGAGAGCTGGCAATCTCCCGAGCGCATTTCTGGTTGAGGCGTCTTCGGCGGGTCTGACGGCATGCTCCGGCCAAAGGAACCTGGGTTCAGGAAGCATCCGGAAGCCCTCGCCTGGCAAGCCGGAGAGTAAACCTGTCGCATTCCCGGACAACCTGGGTCGACGTTCGTTACTCCAGTACCGTCTGGGTGACGCCGCGCGCCCCTGCACGCTTGACAGGCGTACCGCCGTTCCGTTTTCATCCTCTGGCGACCGCCATACAAGTTCGTGTTGACGTAAGAAGTCTTAAGACTCATGGCAGCCATGTAGTTCACTTCAGGAGGGCACGACAGCGGGGTCCCTTGCGCCTTCTCCGAGGCCGCAGGTTGGTCCTTGTCCGTCAGGA
>CALMAN010000128.1 GCA_937859835.1 uncultured Acidipila sp. | reverse complement strand
GTGCCTGCATGGTGCGCTTTCCCTCCTGGCGGCAGCGAGGCCGCCCTCGCGCCACAGCACCAAAGTGGACCAACTGCCCGCCTTCAGCCCGCCAAACGCGCCCGCATCGCTTCCGCCGCACGGCACAGGTTGGTGAGCGCCGCCGTCACCTCGGGCCAGGCGCGCGTCTTCAGGCCACAGTCGGGGTTGACCCACACCTGCTCCGGCCGCAGCACCTCCAGCGCCAGTTCCAGAAGCCCCCGCATCTCCGCTTCCGGGGGTATGCGCGGGGTGTGGATGTCGTACACGCCGGGGCCGATTTCGTTGGGGTAGCCTTCGCGCCGGAAAGCGTCCAGCATCTCCATGCGCGAGCGCGCGGATTCCATGCTCAGCACGTCCGCGTCGAGCGAAGCAATGGCCGGGAGCACATCGTCAAACGCGCAGTAGCACATGTGGGTATGGATCTGCGTGCTGTCGGCAACCCCGCTGGTCGCCAGGCGAAACGCTTCGGTCGCCCAGTTCAGGTAGTAGGCCCACTCGGCCTGGCGCAGCGGCAGCCCTTCGCGCAGGGCCGGCTCGTCGACCTGGATGATGGCGATGCCGGCGCGCTCCAGGTCCCCGATCTCATCGCGCAGCGCCCGGGCGATCTGGAAAGCCGTGTCGCGCTCCGGGATATCGTCGCGCACAAACGACCACTGCAGGATAGTGACCGGGCCGGTGAGCATGCCCTTGACCGGCCGGCTGGTAAGAGACTGGGCGTAGCGCGACCACCCGACCGTGATTGCAGCCGGCCGTGACACATCGCCGTAGATGATGGGCGGCTTGACACAGCGCGATCCATAACTCTGCACCCACCCACCGCTTGTAAAGGCAAAGCCCCGGAGGTGTTCGGCAAAGTACTCCACCATGTCGTTGCGTTCAAACTCGCCGTGCACGAGCACATCGAGGCCGATCGCTTCCTGCCGGCGGATGCAGTCTGCCGTTTGTTCCCGCAGAAACTGCTCATACGCCTCCAGGTCGAGATGGCCCTTGCGGTGGGCAGCGCGCTTTTGCCGGACCTCCGCGGTTTGCGGAAACGACCCGATGGTGGTGGTGGGCAGCAGCGGCAGCCCTAGCCTGGCCCGCTGCATGGGCGCACGCTGCGCGTACGGGCGGCCACGCCGGAAGTGCTGCTGCTCGAGCTTGTCCACCGCAGTGCGCACGGCAGCATCGATGCTCGATTCCGCGCGGGCGCGCTCCCGGTTGCGCCGGGCGTTCTCGGCAAACACTGCGCCCGCGCCCTCTTCCCCGAGCGACAGCGCCCGAAGCTCCTCGAGCTTTTGCTGCGCAAACGCCAGCCAACCCGGAAGCACCGCTTCCCCGGCGGCGTCGTAGGGCACATGCAGCAAAGAGCAGGAAGGGGCAAGGAGCAGCCGCTCGGCCCCCAGCTGCGCTTCGAGCGGCTTGATCAGCTGTTCGCACGCGGACAGATCGGCGAGCCAGATGTTGCGGCCGTCCACGCAGCCAAGCGACAGTGTTTGCGCAGGGGCAAGCCCGTCGGCCACGGACTGCACCTGCTCCGGGGCCCGCACGGCATCGATGTGGAGGCCCGCCGTGCCGAGCGAAAGCGCAAGCGGCAGGTTCGCCCCGAGCGCCCCAAAGTACGTCGTCAGCATGAGCTTGACAGAAAGCTGCGAGAAGGCAGCATAGGCGGTGCGGTACGCCTCGGCATAAGCGGCCGGGAGGTCGGTCACCAGGCACGGCTCGTCGACCTGCACCCACTCCACCCCTTCGGCCGCCAGCGCGCCCAGAACCGCGACATAGGCCTCGACCAGCCGGGGTAGCAGCAGCAGCGGATCCCCGTCGTCTACCGGCTTACCCAGCCGCAGCAGCGTGACCGGCCCAAGCAGAACCGGCCGCGCTCGGAGCCCCAGCGCCCGCGCTTCCCGCAGCTCGCCGAGCAGCTTGCGTGTGTCCACGGCAAAGGGGAGCTCAGCCGACCACTCCGGCACCAGGTAGTGGTAGTTGGTGTCAAACCACTTGGTCATCTCCATGGCAGTCTGCTCACGGCTGTTGCGGGCCATGGCGAAGTAGCGCTCCGTGGTCACCTCCCCGGTGCCGAAGCGCGCCGGGGTGGCGCCGATCAGCACCAGCGCATCGAGCACCTGGTCGTAGAGCGAAAAGTCGTTCACCGGCAGGTATGCGAGGCCCGCTTCCCCTTGCAGCAGCCAGTGGCGCTCCCGCAGCTGCTTTGCCGTTCCCAGCAGTTCGGCCTCCGCGGTCTGGCCCTTCCAGTAACTTTCAAGTGCGCTCTTCAGCTCGCGTTGCTGGCCAATACGCGGAAAGCCCAGCGATGCGGTGGCGATACGTCCGGCGGGGAATTGCTTCATGGATGCGGTTCCTCTTCGAGCGGGGAACCACCGTTGCGCACGTCGGCCCTGGCTGCGCAGGCAAGGCCTGCCCGCGGCCACGAAACGTGAAAGACACAGGCCCAGTCCGCGAGGCCGCACTTTCCAGGCGCACCCGCAGTGGGAGCGCCTGGCACTCCTCCGCGGTGGTGGCGGCAGGCCGGTATTCGGGCTTTGGGCCGCCTACTGGGCACCGCTTCCCACCCCGGACTTCTCCGGCGCAGTGCGTGGGCGCCCGCCCGGTCAGGAGGGCACACCGTATGCTGTTCGTTCCCATTACCGCTGCGGGACAGCGCCGGAGTTCCACCGGCTTCCCGTTTAACAGGGCGCTCCCGCGCCCTGCACCTGCACTTCCCCATCCTACCGAAGTGCGCCGGGGCCGCTACGGCGCGGCACAGGAGATGCCGAGCACAGCGGACAGCCTCCCGGCAATGGAGGTCATCTCGATGCGGGGTTCGAAGCGGGGACGCACGCCCGGGCCGCTGAGCAGAAACACGCTCCCGTAGTCGCCCCGGATGGGCCAGAAGCCATGATTCCCTTTCTCGGTGGGCGGCACCAGGTAGGCCCCGGCCGGCGAAGGCCCGTAGCGGAACATGAAGTGCTCCTGCGGCTGGACCACCAGCAAAGCGCTTGCGAGCTCCGGAGCATACCGCAGCACCTGCTCGCGGGGCACAATGGCGCCAATCCCGTCCTTGCCCTCCTGCGACTCCGCGCGCAGAAAATCCGCAACCGCCGGATCGCCCGTGGTGGCGATGCCGCCCAGCGATTGCGCCGTCCCTGGGATGCCTTTTTGTGCCAGCAGCACCGGGAGATCGGCCACCTGATCCACCCGCTCAAAGCCGTGATCCGAGGTCACGACGATGTCGTACTCCGGCGGCAAGGCCGCCAGCATCTGCCCGATCAACTCGTCGGAGCGCTCCAGGGTAGCGCGGCTGGTTCCGTTGAAGGGACCAAGATCATGCTGGTCCGAATCGAGATCGACCAGGTGCACCAGGAGCAGGTCCGGTTGCCGGTGCCGGAGCAGCCACACAACGGCAAGGGTGCGCGTCCGGTCATCCATCCACTGCTGCGGAAAGGAGGGTTCGTCCTTGCTGATCTCCGCGACCAGCGTGGGAGGAACGGCCCGGGACGCAACCGTGAGCAGGTCCATGGAGCCGCCATTGCGGCGGGCGAAGTATTCGGGCAGGTTGTAGGTCACCGGCGCGTCCAGGGTCACGGGCCAGGTCACCGTCGCCGTCGTGAGCCCATGGGCCGCGGCGCAGCTCAGCAGGGTGGGGGTGCGGATCAGACTCGCCGACCAGTAGTAATCGCCGCCCTCGGCCTTGAGCCGCCTGTTTCCCAGGATCCCGTGCTGGTCCGGCCGCACCCCGGTCAGGATGGAGGTGTGCGAGGGCCAGGTGATGGTCGGCCACACCCCGGTCACGCCGTCCGTCACTTCGCCGCCGGCAAGCAGCCGGCGCAGATTCGGAATCAGGAGGCCGGTGCTGTTGCGATCGCGCAGGTAGCGCCAGTCCAGGCCGTCCACGGAGATCACAAGCAGTTTATGGGCCGCACCGCGGGCGGGCGGCTGCGGAGCGGCCAGTGCGCTTGGAAGCAGGCAGAGCAGAAGCAGGGCGCGGATCAAAAGCGTATCCGACCCCCAAGCTGGACCTGCCTGGAGTTGAAGGCGCTCGTGTAGGTGCCGAAGCTGGGATTGGGCGGCTGCCTCAGGTTGGTGCCGTAGGTGGTGTTCACCGCGCCCGCGCAACCGGCCGCCGAGCAGGCGATGTTGGTTGAATTCAAGAGGTTTTCCGCTTCCGCAATCGCTTCGAGCGACACCCGGTCCCGGTAAAGCGGGAAGGTGCGGCTGCCGCGCAGGTTCCACTCGCGGAACAAGGGGCCGCGGAAGCTGTTGCGCGAGGCGAACAGCGCGTAATCGTTGTTCACCCCGTCCCCGTTCAGGTCCGAGCCGGCCAGCGCCGAGTACGGAAAGCCCGAGGTCACGGTCGCGTCGGTGGCCAGCATCCAGTCGTCCAGCACGGCGGTGACCAGCCCGGCATCGCGAACCCGCGGCTGCCACACCCCCTGGATCACGAAGCGGTGCCGCTGGTCGCTCGAAGACCAGCCATAATCCCGGTTGATGTCGGTCGAGTCGGTAACATTGCTGCCGTTATCCCCGACCGAATCGTTGTTGTTCAATGCCCAGCCGAGCGTGTAGGAGGCGTCAAACTGCAGGCCCCGGCTGAAGCGCTTGCGCAGGTCAAGATACCCGCCGTAGTAGGTGTCGTTCGCAACTGATTCGAGAGCAAAAATCTGGTTGTAGCTGCTGTTGGGCCGCACGCTGCCGGTAAAGTTCGGCGCTCCGTTGGCGAGCAGCGACTTGGGGGCGCCCAGGTTGGTATCGATCAGCACGGGAGCGCGCCGGCCCAGGTACAGCTGGCTGCCCAGGGTCAGGGAAAAGTTTTGCCCTACCTGCTGCTCAACAGCCAGGTCGCTCTGCTGGGCGTACTGGGTCCGGAAGTTGGGGGCAAAGCCGTACACGCTTGACTTGACCGCAAACTGGCTCGCCGGCCCGGCAAAGGCGCCCGGGTATTGGGGCGCCCCGGCCGCGGTGCCATTCACGGTAAAGGTCTGCACCTGTGCGCCGTTTGAGCGGTCGACCAGCGAGATAAGCCGCAGATTCAGCGTGTCGTAGTTGATGCCGTAGCCTCCGCGCACCACCGTGCGCGCCCCGGCACGGTAGGCAAAGCCGAGCCGCGGAGCGAAGTCCAGATAGTCGCTGTGGATGCTGCGCGAAATGGCAAGCGGCGCATTGCTGTTCAGGCTGGGAAAGATGCGGTACTCCCAGCGCAGCCCGTAGGAAAGGCTCAAAGCCGGCGTCACCTGGAAGTGATCCTGCGCGTAGAAGTTGATCGGCGTGGTGCGGTGCTCGGCCGTGTTGTTGCCAAAGGCCTCGGTGAGCTGGGTGTAGTTGTAGGGCTTGCCCGTCGCGGGATTGGTGGCGCCCTCAAGTGTCCCAAGGTACTGCGCCAGGGTCGCAAAGGTGTATTGAAACGCGAGCCGGTCGATCGAGACCACGTGGATCGAGTCGATGTCGGCGCCGAAGCGCAGCTGGTGCGGGCCCAGCTCGTAGCTGAAGTCGTCGATGCCGTTGTACTGGTCTTCTTCGTAGTGCTGCCCGGCGCTGGTGTTTGAGTTGAGGTTGGCAACGTTGCTGATGGTGATGGTAGGGCCAAGGGTCCCGCTTACCGGCGGCCGGTCAAAGATGCGGCGCAGGTAGCCGAACCGCAGCTCGTTCAGCGCGCGGCTTGAAAGAATACGCGACCACTGCGCCGCGTCTGTCTGGTCTTTGTCGTTGAAGTTGTTGCTGGACGAGATCGTCATCAGGCCGCCCGAGGTGTTGAACTGCGACGGGGTCTTGTAGTACGAGGAGCGGAAGTAAACGTCGTTTGCCGGGTCAAGCTGCCAGTCGATGCGCGCCAGGTAGGACTGAAATCTCTGCTTGAACGGAGCGCTGCCCAGCTCCGACGCGGGCAGCTCCAGCGCGGCGGCGTTGGCCGGCGTGATCGTGATCGGGTGGGCTCCGTCTTCCGGCTCGTACTCGCCGCTGATGAAGTAAAACAGCCGGTCGTGGATGAGCGGGCCGCCCACGTTGACCGAGTATGTGGCCCACTGTTGAAACGGCTTGGTCGCCGACAGGGAGGGTTTGGAGATCAGCCCAGGCCTGCGTTCGAGCACCAGGCCTTCCCCATGCACCTCGTTGGTGCCGCCGCGCGTGATGGAGTTGACGATCCCGCCCACGGTGCGGCCGTACTGCGCATCCATGGCGCCGGCCACGACCCGGATCTCCTTGACGTCTTCCGGCGAAAAGATACCGAGCCGGCCAGGGCCGCCACGCTGGGTGTTGTCGATCCCATCGATCATGAAGGCCTTGCGCTGGAGCCCGCCGAATGCAAAGGTGGGGTTGCCGAACTCGTCATCGCGGGTGCCGTTCAGACCGGGCACCAGCAGCGCCAGGTTAAAGGTGTTGCGCGAGGTGATCGGCATGTCCTCAACCGAGCGCTGGTTCAGCCCGTCGGAAACATCAAAGGTTTCGGTGTTCAGGATGCTCGCGTTCGCGGTGACCGTCACCGTTTCGCTGGTGGAGCCCGCGATCAGGGCCACATCGACCGGGCTGCTGAAGCCCAGCCGGACATCGATGTTGTTCTGCCGGTAGGTTTCAAAGCTCGGCGCCGTGACGGTCAGGTTGTACCGGCCCACCGGCAGCAGCGGCACCTGGAAGCTGCCATCGGCGCTGCTCTGCACCTCGCGCGTGAAGCCCGTGTCGGCTTCGGTCGCCCGCACCGCGGCCCCGGCGACAACCTGGCCGGCACTGTCCTTGAGGGTGCCCGTGATCGAACTGGATACGTCGCTGGTTTGCGCGCGCACCGGAACAGCGCTCGCGAGAAGCAGAAGCAGCAGGGAGAAAACCGCGACGGGGGCGCACTGCGCCCGGCCTCCCAGCATGCCCTGTCTATGGCCCTGTTTCTGGCCCTGTTTCTGGCCTTTTGTCCGGGAGTGATCTGGGTGGAAGCCTGGGGTCGGGCAGGGGACTCGGCGGCGCGCGCGCAACGTCATCAGGCGACCGTAACGGCGGCGGATGTACGGCATGTATCCAGATAATTACGGGAGTGTGATTATTGGCCCCGCGCCCCGGCGGCCGGCAGCAGCAATCCATCCACGCGAGCAAGCCGCGGAACCAGCGCCCGAAAGATCCCGAGCGCCAGCAGGTAAGCGCCTGAGCACACAACAAACAGCGCGCTGTACACATGGAACCGGGTCAGCACCCAGCCGACCGCAGCGGCAAACAGGAGCCCACCCACCGATCCCGCCATGCCGCCGATGCCAGTGACCGTGCCAACCGCCGCGGATGGAAACAGGTCAGACGCAATGGTCAGCAGGTTGGCCGCCCAGCCCTGGTGGGCGGCAGCGGCCAGGCTCAGCAGCGCCACCGCCACCCACACGTTTTCTGTTCGCCCAGCGAAAAAGATGAGC
>CALMAN010000127.1 GCA_937859835.1 uncultured Acidipila sp. | reverse complement strand
CCAGGCTCCTGTGCGGGCCGTGCCACGGCAGGCAGCATGTAATAGAATCGAGCCGGTCAGCGCAGAGCCGCGGGCGAAAAGGGGAACGGATGAAACTGGCAATAGGGGCATGGGCTGCGGGGATGCTGCTGCTTGGCTGCCTGGCAGGGGCGCAAAGCACGCCAAACCGGGTAACCGTGCAGATGGAAACCGCGGACGGCCGCGACGGCGGGAAAGCGACCCTGATCAGCGAGAAGAACGACGTCAAGGTCGACGTTGATTTGAAAAACCTCAACCCCGGCGTCCACGCCATCCATGTGCACCAGTTTCCCAGGTGCGACACGCCCGACTTCAAAACCGCCGGACCGCTCCTGAACCCCGGGGGCAAGCAGCACGGCATCGACAACCCGCAGGGGCATCACGCCGGGGATATGCCGGTCAACCTCAACGTGGGCGATGACGGGATGGTCAAAAAGACTTTCACGACCAAGGACATTTCGCTTGATCCGAAGGCGCCCAACTCTGTGTTTGCAAACGGGGGCACGTCCCTGATGATCCACGACGCGGCGGACGACATGAAAACCGACCCTTCCGGCAACGCAGGCGGACGCGAAAGCTGCGGCATCATCAACATAAAGAACGCACAAGGCAAACCGCCCGGCTTCCGCATGCCCGGCGGCAAGGCGACACCCAGCAACCACTAAGCCAGGCGTCCTAACCCAGGCGAGGAACAGGCCGGGGCGCTAGGGGTAGTTCGCAGCTGCTCCGGTCACGACCCGCCCATCAGCGGCTTGGACATGGTCACAAACGAGCACGGCATCCGCACCGGCATTTCCTCGGCCGGAAAGGGCGCCGTGCCGGTAATCCGGTAGCCGAATCGCTCGTACAGCGGTGGGAGCTCCGTGCGTTTGTCCACAACCGTCAGGTCGACGAAGCGGGCGCCCATCTCCCGGCAAAACTCTTCGGCGGCCGCCATGATCCGTGTGCCCAGGCCCTGGCGCTGCCGGTCGGGCGAGACAGACAGCATGCCGATGTAGCCCCGTTCGCCGCGGAGCTCGACGTAGATGCACCCGGCCAGCCCGCGCTCATCTTCAAGCAGCAGAAACCGCCCGCTCTGGAGATGCGTTTCCACTTCCCCTTCGTGGGTGCGCTCGCCGATCTTGAAGAACTTTTCCACCTGGTAGGCCGCGTTGACAAGGGACACAATCGCAGGCACGTCGGCGTTTGTGGCAAAGCGAAACCCTGACTCCACCGCTATCCCCCGGGGCAAAACGAGATCCGAGCCGCGCCCGGCCCTGAAGCTGACCTGAAACCTCGTTACATGGTTGACGGCATGCTGCTGTGGGCTGCCTGCTTGGCCGCATCGGCGCGCTCGGCAGCCTGTTCCAGAGTGGCGGCCTGCCCCATTACAGCGACCGCCTTTTTGACCATCGGGTCCCACTCGGCGCGCGCCCGTGCGCCGTCCTCTTCGGTGTAGGCGGTGCTGAGCAGCTCCGCCAGGATGTTGGCCTTCACCCAGTCCAGTACGGGCGCCATCTCCGCGTCGGTAAAGGCGATGTCGCGGGCATGGAGGAACTGCTTAAAGCTATCCAGCATCTCGGGCGTTACCTGCGCGTCCTTGGCGACCTGGTGCTTGCCGAGATACTGCTGGGCAAAATCAAAAAAGGCATAGTGCGCGATCAGGACGCGCTGGATATGGACCGGCTTGGGCTCATCGAAAGGCACGTCCGGCGCAATGCCGTCGCCGCCGTATTCCGTCCGGCCTGAGTCGGTCAGCTTGACCTCGCGGTCCTTGTCGTTCTGCGGCTTGGTGTGGTTTGAGTAGTAGTCGTAGAGCGACACACCCTCATAGTTGCGCTGGATCAGCCGGCCGCTCGGCGTGTAGTAGTGGTAGGTGGTCAGGGTAAGGCCGGTGTTGTCGCTCAGCTGGTAGACGGTTTGCACCAGCCCCTTGCCAAACGTCGTGGTGCCGACAATCAGCGCCCGGTCGTGATCCTGGAGCGCCCCCGAGATGATCTCCGCCGCCGAAGCGGTTCCGTGATTGGTCAGGATCACGATGGGGTAGTTTTTGCCGTCGTTGCCGTGGTTGGCGCGGTACACCTGCTCCGGGTAGGCGCGGCCGCGCTGCGACACGATCACCTGGCCACGCTTGAGGAACTGGTCACACACAGCGACCGCCTGGTTCAGCAGGCCGCCCGGATTGTCCCGCAGGTCGAGCACCAGCCCTTTCAGCTCCCCAAAGCTCCCGAGCGCGTCCCCTACCTCTTTGCCCGTGGTTTCCTGCACGGCCTTGATGTGGATGTACCCGATGCCGGGCTGGATCTGGTAGGCCAGATCGACGGAGTTGTTCGGGATTTCGGCCCGCACCAGGTCAAAGGTCAGCGACTCCGCGTTGCCGGGCTGGTCGCCCGCTCGCGCCACCGTCACCTTGACATGCGTGCCCTTTTCGCCCTTCAGCAGGGCGACCACGTCGTTCGAATCCAGCCCGTCGGTCGACTTGCCATCCACGTCCGTGATGATGTCGCCTGGATGGATGCCGGCCTTGTAGGAAGGGGTTCCGGCGAAAGGCTTCAACACCACGGTGCGCTGCTTGTCGCCGATCAGCTGCGGCTGGATCAGCATGCCGACGCCGTAGTAGCGGCCTCGCTGCTCTTCCTGCAGTTTGCCGTAGGATTTCGGGTCGAAAAAGTTCGAGTGCGGGTCGAGGGTGCGCAACATGGCCGGGATGGCGCCGTCGTAGATGGTGTCGTTGGGCTTGTCCCCGGTAAAGGGCTCGGCATAGTTGGCCGCAACCGTTGCGTACACGCCGGCAAACTGCTTCAGCGAATCGCGAAAGTCCTGGTCGCTGTCGCCCGCTTGCGCCCGCACCTTTTGGCTTGCCACCACCCCGGCCAACCCGCACGCCGTGAAGAAAAGAACCAGGGAAAACGCGGTACGGCGTGTGTTTGAGGAGATAGGGGACATAGGGATTCGGCGGACCTCAGGCGTGAGGCAAGTATAGCAAGGGCGGATGGCCCGGGCCTTCGCCGGGGAAGGAGCCCGAGGGGGCCGGCTGCGCCCCCCTTTCCGCGCCGCCAGGCCGGGAGCGCGCATGCCGCTTGGCGCGTCCCATCGCGGGGATCGGCGCATGCCGGCGGCGGCCAACTTGACAGGCGGCATCTTCCCAGTACACGCATGTGTACTGCCCGCGGCTTGCAACGTTTCCCCTCGCTTTCTGCCTCCAAGCGCTCCATGGGCCGCCACCGGGCGGCGGGGGAAACTGCAGATGGCAGACAAGGCGGATGCAAAAACATCACGATGCTGGCCCGGGTTCGAGCCGGTCCCGGGGAAAGCCGAGCATGAAGAAGGCAGCTGTCGCAAAAAGCCGGCGTCGAAAAATGGCGGCAAGCCGGTAGATCATGAGCGCTCGCGCAAGAAGCAGGTGGCCGAGGGCGGCCAGCGTGCGAAGCAAGCCAAAAGCAAGAGCCCCAACGCGAGCGAGCGTCGCAGCGTCGCGAAGCCGGCGGCCAAGAAAGCACCTGCAAAGAGGACGGCAAGCACGAAAACGGCAGCGAAAAAGACTGCTTCCAAGCGGACGGGCGCGGGCGTCAGGAAAAAGGCTGCCTAGCTCCCCCCTGGGCCAAGCCCGCCACACACTACAACCCGACCGAGGTGAGTATGCCTTTCCCGATCAAAACGTGCGCGGTGTGCGAAGAAGAGTTTGAGCTCCGGCCGGGCAAGCCCGGGTTCAGCAATCGCTGCCCGGCCTGCAGTGCTCCCGAGCCCGACGGGGAAGCGGCGAAGCGGAGCGTGGACGCCGACGAGCGCCGGGCCGCAAGCGAAGTCAACGAGGCGCGACGGCACGCGATTCGCGATCTGCTCTACCGGGGCGATCGCTGAGGGCGACGGGGGGTGGCATGGCTGGGCGGCCGGGCCGTCCGGATTTGGCCGAAACTGGTACGCCGCGACCGGCGCGCTGACGCAGGCACTGCCGTATCGCGCAGCCTAGGCAGAACGCGCGGGGAGAGCCATTGTGAATGCTGGCGCCGGCTCGCTACCAGGCGCGCGGGGAGCAGGGCGGCTAAAGCCGGGTGCGGCTTCGACCAAACAGCAGGTAAAGAACGATCAGAAGCAGAACCAGACTGAGCCCGCCTCCTCCGTAATAACCGACGCCCGGCCCCATGTAGTAGCCGCCGCCCCCAAAAAGCAGCAAAAGAACAACAAGAAGAATGATCAGTCCCATGCGCGGCATACTACCACGGGG
>CALMAN010000126.1:8893-17094 GCA_937859835.1 uncultured Acidipila sp. | reverse complement strand
GTGTTTTTCGGGTTCCAAGCGGGAGCTCCCGCGGAAAGATAGTTGAGCCACATGGTTGGACAAAGAATTCGCATTCGCCTCAAAGCGTACGACTACCGGGTGCTCGATACCTCAACCGGCGAGATCGTCGACACGGCCAAGCGGACCGGCGCGCAGGTCGCCGGTCCCATCCCGCTGCCGACGGTCAAAAACAAGTACTGCGTGCTGCGCTCGCCGCACGTCGACAAGAAGTCGCGGGAAGCCTTTGAGATCCGCACCCACAAGCGGCTCATCGATATCCTTGAGCCGACCCAGCAGACCGTGGACGCGCTGATGAAGCTCGACCTGCCGGCCGGGGTCGATGTTGAGATCAAGGCGTTTGAAAAGTAAGCGCCGGGCGCGTCGGGGTTTGTGCGTACGGAGCACCACAAGGAAGTCGCAGTACCGGCAGTGCACCCCCGAGCCGGAAGGGCGCATGATGAGGAAAGGAAACAGATGGCGGTCACCGGCATTTTAGGCAAGAAAATCGGCATGACGCAGGTCTTTGACGAACGGGGCGATGTGCACCCGATCACCGTGCTGCAGGCAGGGCCCTGCGTGGTCACGCAGCTTAAAACCGCGGCGCGCGACGGCTACGACGCGGCGCAGATCGGCCTGGTCGAGTTCGTCAAGGCGTCCAAGGTCACCAAGCCCCAGGCAGGCCACTTCGCCAAGAACGGGGTGGCGCCGGTGCGGCTCATCAAGGAAGTGGGCGTCGAGGCTGTGCGGCCCCCCCGGGACGGCGAAGAGCCGGAGGTCGGGGTCAAGGCCGGCGACCGGGTGCTGGTCGATATCTTTGCGGACGAGAAATACGTCGACGTGGTCGGCACAAGCAAGGGCCGGGGCTTTTCCGGCGTGGTCCGCCGGCACAACTTCGGCGGCGGGCCCAAGTCGCACGGGCACATGTTTCAGGTGCAGGGCTCGATCGGCGCGTCCAGTTTTCCGTCGCGCGTCTTTCCCGGCCAGCGCATGCCGGGCCACTACGGCACCGACCGCACCACGGTGCGCAACCTCCGCATCCGCGGCATCGATCTGGACGAAAACCTGATCATGGTCGAGGGCGCGGTGCCGGGCGCAAAAGACGGTTTCGTCATGATTTCGAAGCCCAAGGCGCCCCCGCGCGAGCGCCGCGGCTTTGCCGGCGCCGGCACGGTGGATCCGTTGAAGGCGTCCAAGAAGGCTTCGGCCAAGAAGAAGTAACCGCCTCCGGGCGCGGAACCATCACCAGGGCAGGCCAGGAGATTCTCCCCCTGGCGCTGCGGAACGGAAGCCAATGGCAAGCATCGATGTACACAATCTGAAGGGCGAGCCGGTCGGGACCTTTGAGCTGGCGGACGAGATCTTTGCGCCCGGCTCGGTCAACGAGGGCCTGGTCTGGGAAGCAGTCAAGCACTTCCGCGCCGCCATGCGTCAGGGAACCGCGGCGACCAAGAATCGCAAGCTGGTTTCTGGCTCCGGCAAAAAGCTGTGGAAGCAGAAGGGAACCGGCCGGGCCCGGGTCGGCTCCGTGCGCTCGCCGCTTTGGCGCCATGGCGGCACCGTGCACGGGCCGCAGCCGCGCTCGTATGATTACGCTTTTCCGCGCAAAAAGGTCCTGGGCGCGCTCCGCTCGGCGCTTGCGGCCAAGTATGCCGAAGGCAAGCTGATCGTGGTCGACACCCTGGCGCTGGGGGAGCCGAAGACCCGGCTCTACCGCCAAGCGCTCGATACCCTGGACGCCAAGCGCACGGTGCTGCTGGTCGAGTCGAGCCAGGAGCTTGCCGCCAACACCGTGCTCGGCGCGCGCAACCTCGACCGGGTCGAGCTGCTGCTCTCGACCGAGGTGCACCCTTATGACGTCCTGCGCAACGACCGCGCCATCTTTTCGCGGTCCGCGCTTGAAACCCTGCAGGAATCGCTGCGCAAGACTGTTTCGAAGCGCCGGCTCGCGCAGCTGCGAAAGGCACAGGTAGCCTAAGCCATGCCCACACTGCACACCACCCTGCGCCGCCCCGTGATCACGGAAAAGGGCCTCCAGGTCAAGGAAGCCGAAGCCACCCTGGTCTTTGAGGTGGCGACCCGGGCAACAAAAACCGAGGTCAAGCAGGCGGTCGAAGCCCTGTTCCGGGTCAAGGTCGCTGCGGTCCGCACCGCCAACTACCTTGGCAAGGAGCGCCGCCGGGGCAAGTTTTCCGGCTACAAGCCCGACTGGAAAAAGGCCTATGTGCGCCTCCAGGCCGGCGAAAAGATGCCTGAGTACGTAGACACCCTGTAGGCGCCCCAGCACCCGATCTCCCGCGAGAAGACACACCATGCCGATCAAAACATACCGACCGCTGACCCCGACCCTGCGCTTCAAAACCACCCTGGTCAACGACGACATCACCACCGACAAGCCTTACAAGCCGCTGGTGGTGGTCAAGCAGCGTACCGGGGGCCGCCGCAACATGGGCGACCTGGTCGTCCGGCACCAGGGCGGCGGGCATAAAAAGATGCTGCGCCTGATTGACTTCAAGCGCGAAAAGTACGGCGTTCCGGGCCGGGTCGCGACCATCGAGTACGACCCGAACCGGTCCAGCCGGATCGCGCTGATCAGCTACGCCGACGGCGACAAGCGCTATATCCTCCAGCCGGTCGGCCTCAAGGTCGGCCAAACCGTGATGAGCGGGCCGGAAGCCGACATCCTGGTCGGCAATGCGCTGCCTTTGACCAATATCCCGGCCGGCACCACCGTGCACAACGTCGAGCTGCGACCCGGCAAGGGCGCGCAGATGGTGCGCTCGGCCGGCGCTTCGGCCCAGCTGGTCGCCAAGGAAGGCGACTACGCCCTGCTTAAGCTCCCCTCGGGCGAAACCCGGCGGGTGCTGGTTGCCTGCATGGCCACCATTGGGCAGGTCGGCAACACGGATCACGAAAACGTCACCATCGGCAAGGCCGGGCGCAATCGCTGGAAGGGGATTCGCCCCGCCAACCGCGGCGTGTCCATGAACCCGGTCGATCACCCGCACGGCGGCGGCGAAGGCAAAACCTCGGGCGGGCGGCATCCGGTCACCCCGTGGGGCCAGCCGACGCGCGG
This sequence comes from uncultured Acidipila sp., assembly GCA_937859835.1. Lineage (GTDB taxonomy): Bacteria > Acidobacteriota > Terriglobia > Terriglobales > Acidobacteriaceae > EB88. The sequence continues at coordinate 14,021 of CALMAN010000126.1, read as the reverse complement.
CTACAAGACACGCAACAACAAGCGCACCGACACGTTTATCGTCAACCGCCGCAAGAAGTAGGCCCGGGCCCGGGTGGCGGGCACGTGAGATCGTTTTAGCAGGCGCCTGGCGCGCCCGAAAAGGAAGCAGGGGATGGCACGAAGCACAAAAAAAGGCCCTTTCATCGACGGGCACCTGATGGTCAAGGTCGAGGCCATGAACACGGCGAACGAGAAAAAGGTGATCAAAACCTGGTCGCGCCGGTCCACCATCTTTCCCGAGTTCGTCGGGCATACCATCGCGGTGCACAACGGCAAAAAGTTCATCCCGGTCTACGTGACCGAAAACATGGTGGGGCACAAGCTGGGTGAGTTTTCCGCGACCCGGACCTTTAAGGGCCATACCGCAAAGACCAACGAAGCTTCGGCCAAGGCGCGCTAAGCAAAAGGGGATCCACACACAATGCAGCTGGATACACGCGAGTTCCGGGCCGAAGCACGGTTTCAACGGGTCAGCCCGCAAAAGGCGCGGCTGGTGCTTGACCTGATCAAGGGCTTGCCGGTCGAGCAGGCGCTCAACGTGATCATGTTCACCAAAAAGGGGGTCGCCCCGCTGGTTGAAAAGGTGCTGCGCTCGGCGCTGCAGAACGCCAACCACCTGAGCGACGAGCAGGGGCTCGATCTGGATGTCGACAACCTGTACGTCAAGTCGGCCATCGCCAACGACGGGCCGCGCATGAAGCGGATCCGCCCGGCGCCGATGGGCCGCGCCTTTCGCTACCAGCGCCGCATGGCCCATATCGCCATCGCCGTCGCCGAGCTTTCAGAAGCCGCCGGGGTCGGCCGGGTGGATGCGGGCGAGACCCGGCGGGTGCGCGGGGGCAAGTCCACAGCCAAGCGCTCGGCCCGTACGGTCGGCGTCACCGACAAGAGCCACGGCAAGCGGCCGGCTGCCGCCCGGGCCTAGGCAGCGAAAAGGGGCCGCGGTCCGGGCCCAGGAAGCAGGGGAGCACGATGGGTCAAAAAGTACATCCGTATGGATTCCGCCTGGGCGTCAACAAGCCCTGGCGCTCGCGCTGGTTTGTGGAGCGCGACTACGACAAGCTGCTGGTTGAGGACGTCAAGCTCAAGCGCGAGCTCAAGGAAAAGCTCAAGGCCGCCGGGGTGTCCTCGGTTGAGATTGAGCGGCCCGGCAACAAGCTGCGCTTGATTATCCGCACCGCGCGGCCGGGCATCATCATCGGGCGCAAGGGGGCGGAGATCGACAAGCTCAAGCTGGATCTCCAAAAGCGCACCAACCGGGACGTGTTTATCGACATCCTGGAGGTCAACAAGCCGGAGCTTGACGCGCAGCTGGTGGCCGAAAACATCGCGCTGCAGCTTGAAAAGCGCGTCGGCTTCCGCCGCGCCATGCGCAAGGCGGTCGACTCGGCGCTGCGGTTTGGCTGCAAGGGGATCAAGGTGCGGGTTTCCGGCCGGCTCAACGGCAACGAGATTGCCCGCTCCGAGTGGTACCTGCAGGGGCGTTTGCCGCTCCACACCCTGCGCGCCGACATCGACTACGGCTTTGCCGAAGCGCACACCACCTACGGCATCATCGGGGTCAAGACCTGGGTGTACCGGGGCGACATCTACCAGCAGCGGCGCGCGCCGCAGCTTGCCGGGGCAGGCGCTCCGGTCTTCTAGGGCGCGCGGCACACAGAAGGGGAAACGAGGAAGCCATGTTGAGTCCCAAGCGAGTCAAGTTTCGCAAGCAGCAGCGCGGCCGGATGACCGGCAAGGCCTGGCGGGGTGCCGAGCTTGCCTTTGGGGAGTTCGGCCTCAAGGCCATGGAGTGCGGCTACATCACCGACCGGCAGATTGAGGCCAGCCGTATCGCCATGACGCGCTTTATCAAACGCGGGGGCAAGATCTGGCTGCGGCTGTTTCCGGATAAGCCCATCACCAAGAAGCCGGCCGAAACCCGTATGGGCAAGGGCAAGGGCGCGCCCGACCACTGGGCTGCCGTGATTCGCCCGGGTAAAATGCTCTTTGAGATGGAAGGGGTTACGCCCGAGATCGCGGCCGAAGCCATGCGGCTGGCCGCCAACAAGCTGCCGCTCAAGGTGCGCTTTGTGCAGCGGCACGATGTGAAAACGCCGGCTGCGGCGAGCTAGCGGCTGGTATTTCGCGCGCGTTCGCGGTAGACTCAACAGGTTACGTTAGGTTGGGCAGGGTCGGCCACGCCGCTCCCTCCCCAGGTTTCAAGCGTGTGGTCGAGAGTGTGGCTGCGGCCGCGCCCGGCATGAACGGGAGACCCGGTCCTCCACCCTCGGGGTGCAAGGGGCCGGCGTCCCGGGAAGAGATGATCCATGGACAGCAGCAAGGTACGTGAGCTTGGCGACGCCGAGCTCGGGGATGCGGCGCGCAAAGCCGCCGAACAGCTTTTCCGTATCCGTTTCCAGCTGAAGCTGGGCCAGAAGGAAGGCGTCAAGCAGCTGCTCGCGCTTAAAAAGGATGTGGCCCGCATCAAGACGATCGAGCGGGAGCGGGCGCTGGGGATTCGCGGCGCCGCACCGGTGGCCGTGGGCGCCGCGCCGGGCAAGCGAAAGAAAGAGCGCCGGCAGCTGGGCGCCGGGGAAGTGGGGTAAGCGATGGCAGAAGGAGAGCAGGCAGCCGTCGGTGCGGGCGAGCAGAGCGCGTCGCGCCGCAACGAAAAGGTAGGCGCCGTGGTGTCGACCAAGATGGCAAAAACCATCGTGGTCAAGGTCGAAATGGCCAAGGCGCACCCAAAGTACAAGCGCGTCATGCGCACCAGCAAAAAGTTCTACGCGCACGACGAGGGCAACTCGGCCCGCGTCGGCGACGTGGTGCGCATCCGCGAAACCCGGCCGCTGTCCAAGCTGAAGCGCTGGCAACTGGAAGAGATTGTGCGCCGGTCCGCGCTGGCGCAGGCTGAGGAAGCCGCCAAGGCTAGCTAGCGGGCAGGCACCGAGGGGAGACGCTGTATGGCAGTACAAATGCGCACCATGCTCGAGGTCGCCGACAACTCTGGCGCCCGCAAGCTCCAGGTCATCTTGCCGCTCGGCGGCGGCACGGGCCGGATCGCTTCGCTCGGCGACGTGGTCACGGCGGCGGTCAAGGAAAGCTCGCCCGACGGGCAGGTCAAAAAAGGCAAGGTGGTCAAGGCCGTCATCGTGCGGACGCGCAAGGAAGTGCGCCGCAAGGATGGGACCTATATCCGCTTTGATTCCAACGCCGGCGTGCTGATCAACGAAGCAGGCGAGCCGGTCGGGACCCGCGTCTTCGGGCCGGTCGCCCGCGAGCTGCGTGACAAGAAGTTTTTAAAGATCGTATCGCTCGCGCCGGAAGTGATCTAGCCCGCGAGCGGGCAACAGTCGCCGGGTGCGGACTGGGCGCAGGCGCCCGGTGCGGGCCGGGCGCAGTCGCCGGGTACGGTCCGTATACGGTCCGGGTGCGAGTCAGGGGAGCAGGGACATGGCAGGGTTGAAGATTCAGCGCAACGACGTGGTCGAGGTCATCACGGGCTCGGCAAAAGACCGCGGCCGCCAGGGCCGGGTCTTGCGGGTGTTTCCCGATGAGGGCAAGGTGCTGGTGCAGGGCATTCGCGTCATCAAGAAGAACGTGAAGCCGAATCCGCAGCGCAACATCAAGGGCGGCGTAGCCGAGCAGGAAGCCAAGCTCGACATTTCAAACGTGATGCTGGTCTGCCCGGACTGCGGTCCGAGCCGGGTCGGCTTCCGGATCGAAGGCGAAGGCGCGGCCGAAACCAAGGTGCGGGTGTGCCGCAAGTGCAACACGGCGCTGCCGGTCAAGCGCAAATAAAGGCTCAGGGCAACACAGCAGACACTTCCGCAACGGTATACGGCAAGCGCCACTCCGAGACCGGAAAGGTGAGGGAAACCAGGCATGGCAGCACGTTTAAAAGAAAAGTACCTCCAGGAGATCAAGCCGGCCCTGCAAAAGGAGCTGGGTCTCAGCAACCCGATGGCGGTGCCGCGGCTTGAAAAGATCGTGCTCAACATGGGCCTCGGCGAGGCCACGCAAAACTCCAAACTGCTCGATCCGCTGGTCGCCGACCTGGCTGCCATCGCCGGGCAGAAGCCGGTGACCACGCGGGCGAAGAAGTCGATTGCTGCCTTCAAGGTGCGGGAAGGCATGCCCATCGGGGCCATGGTGACCCTGCGCGGGCAGATTATGTACGAGTTTCTGGACCGGCTGATCCAGGTGGGCCTGCCCCGGGTGCGCGACTTCCGCGGCGTGTCGACCAAGAGCTTTGACGGCCGGGGCAACTACACCCTCGGCATGCGCGACCAGCTGATCTTTCCCGAAGTCGATTACTCCAAGGTCGAAAAGCTCAAGGGCATGAACATCACCATTGTGACCTCGGCCCCCGATGACAATCAGGCGCGCGCCCTGCTCAAGGCCTTCGGTATCCCCTTCCGGGCAGCGGCATAAGCGAGCGCAAACGAACCGATCGCGCCCAGGGCAGCCCCTGAGCGGCGAGAAAGCGAGCAGCAGTGAGTACAACAGCTAAGCGCGTCAAGGACGAGCGGACGCCCAAGTTCAAGAGCCGGCAACACAATCGCTGCAAGCTGTGCGGGCGCCCGCGCGCGTACCTGCGCAAGTTCGGCATCTGCCGGCTGTGCTTCCGGATGCTTGCGCACCAGGGCGATATCCCGGGCGTGGTCAAGTCCAGCTGGTAGCCTTGCCCCGCGTACCCTCGAAGGCCCAAGAACCATCTCCGCTGGTTCTCTGCTCCGGCAGAGCGAACGGGAGATGAGGAGAACTGATGAACCTGACCGATCCTGTTGCAGACTTTCTTACCCGCATCCGCAACTCCATCCGTGCCCGGCACCAGAAGCTGGACGTGCCGGCCTCGAAGCTCAAGGCCGAGATTGCCCGCATCCTCAAGGAGGAAGGGTATATCGCGAACTACAAGGCGACCGAGGAAGAAGGGCACCAGGTGCTGCGCGTGTACCTCAAGTACGGGCCCAACAACGAGGCCGTGATCCGCGATCTGCACCGGGTGTCGCGCCCGGGCTGCCGGGTGTATATCGGCCGCGACGAGATCAAGCGGGTCCAGGGCGGGCTGGGCATTGCCATCCTGACCACCCCCAAGGGCGTGATGACCGGCCGGCAGGCGCGT
>CALMAN010000126.1:0-8883 GCA_937859835.1 uncultured Acidipila sp. | reverse complement strand
ATCGTGTATGTGGGTTGGCGCAGGCGCTTAGACTCGGGAATCAGCAGAGGACAGGGAGCGGCGTGGCTCACGCCGCAGGCGAAGTAGAGTAGGGGCGGGCGAACAGGCCCGCAGGCTGCAGTGGAACGCAAACGCGGGACTCGCAAGCCGTAAAGGACGGAAAACAGATGTCACGTATCGGTAGGCAGCCCATCCCGCTTCCGGCCGGGGTCCAGTACTCGGTCGAGGGCAACACCCTCCGCGTCGAGGGCCCCAGGGGCAAGGTGCAGCAAAGGATCCCGGCAGGCATTGGGCTTGAAACCCGCGACGGGCACATCCATGCGGTGCGCGACAACGACTCCCAGGCCGCGATCCACGGGCTGACGCGTGCGCTCGTGTTCAACGCGGTCGAGGGCGTGACCAAGGGCTGGAGCAAGGATCTTGATATTGTCGGGATCGGCTACCGCGTCGAGCTCAAAGGTCCCGGCATGGTGGTCTTTACCCTCGGCTACTCGCACCCGATCGAGTTTCCCTTGCCGACCGGGATCACGGCTGCCGTTGACCCGAAGCAGACCCGGCTGACCATCTCCGGGATCGACCGGCAAAAGGTCGGCCAGGTCGCCGCCGATATGCGCTCGCTGCGCAAGCCGGACCCGTACAAGAACAAGGGCGTCCGCTACGCGGGCGAAAAGCTCAAGAAAAAGGCCGGCAAGACCGGCTCCAAGTAAACTGCCGGCCTCGCGATCTCAAGCGCCGGCAGCAGGTACCGAGAAGGCAGAACAAAGGAAGACCAATGATTCCCAAGTTGAATCGCAACGCAGTGCGCCGCAGGGTCCACGCGCGCATCCGGCAAAAGGTGCACGGTACGCCCGAGCGGCCCCGGCTAAACGTGTACCGGTCGCTCCATCACATCTATGCCCAGATTATCGACGACAACCAGGGTTTGACGCTGGTTTCGGCCTCAACCGTGGCGCATCCGGAGGAAGGGACGCGCCGGCGCGGCGGCAATGTGGAGGCGGCCCGCGAGGTCGGGAGGCTGGTGGCCGAGCGGGCCACCGCGCAGGGCATCCGGCAGGTCGCCTTTGACCGGGGCGGCTACCTGTATCACGGCCGCATCAAGGCGCTGGCCGACGCGGCCCGCGAGGCGGGACTCGACTTTTAACACAGCACCTCGAGCAAGCAAGGCACAGAAACTGGGGCGAGCATGGCATTGCAAAAGAAAAAGCTGGACGCAGGGCAGTACAACCTGAAAGACCAGGTGGTCGCGATCAACCGGGTCACCAAGGTCGTCAAGGGCGGCAAAAACATGTCCTTTGCCGCCCTGGTGGTGGTCGGCGACCCCGGCTCGGGCGTGGTTGGCTACGGCTCCGGCAAGGCAAAGGAAGTGCCGCAGGCGATCCGCAAAGGGATCGAGTCGGCCAAAAAAAATCTGGTGCGCATCAACCTGACCCAGACCACCATCCCCCACCAGGTGCTGGGGCGGTTCGGTTCGGGCCAGGTGCTGCTCAAGCCCGCGCCCGAAGGCACGGGCGTCATCGCCGGGGGCGCGGTGCGCGCGGTCATGACTTCGGCCGGGGTGCAGAACGTCCTTTCGAAGAGCCTCGGCTCGGCCAACCCCCACAACGTCATCAAGGCAACCTTTGACGCGCTCGTGCAGCTGCGTGACCGCGCCGAAGTCGCCGCGCTGCGCGGCAAAACCGTGGAGGAGATGTGATGGCCGACGCGAAACCCACCATCCGGATCCAGTACTACCGCTCCAAGATCCAGGCGCCGGTCAAGCACAAAACCGTCGTCCAGGGGCTTGGCTTTACCCGGCTCCAGCAGATTGTGGAGCGCGAAGACACCCCTTCGGTCCGCGGCATGGTCCGCAAGATCCCGCACCTGGTTCGCATCCTGGGCGAAGACAACAAGTTCTAGCCGGGCTCCCGACCCCCGGGAGGGCCGCACACGCGTCCTTCCGGTCACCACGTCCACCTCCCCCGCCCAGGCGGTTTCGAGGGAATTGAAAGCGAGTCGGACCCCCGGGTCCGGCGTTGAGCGAGGCACTCCATGAATCTTTCCAATCTCCGCGCCCCCGCCAAGGCGAACCGGAACAAGAAGCGCGTCGGCCGCGGCATGGGCTCGGGCCACGGCAAAACCTCTACCCGCGGCCACAAGGGCCAGGGCTCCCGCTCCGGCTCGAGCCTCATGCGCGGCTTTGAGGGCGGCCAGATGCCGCTGCACCGCCGGCTGCCGAAGCGCGGTTTTACGAACATCTTCCGCACCGAGTACACGGTGCTGAACCTCCACCGCATCGCCGAGATGGGCGAGGCCGAGCTGACGCATGAGCGCTTGCTCGCGCTTGGCTTCTTGAAGCGCCGCAACGAGCTGCTCAAGATCCTCGGCACCGGCGAGCTGTCCGCCGCCATCACGGTCCATGCGCACCGGTTTTCAAAGTCTGCGCAGCAAAAGATCGAGGCCGCCGGCGGCCGGGCCGTGCTCCTCAGCTAGCCGGGGCGCGCCGGGTGTTCGGGTTTCGCGGTATCCTGCTGGGGATCGCTTCTTGGGCTATCCCCCCTCGACGAAAAGAGCTACGGGCATGCTTGAAAAATTCCTGAACATCTTCCGGGTCCCGGAGCTGCGCAAGCGGGTGCTGTTTACCTTTGCCATGCTCGCCGTGTACCGCCTGGGCGCGCACATCCCCACCCCGGGCATCAACACCCAGGCGCTTGCCAACTACTTCAACCAGCTCAACGGCTCGCCGCTCGGCCTGGTCGACCTGTTCAACGGCGGCAATCTGCGCCGCATGACCATCTTCGCCCTGGGCATCATGCCCTACATCACCGCGTCCATCATCTTTCAGCTGCTCACGGTTGTGTATGAGCCGCTGGCCCGGCTGCAAAAAGAAGGCGAAGCCGGCCGGCGCAAAATCACCCAGTGGACCCGCTACGTCACCATCCTGCTCGGCATCGTGCAGTCCACCGCCATCGCGATTGCGCTGTCGCACGGCTCGGGCGGCGAGCAGATCGTGCTTCACCCCGGCATCGGCTTTATCCTGCTCACGGTGGTCACGCTCACCACCGGCACCGCCTTCATCATGTGGCTGGGCGAGCAGATTACCGATCGCGGCATCGGCAACGGCATGAGCCTGCTGATCTTTGCGGGTATTGTGGTGGGCCTGCCCCGCGGCATCGCCGAGCTGGTCCAGGCGGCCCGCACCGAGCGTTTTGGCGCCCTGACCGTTCCGGCCCTGCTGCTGCTGGTGGTCGCCATGGCGCTGCTGGTCGCCTTTATTGTCTTTGTGGAGCGCTCCGAGCGCCGCGTGCCCGTCCAGTATGCCAAGCGCATTGTGGGCCGGCGCGTGATGGGCGGCCAGTCCACGCACCTGCCGCTCAAGGTCAACTCGGGCGGCGTGATGCCGGTCATCTTTGCTTCCTCCATCCTGGCCGCACCCCTGCTCTTCAGCCAGGCGCAGTTTGTCAAGAACTCGGCGGTGCTTACGCGCATCTTCGACGGGCTGCGCGGCGGTGAGCCCTGGTACGAGCTGCTGTACATGATCGCGATCATCTTTTTCGCCTACTTCTACATCTCCATCGTCTTCCGGCCCGACGACATCGCGGACAACATGCGCAAGTACGGCGGCTTTATCCCCGGCATCCGGCCAGGCAAGCGCACCTCGGACTACGTCAATGACATCCTGACCCGGCTTACCCTGGTCGGCGCGCTCTACCTGATCCTGATCTCGCTCGTGCCGCAGCTGCTTCTGTCGGGCATCCACCTCAACCACCTGCCGCTGATCGGCGGCGTGTTTGAAAAGCTGCCGCTCTGGATGACCAACGGACTGGGCTTCAACTTTTACTTCGGCGGCACCTCGCTTCTGATCGTCGTCGGGGTCGCCATGGACACGGTCAACCAGGTCGAGTCGCAGCTGATCATGCGCCACTACGAGGGTTTCTCGAGCAAAACGCGGGTCCGTGGAAGGCGGTCCTGGTAGTTGGCGACGCCAGAAAGCCAGGGCACCCCGCCCGCGCGTGAGCCCTTTGAGCCCGGGCCCCTGCTGCTGATGGGCGCCCCCGGGGTCGGCAAGGGCACGCAGGCCAAGGAGCTGGCCGGCCGCTGGGCCATCCCGCAGATTTCTACCGGCGACCTGCTTCGCGCCCATGTCGCTTCCGGCTCCCCCCTGGGTACCGAGGCCAGGCAGTTGATGGAGCAGGGCACCCTGGTGCCGGATGCCCTGGTCAATCGCATGGTCGAGCAGCGCTTGGGCGACCCGGACACGGTGCCCGGCTACATGCTGGACGGCTACCCCAGGACCCTGGCGCAGGCGCAGTGGCTCGACAGGAAGCTGGCCGCGGGCCCCCGGGCGCTTCCCTTGATTGCTCTCTCCATCCGGGTCGCGTATACTCAACTACTGCGCAGAGTTACGGGCCGGCGCATCTGTCCCCGCTGCGGCAGTATCTATAACACCTATCTCCACCCGCCGAAGCAGGAGGGCGTCTGCGACCTGGACGGCACTTCGCTGGTTCGCCGCGATGATGATTCGGAAGCGGTCTTTGAGGATCGCCTCCGCGCCTACGAAGCGCAAACCGCGCCGGTGGTGGAACACTACCGCTCCCTTGGCCGCCTGACAGAGATGGATGGCGAGGGAACTCCGGAAAGCATCACTGCCCGGCTGGCCGAAGCAGTGGAGCGCCTCCGGCGGAAACCATAAACGAGACCGATGGCTGTGATGCTCAAGACCGGGGAAGAGATTGCGCGCATGCGCCGCGCGGGCGCGGTGGTGCGTGCGCTGCTCGACGCGGTGCGGCCCCACGTGCAGCCGGGCGCGACCACCATGGACTTGGAGCAGGTTGCCGCCGGCAAGGTCAAGGAGCTGGGCGTCACGCCCGCCTTCAAGGGCTATCGCGGCGCCGCCGGCACCCCGTACCCCTGCGTGCTGTGCACCAGCGTCAACGATGAGGTGGTCCACGGCATCCCGTCCCCCAAGCGCGTGCTGCGCGAAGGCGACATTGTTTCGCTCGATACCGGGGTCATCCTCGAAGGCTTCTATGGCGACTCGGCCACCACGGTCGCGGTCGGCGGCAAGCTGGCCGAGCGCACCGCGCGGCTGCTGTCGGCGACCGAGGCTTCGCTGACCGCCGGCATCGATGCCGTGAACCGGGGCGGCACGCTTGGCGACGTGGGCGCGGCGGTGCAGGCGCTGGTCGAGCGCGAAGGCTTCAGCGTGGTGCGCGAGTTTGTCGGGCACGGCATCGGCACGCACCTCCACGAAGATCCGCAGGTGCCCAACTATGGGCAGCGCGGCCGGGGCATGAAGATGCGTCCCGGCATGGTCTTCTGTATCGAACCCATGGTCAACGCCGGCAAGGCCGGCGTCCAGGTGCTGGAGGACGGCTGGACCGCGGTCACGGTCGACGGCAGCCTCAGCGCCCATTTTGAACACACGGTCGCGATCACCGAACACGGGGTTGAGATCTTGACGCGGTAGCGACAGGCCGGCTTGGAGCAAAGCTGCCGCCGGCGGAATCGGGATAAGGGTGTCCAAGGAAGACGCAATCGAAGTGATGGCGACGGTGGTCGAAACACTGCCCAACGCCATGTTCAAGGTAGAACTCGAAAACAAGCACAAGGTGCTCGCGCACGTGTCCGGGCGCATGCGCAAGAACTTTATCCGCATCCTCCCGGGCGACCGCGTCGCCATCGAGCTGAGCCCGTACGACCTGACCCGGGGCCGCATCGTCTACCGCTACAAGTAAAAACAGGTTTTCGAAGAAGGAAAAAGTCACGTGAAGGTTCGCGCATCGGTAAAAAAGATTTGTGACAAGTGCAAGGTGATCAATCGCCGCGGCGTGGTGCGGGTCATCTGCGAAGTGGCGAAGCACAAGCAGCGCCAGGGCTAGCGCCAAACGTAGCCCGGGCCAAACCCGAACCGCGCGTGGGCGGGCGAGTTCTCTCCAGAGTAAGCAGTGAGAGTGCGATGCACCCGGCCCCACCGTTTCCACCCAGCCCGGGATCATCCCCGGCCCAACAGCCCCTACGGGCGCGTACACGAGGCAAGCATGGCACGTATCGCAGGCGTCGATCTGCCCAACAACAAGCAGACGCGGATCGCGCTCACCTATATCTACGGCATCGGCAACCCGCGCGCACTGCGCATTCTCGTCAAGGCCGACATCGACCCCTACCGCAAGCTGTCTACCCTCAGCGAAGACGAGGTCAACCGCATCCGCCAGGTCATTGAAGCCGAGGGCGGCATTGAAGGCGATCTGCGGAAAGATGTTTCCATGAACATCAAGCGGCTGATCGACATCCAGAGCTACCGCGGGCTCCGCCACCGGCGCAACCTCCCCGTGCGCGGGCAGCGCTCGCACACCAACGCGCGCACCCGCAAGGGACCGCGCAAGGGCACCGTGGCCGGCAAGAAAAAGGTGACCAAGTAATGGCAAAAGCGCAGAAATCCACCGCGGGCAAGGGCTCGGCCGCCAAGCCGGGCAAAAACAAGAAGTTTAAAAAGCGCGAACGCAAAAACGTTCCCTTCGGCCTGGTCCACATCCAGGCCACCTTCAACAACACCATCGTGACCATCACCGACGGGCAGGGCAACACGCTTTCCTGGAAGAGCTCCGGCTCGCTCGGCTTCCGGGGCTCGCGCAAGGGCACGCCCTTTGCCGCGCAGCAGGCCGCGCAAAACGCGGCCAACCAGGCGCGCGACCATGGGCTCCGTACCGTGGACGTCCGCGTTTCGGGCCCCGGCTCCGGCCGCGAGTCCGCGGTCCGCGCCCTGGCGGCCGCGGGCATCGATGTTCGGTCCATCCGCGACGTCACGCCCATCCCGCACAATGGCTGCCGCCCGCCCAAGCGCCGCCGCGTGTAACCGGCAACCTGCCGGGAACCAACCGGACCGGGACGAAGCGCAAGCGTAAACCGGTCGACACCTGAACCTAGAGCTGAGGAGAACCCCCAAGTGGCACGTTATACCGGACCTGTTTGCCGCCTTTGCCGTCGCGAAGGCATGAAGCTGTTTTTGAAAGGGACCCGCTGCTTTTCCGAGAAGTGCGCGATTGAAAAGCGCAACTTCGCCCCCGGCCAGCATGGACGCGACCGCAAAGCCAAGATCGTCGGCTACGGCCTCCAGCTGCGGGAAAAGCAAAAGGCCAAGCGCATCTACTTCGCGCTCGAAGGGCAGTTCCGCTCCTACTACGAGCGGGCGGCCACCTCGACCGGCGTTACCGGCGAGTTGCTGCTGCAGCAGCTCGAGCGCCGGCTCGACAACGTGGCCTACCGGCTCGGCTATGCCAGCTCGCGCCGCCAGTCCCGGCAGCTGGTCCGGCACGGCCATGTTGAGGTCAACGGCCGCAAGGTCAACATCCCTTCCTTTCAGGTTTCGGTCGGCGACGAGATCAAGATTCGCCCCAACGCCCAAAAGTTCGGCGTGGTCGAAAGCTCCCGCGAGTTCGCCTCGCACCAGCCCACGCCCGCCTGGCTCACCATCAACCCGGCTGAGCTTTCGGGCAAGATCATTGCCCTGCCCCGGCGCGAGGACATTCAGCTGCCCGTCAACGAGCAGCTCATCGTCGAGCTGTACTCGAAGTAAGCGGCGGACCGCCTCCGCGGCTGGCGGTCCCTTCGGGACGTGTTTTCTGCGCTTCGCGCGCCGAAGGAAGTAGCCGCAAGTTTCATCAAGTGTAGCAAGGACGCGGACCGGCGCAGAATGCTTCGCGCCGGCGCGTACAAGGAGAAGCACCCATGTTGTGGAGAGGTTTTCAACGCCCCAAGCGCCTTCAAGTCGACACCGAAACCCTGACCGATCGCTACGGCAAGTTCAGCGCCCAGCCTTTTGAGCGCGGCTTCGGCACCACCGTCGGCAACTCGCTGCGCCGCACCCTGCTCAGCTCCATCGAGGGCGCCGCCGTGACCGCCGTCAAGATTGAAGGCGTCCTCCATGAGTTTCAATCCATTACCGGCGTCGTCGAGGATGCCACCGACATCATCCTGAACCTCAAGCAGATCCCCTTCAAGCTCAACGGGGACGGGCCCAAGGCGCTCTATGTGCGTGCCGACGAGCCGGGCATCGTCACCTCCGGCATGATCGAGGCCGACGGCGACGTCGAAATCCTCGACCGCGACGTGTACATCGCCACCGTCAGCGAGGGCGGCAAGCTCGACATGGAAATGCGCCTCAAGCGCGGGCGCGGCTACGTTTCTGCCGATCGCAACTTCGACCAGGACCTCGGCCTCGGCTTTATGCCCGTCGACTCGGTGCACTCCCCGGTCCGCAAGGTCAACTACGCGGTCGAAGCCGCGCGTTTGGGCCAGATCACCGACTACGACAAGCTCACGCTGGAAGTGTGGACCAACGGTTCGGTGGTTCCCGCCGACGCCGTGGGGCTTGCGGCCAAGCTGCTCAAAGACCACATGAGCATCTTTATCAACTTTGAAGAAGAGATCGAGCTCGAAGGCCACATGGACGACCGTGGCGGCCTGCTGCGCAACGACAACCTCAATCGCTCGGTCGAAGAGCTGGAGCTCAGCGTCCGCTCCTACAACTGCCTCAAGAACGCCAACATCCAGACCATCGGCGAGCTGGTGCAGAAGACTGAAGCCGAAATGCTCAAGACCAAGAACTTCGGCCGCAAATCGCTCAACGAGATCAAGGAGATCCTTGCCCAGATGGGCTTGTCGCTCGGCATGAAGATCGACGACCAGGGCAACGCCGTCCCGGGACCGACCAGCATTCTGCCTTCGCAGCAGCTGGCCGCCGCCCAGTACAGCCGCTTCGACGACGAGGAAGACGAAATCCTGGACGACGAGGGCGACCTTTCATTCCAGAACGAGCCGGAAAACTTCTAACCCGCAACCTTCCGCCCTGACCTGGACCCGACCTGGGCCGGCCTGGACCCGGACTGGGCCAGCCTGGACCCGGCC
>CALMAN010000125.1 GCA_937859835.1 uncultured Acidipila sp. | reverse complement strand
GCTTTGTGACCAAGGGGCTGTCTCCCCTGCCCATGCCCGGCAACAGCGCGCCGCGGATGATTGAAACCTCGGCCGGGATGATCAACGCGATTGGGCTGCAAAACGTCGGCGTCGACGCGTTTGTGACACAAAAGTTGCAGGCCTTCAGCCGCACACCCCCACCCTGCGCGGTGTTCTGCAACGTGTTCGGCTACACGATTGACGAGTACCTGGCCGTGATTCGCGTGCTCAACGCCGCCGACGGGATTGCCGGGTACGAGATCAACGCGTCCTGCCCCAACACCCGGCATGGCGGCATGGTCTTTGGCGCAGATGCGCAACTGCTTGCGGAGCTGGTACACGCGACCAAGGCCGCGAGCGCCCGTCCCATCTTTGTGAAGCTTTCCCCCAACGTGACCTCGATCGCAACCATGGCCCGGGTGGCCGAGGACGCGGGCGCCGATGGGCTTACGCTCGTGAACACCTTTCTCTCGCTTGCCATCGACATCAAAACGCGCAAGGCGCGGATCGCGAATGGGACCGGCGGGCTTTCCGGCCCGGCCATCAAGCCGATCGCGGTGCGGATGGTGTGGGAAGCAGCGCAGGCGGTCCGGATTCCCATCCTGGGCGCGGGCGGCATCCGTTCGGGCGAAGATGCGGTTGAGTTCCTGATGGCGGGCGCCGCTGCGGTGGAAGTGGGCACAGCGAGCTACGCTGACCCGCGGGCCGTGGAGCGGGTCGCTGAAGGGCTGGAACACTGGTGCAGCCGCAACGGGGTCCTTGCGGTCAGCACCCTGACGGGCGCGTTTGCCGCGGGAAACAAGCCGGTCCCTGCCGCGGGCATGGTGAGCAGCGTCGGGGACGGCGCTCCCGCGATGCCCGCGCTTCTGGGCGCTCCTGGAACCCGCCCCGCGGACCGGCCGGAAACGAAGTCAGACCCGGCGTCAGGCGGACGGTAACTGCCGGAGCTAGGCTGCCTTGCGGGGCGCGCGGTTGCGGATTTCCCGCGCCTGGGCGACCGCCAGCTCGCTCAGGTAGGTCGGCGCCGGGGTGACCAGGGCTACCAGCAGCCAGGCCAGGACCGACAAGAGCAGCCCGGCAACGGCCAGCTCCTGCAGGGTGACGGCAAAGTTGATCTGGCGCATATGGAGCGCAACGGCCCAGGTCCGCAGGGGTTCCAGGTGGTGGATCACCGCGATGGCCAGCAGAAAGGCCAGGATCGATAGCGTTGCCACCCCGATCAGGGTGACATCGATGGTCCGGTGGAAGCGCTGCCGGGTCCGGCATTGCCGGCAGGCTACCAGGTGTGCTTCGAGGTCGCCGCGTACTGCTGGCGAGGAGCCGGATATGTCGTAGCGCCAGGACGAAAGGATGTCGCCGATCGCCGGGTCACTGCACTTGGCCATGCTGTTCCTCACTGTTGCTAAGATGCGTTTCCGCCCGAACCCGGGTTCCGGGGAAAAGCTGGGCTGGAAAGGCAGTGCAGTCACAAACTTCCAGCTGCTTCGATTGTACCGTGCGGGGCCGGCAGCCACGCCGGGCGCGGGTTACAGGCAGATGGGCTCGGTTGGCTGGTGCTGCCCGGCGATGACCAGCTTGTTTGCAAGCAGCTGCATGCGGTCGCGCAAGGCCCACTCTGCCGCCACCCGCGCCAGCTCCGGCAGGTTGTTGCTTTCTGACAGGTGCGCCAGAACCACATAGGCGGCCTGGCCGTCGTAGCCTTTTTCGAGGAAGTCGGCCGCAGCAGCATTTGACAGGTGCCCGACCCGGGAAAGCACGCGCTGCTTGACCGACCAGGGGTACGGGCCGTCGCGCAGCATTTCCAGGTCGTGGTTGGACTCCAGCATGATCAGGTCGCAGCGCCGGAGCTGCTGCGACACGTTGGCGGGCAGATAACCCAGGTCGGTTGCGAGGCCGATGCGCAGCCCTTCGCTCCCCAGCACAAAGCCGACCGGGTCTGCCGCGTCGTGCGGAATCGTAAAGGGGGTAATCTCCAGGTCGCCGATGGCAAAGCGTTTTCCGGCCTGGAAGTACTCGACCGCCGGAAGCTGGCAAGGGTCCGGTCGCGCCGGCGCCGCTTCCCCGGCGCACAGGCCGTCCAGGGCAGGAGGAACGTCTTCGCGGAGCGTGGTGGGGCTGGCGGCAAAGGCTTCCGCTTCTTCCGCGCACTCGTCGGAAGTGGCTTCCGGGGTTGTTTCCGGGGCCGCTTGCGGCGCTGTTTCCGGGGTCGCTTCGCGAGTTGTTCCCGGGGCCGCTTTTGGGGCTGCTCCGCGAAAGGAGGCATCGGCAGGCGCAGGCTGCTGGTCAGGCTCCCGGCGAGGCTCCTGGCCAAGCTCCTGGCCAAGCTCCTGGCCAAGCTCCTGGCCGGCTTCCTTGGCCGCCGCTGCTTTGTGCGCGGCCTCGGCCTTGCGCCCGGCCAGCCACGCGGCATAGCTCATCCGGCGCTGGGGCACCATGGAGCGCATCCAGGCGCGGTGCGTGGCCTCGGTAAAGTACACCGGAATACCCAGCCTCCGGGCCAGCACCGACAAACCCTGCACATGGTCCTGGTGCTCGTGGGTGATCAGGATGGCGTCGAGCTTGCGCGGATCTTCCCCGACCGCGAGCATGCGCCTGCCCAGCTCCCGGCAGCTGAGTCCCGCATCGACCAGCACCGAGGTCCGCCCGCCCGTGACCACGGTGCAGTTGCCGCGCGAGCCGCTTGCGAGCACTGTAACCCGTACCATTTCCCAACCATACTCCTTCGGCGCCTCCTTCGCGCCCCATCCTCAGTGCTTTCCCTGCTCGCGTGTGTCGCCGGACAGAACAGCGGCCCTGCTTCAGCCAGGCCCTACGGGACCCCGATCAGCAGCGAGGTGATGTTGTCGTTGCCGCCCGCCCGCAGCGCGGCGTCCACGAGCGCCGCGTTGCGCTCCCCGAGCGACCCGGAGCGGCCAAGCAGTACGGCCAGCGCCGCGTCAGGAAGCTCGCGCGTGAGCCCATCGGAGCAGAGCAGGAACAGGTCCCCCGGTTCGAGCTGCACGGCCTGGATTTCCGGCTCGAC
The DNA here is from genome assembly GCA_937859835.1 of uncultured Acidipila sp. GTDB lineage: Bacteria > Acidobacteriota > Terriglobia > Terriglobales > Acidobacteriaceae > EB88. Next base: position 9,754 of record CALMAN010000125.1, on the reverse strand, counting down.
CGAGCGCTGCGTCCCCACGGCGCGGGTGATCACGTGGCGCACCGGGGACGCCTCGGCGGCCTGGGCGGACAGCACCCCCATGCGCATCTGCTCCCCAACCAGCGAGTGGTCCTCGGTCAGGCGCGTCAGCCCGCCGCGACGCCAGCGGTAGCAGCGGCTGTCCCCCACATGCACGACCGCGGCTTCCCCTTCGCCGCGCCCGACCAGCGCGACCAGGGTGGTGCCCATGCCGGCCAGGGCTGCCTGATGAAGCGAGCGCGCATACACCCGCCGGTTGGCAGCCGCAACCGCCTGCGTGATGGCCTTGGCAGGGCGCCGGTTCTCGGGCAACGAGCCCAGGTGCTCGCCAAAAGCTTCAATCGCCAGCCGGCTGGCGATCTCCCCGCCCGCCGCGCCTCCCATGCCGTCACAAACCACAAACAACGCCGCTTCGACCGAGTGGCTCCAGCTGTCCTGGTTGGTCCTGCGCACGCAGCCGGTATGGCTCAGCGCAGCAATTTCGGTTTGGGAAGCGACCAGCACGCGACCACTCTACACCCGCCGCCGCTCAAAAAAACCGAGGAGGCGAACGGGGAAGTCATCGCGAGTTCCAGTTTGGGAATGTTTCCGCGCGACGCGCGGCCCAAGCTGCTACGCCCGCGCCCCGGGGTCATGCTCCCTCCGGGTGGTCCTTCCGGGCGCAAGCAAAGCGCCGGGGGAGAGGGGGCGCGGAAGGAGCAAAACCTGCAATCGAGCCGGTTTCCCGCGCGCGAGAAAGGGGGTGGGTCGTCCTGCTTACTGCCCGGCGCGGCCCAGCTTGGCTTCTGCTTCAAGCACCACGCTTCGCGCCGCCCGGTACTTTGCCGGGTCGTCCCCGGCTTCCCCCACCTGCTTTTGCCCGTCCCGCAGCTGCTTTTCGGCAGCAGGCTTGTCGACCGCGTCCGGGGCCTCGGCATACTCGGCCAGCACGGTCACCCGGTCCGGCAGGACTTCGGCAAAGCCCCGCGCGATAACAAACCGCTGGTCGCCGCCTTCGCCGCCTGCTAGAAGGAGCTCGCCCGCGCCGATCGCGGTCAGCAGCGGGGCGGCGCCGGGCAGTGCTTCGAGCACGCCTGCTTCCCCAGGCAGGGTCACCGAGGTCGCGTCCGTGTCGAGGAGGATGCGCTCGGGGGTGACCAGGCGCACCTTGAGCCGGTTCTGCGGGAACTCGGTCTGGTTGCTTCGCGACGGGAGCTCGGCCATCGGCTACTTGTCGCCCTTCAGCTTTTCGGCCGCTGCCAGCACATCCTCGATCGTGCCCTTGAGGTAAAAGGCCTGCTCCGGGATGTCGTCGTGCTTGCCTTCTATCACTTCCTTGAACGAGCGGACCGTGTCGGCCACCTTGCAGTAGGAGCCGGGGATGCCGGTGAACTGTTCGGCCACGTGGAAGGGCTGCGACAGAAACTTTTGCACCTTGCGGGCGCGATTGACCGTGGTGCGGTCTTCTTCCGAAAGCTCGTCGATGCCGAGGATGGCGATGATGTCCTGGAGATCCTTGTAGCGCTGCAGGATGCGCTTGACTCCCTGCGCCACGTCGTAGTGCTCCTGCCCGACTACCTGGGGCGCCAGGATGCGCGAGGACGACGCGAGCGGGTCAACCGCGGGGTAGATCCCCAGCTCGGACAAGGGCCGGGACAGCACCGTGGTGGCGTCGAGGTGGGCAAAGGTGGTTGCCGGCGCCGGGTCGGTGTAGTCATCGGCCGGCACATACACAGCCTGGACGGAGGTCACCGACCCCTTCTTGGTCGAGGTGATGCGCTCCTGGAGCTCGCCCATCTCGGTCGACAGATTGGGCTGGTAGCCGACCGCCGAGGGCATCCGGCCGAGCAGCGTCGACACTTCCGAGCCGGCCTGGGTGAAGCGGAAGATGTTGTCAATGAAGAGCAGGGTGTCAGCGCCTTCCTGGTCGCGGAACGCCTCGGCGATGGTGAGCGCGGACAGGGCGACGCGCAGCCGTGCCCCAGGCGGCTCGGTCATCTGGCCGTAGATCAGCGAGGCCTTGGACTTGGGCAGATCGTGCAGGTCGATGACGCCGGCCTCCTGGAACTCAAGCCACAGGTCGTTGCCCTCGCGGGTACGCTCGCCTACCCCGGCAAAGACGGAAAACCCGCCGTGCTTTTGGGCGACGTTGTTGATCAGCTCCTGGATGATGACGGTTTTGCCCACGCCCGCACCGCCAAAGAGGCCGATCTTGCCGCCCTTGACAAAGGGCTGCACCAGGTCGATGACCTTGATGCCGGTTTCAAACATCTCGTCCTGGGTGGACTGCTCTTCAAAGGAAGGCGCGGGGCGATGAATGGGCAGGTAGGTGTCCGATTGCACCGGACCCAGCTGGTCGACCGGCTCGCCGATGACATTGAGGATGCGGCCCAGGGTGCCGCGGCCGACCGGGACCATGATGGGGCCGCCCGTATCCATCACCTTCATCCCGCGGACCATACCTTCGGTCGCCTCCATGGCCACGCAGCGCACCCGGCCGTCGCCGATATGCTGCTGCACCTCCAGGATGACGTTGACCGGACTGGGTACGGTGAAGCCTTCGCTGGTGACCCGGAGCGCCTGGTAGATCGCAGGCATCTTGGTTTCTTCAAACTGCACGTCCACCGCGGGGCCCGAGATCTGGACCACGTGGCCCAGGTTCTCGACCTCCGGTTCGCGGCCTTCGCCGTAGTGCCCGGCCATGGTGTCGACGCCGCGAGCCGGCTTTGCTTGCTGTTCGGTGACGGGATCGATGGTTTGCTCTGCCATAAAGTTTTCTGGTTTCCTTGTGGTTACACCGCGGCTGCGCCGGACACAATCTCGATGATCTCCTTGGTGATCGCCGCCTGGCGCACCCGGTTCATCGTCAGGGTCAGCGAGTCGATCATCTCGGACGCGTTGGTGGTGGCCGCGTCCATGGCGGTCATCCGGGCCGCATGCTCGCTCGCGATCGACTCGAGCATGGCGTAGTACAGCAGCGCCGACACAAAGCGCGGCAGCATGGAGCTGTACACCTCATCGGCGGCCTGGTCGTACAGGTAGTCCACGTTGGCGGTGCCGAAGCGCCTGGCTTCGTCCCGGTACTGGGCCCGGATCGCTTCCCCTTCTTCGTCGCGAAGCGTAAGCCCCGCGCTCATGGCGGCTTCGGCCATGCGCTCGCGCTCTTCGAGGGTGGGCTCGGCACTGGCCGCTACTTCCGGCCGATCGATGCCACCCCCCTTGCCCGTGACCAGGGGCAGGATGCGCTCAACCACCACGCGCTGCGAAAGCACGGAGCGAAACTCGTTGTAGGCCAGGTAGACCGCGTCCACCTCCGCGGCGGCGTAGCGGGCCACGATCTCTTCGCCGAGCGCGCGGGCGTCCTCAAAGCGCAGCTTTTCGAGCGTGATCGCGGCCGCGGGCTCGCTGGGGAGGAACTCCACGTCGCCCTTGCGGGTGCGCGCGGGGACGGCGGCAGCCTGGTCTGGACTCTGTTCTGGACTCTGTTGAGCACCGGTGCCCGCGGGCGGGCTCTTCCGGGGCTCGGCCGTGGGATAGTTGCGCCGGAAAAAGTCTCTGGCCTTACGGCCGACCGCTTGGAGGTCGATCTGCTTGTCCTCATCCCCGGCGCGCTGTTCGGCGATGAACTGGGTCGCCGCCCGCACGATGTTTGTTGAAAAGGCACCGGCAAAGCCCTTGTCCCCGGAGACAACCACCAGCAGCACGGTTTTTTCAGGCCGCACGGCCAGCAGGGGGCTGCGCAGCGTGTTCGTGGTGGGGTCCACGGCGTCCATGCGGCGGCGCAGTGACGCCAGCACGCTCGCAAGCATCACTGCGTAGGGGCGCGCACCCGTCATGCGCTCCTGCGCCCGGCGCAGTTTGGCCGCGGCCACCATCTTCATGGCCTTGGTGATCTGGCGCGTGTTTTTGACGCTGCGAATGCGCCGGCGAAGATCCAGGACGTTGGCCACTTAGCGCGCGGTCTCCTGCACCTGTTCGGCCTGCTTGGTGTCGGCCGCGCCCTGGCTGTTGCTCTGCTGCGCGCCGGCGCCGGCGCCGGCCGTGGTGGCCGCGCCGGGCTGCGAGCCGGCGGGCGTTTTCGCCTCGGCCTTGCGCTTTTCGTCCGGGGTCAGCTCGGCCACAGTGTCCTTGCCCTGCGCCTTTTCGTGCCCGGCGAGAAAGTCCTTTTTAAAGGCCGCGACCGCGGCCTTGAGCCGCCCGCGCAGGTCGTCATCGAGGGCCTTCTTTTCCCCCAGGTCCTTGAGCAGGGCCTGCTGCGAGCTGTCCAGGTAGGCGTGAAAGCCCTTTTCAAAGGACTGGATGTCCTCGACCTTGATGTCATCGAGCAGCCCCTGGGTCCCGGCAAACAGAATGGCCACCATGTGCTCGGGAGTCAGCGGCTGAAACTGGTTCTGCTTGAGCAGCTCGGTAAGCCGCTTGCCGCGATTGAGCTGGTTCTGGGTCGCCTTGTCCAGGTCCGAGCCGAACTGCGAAAAGGCAGCCAGCTCGCGGAACTGCGCCAGATCGAGCTTCAAGGTCGAGCCGACCTGCTTGACCATCTTGTAGGCCGCCGAAAAGCCGACGCGCGACACCGACAGCCCGACGTTGACGGCAGGCCGGATGCCGGAGTTGAACAGGTCGGTTTCAAGAAAGATCTGCCCGTCGGTAATCGAGATGACGTTGGTCGGGATGTACGCGGACACGTCGCCGGCCTGGGTTTCAATGATCGGCAGCGCGGTCAAGGAGCCCCCGCCCTTCTCCTTGTTCATCTTGGCCGAGCGCTCCAGCAGGCGCGAGTGGAGGTAGAAGACGTCGCCCGGGTAGGCTTCGCGGCCCGGGGGCCGGCGCAGCAGCAGCGAAATCTCGCGGTACGCGGTGGCGTGCTTGGACAGGTCGTCGTAGATCACCAGCGCGGCCCGGCCGGAATCGCGGAAGTACTCGCCCATGGCGGTAGCCGCGTAGGGAGCCAGGTACAAGAGCGGCGCCGGCTCGGACGCGGAGGCGGCGACCACGATGGTGTAGTCCATGGCGCCCCGCTCGGTCAGCGTTTGCACCACCTGCGAGATCGACGAGCGCTTTTGCCCGATCGCGCAGTAGATGCAGATCAGGTCGTTCTTGGCGTTGTTGAGGATGGTGTCGATGACCACCGCGGTTTTGCCGGTTTGCCGGTCGCCGATGATCAGCTCGCGCTGCCCGCGGCCGATCGGGATCATGGCGTCGATGGCCTTGATGCCGGTCGCCATCGGCTCCTTGACCGGCTGCCGGTCGATCACCCCGGGGGCCAGCCGCTCGATGGGCAGCGTTTCGGTGGTGTCGATCGCGCCCTTGTCATCGATCGGCTGGCCGAGCGCGTTGACCACGCGACCCACCATGGCGTTGCCGACCGGCACGCTCATGATGCGGCCGGTGCGCTTGACCTCGTCGCCTTCGCGGATCTCCGAGCCTTCGCCCATCAGCACCACGCCGACCTGCTCTTCTTCGAGCGACAGCGCGAGGCCCATGATGTCGTGCGGAAAGCTGACCAGCTCGCCGGCCATGACCTTGTCCAGCCCGTGGACGCGGGCGATGCCGTCGCCGACCGAGACCACGGTCCCGACCTCGTCGACCTGCATGCGGTTGTCGTAGTTCTTGATCTCCTCCCGAAGGAGGCTTGTGATCTCGTCTGCGGTGATCTTTGCCATTCTGTCCTTATAACCTGTGCGCGCTTAGCCGCCCGCCAGTGTCTCCTTCAACGCATCCAAACGCCCGCGCACGCTGGCGTCGTACACGGTTGAGCCAATCTGCAGCCGCGCCCCGCCCAGCAGCGCCGGATCTTCGCGGAAGGTCGCTTCCACGCCCCGGCCGGTAAGCGCGTGGATGCGCGCTTCCACCTCCCGGCGCTCCGCTTCGCCCAGCGCCCGCGCGCTGGTCCACTCCACTTTATCGATCGCGAGATCGCCACGCAGCAGCTTGCGAAACTCCCCAAGGATCTCTGCCCAGCCTCCTATGCGCTCGTGGTTCAAAATCACCGCAAGGAAGTTGCGCACCGGCCCGGACAGGCCGAGGCGGCCGTTCAGCTTGTCCAGCAGGTCGACCTTTTGCCTTGCCGGGAACGAGGGGTCGAGCCACACGTTGCGCAGCGCGACGCTCCCGCACCAGGCTTCGTCAAAGTCGCCGAGTTCCCGGTTAGCCGCCTCGAGGTCCGCCTGGCTTCCCTCGAGGACGTCCAGCAGGGCGCGGGCATAGCGGGCCGCGTAGAAGTTGGCCATCAGTTCTGTTCCTTGCCGAGCACCCGGCCGAGCCCCTGGAGAAACTCGTCCACCAGCGCCTGGTCGCCTTCGGGAGTGACGCGTACCCGCTCCGCCGCGCGGTCCACCGCGAGCGCGGCGGCGTAGCGGCGAAGCCCGCGCTCCGACGCGCCTTCCAGCGCGGCAATCTCGGCTTCCGCCGCATGCTCGATGCGCTCGCGCTCGGCCCGGAGCGCGGCCTCGATGCGGGCCTGCTCGCGCTGGCCCGAGGCAGCCGCTTCCCTCCGCAGCTCGGCGATCTCGCCCTGGAGCGAAGCCAGCCGGCCCTCCACGCGGGTGATCCGGGCCTGCGCATCGACGGTGGCCTGCCGGGCGCGCACCAGGTCGTGATCAATGCCCGCGCGCTTGGCCCGGAGCATGCCCGGCACGTAGCGAATCAGGAAGTACAACACCGCGAGGATCAGCACGCCCGCGTTCAGGTCTTCGCAGTACCGGGCCGTCGCCGCGGTTGAAAGTCCCGAGTGCCGGGCGAGCCACTGCACGCTCGGCGAATGCTGGTAGCTTTCAAGGTCGCGATTGGTGTCGGGCGCGTCCATGCTGCTGGTCGTGGTGCCCGTGGTTTCAGGCTCCGCGTGCCCGGCCTGCTGCGCCCGGAGCGCAGGGGATAGCAGGAGGAAGAACAAAGCAAACAGGAGGGCGGTGCGACGCGCGGGGGTCATCAGGAGCGCTCCCCAGGCCTGCCCGGAGGCAGAACCGTTTGGAGAATCTCCCCGGCCAGGGCGTCAATGGCCGGGTCCATGGAGGCCCGAGACTGCTCGGCCTGTTCCTCGATGCGCCGCCGCGCGTCGCGAACCCGCGCGGCAGCCGCGTCGCGGGCAGCGCTTACCGCCTGGTCGCGCCCTGTGTTCCAGTCGGCGATCTGCCGCTCGCGGGCTTGTGAGATCGCCAGCCGTGCAGCCACCAGCTGGTCTTCATAGTCGCGGGTTCGCCGCTCGGCTTCCGCGCTGGCGGCATGGGCCTTGGCAACGGCTCCTTCCGTACGCTCGCGCCGCTCGGCCAGCACCCGGCGCAGCGGCCGGTGGACCAGCGTGGTGTAGCAGAACAGCAGGACCAGGAAAAGAACCATGGTCGGGATCGAGCCGAGAAACAAGTCACCGAGTTGGCGGAAAAGCTCATCCATGGGCAGGTGTCGGGTGCGGCCACAGCGGGTGGAACCGGGTGTCGCAAGGGCGCCCTGAAGGAAGCGGGCAGGCACACGGGCTCCCCCATGCGCTCCCTTATAGATACCACAGGGTGGTTACCGGGGGCGAGGCGCCGGGATGGCGCCCTTCTCCCCCTTGCACCTCGCCGGCCGCGGCTGCCTTCCCTGACCCGACCGGCGGCCGCTCCCCGACCCGACCGGCTGTTCTTTCCCGACCCGACCGACGGCCGTGCCGCAAGCCCGGCCTTCAACGTTGCCGGGCCGCCGGCTGCTGCTGCGCGTGCCCGGCAGAGGCCCGGTAGCGGCGCCAGCGGCCCAGCAGCGAGCGCGGCGCGGCCACCGAGAGCAGCACCCCGTCGCGGCCGTCGCGCTGCTCAAAGCTGCGCGCACGCACCGTGCCCCCGCTTTCAAGCGCGGCCAGCGCGTCCCCTTCGCTTTGCGGGATCCAGAGCGTCATCTCCTCGACCGGATCGGCCGTCAGCGCGCCGTCGATCGCGGCAAGCAGCCGGTCGACCCCGGTCCCCTGCAGCGCGGAAACCGCTACCGCGGCCCCGCTGCCTGCGAGCAGCCCCGCGCGCTCGTGCTCGGGGAGCAGGTCGAGCTTGTTGAGCACCTCGATACGCGGCTTCGCGAGCACATCGAGCTCGCCCAGCACCTTTTCCACTTCCAGCTTGTGCTCTTCCGCGAGCGGATCGGCGGCGTCGCGTACGTGAAGCAGCACTTCGGCCTTTTCCACCTCTTCAAGCGTGGCCCGGAAGCTGGTCACCAGGGTGTGCGGCAGGTTGCGGATAAAGCCGACCGTGTCGGACAAGAGGGCCCGGCGGTGCGAAGGCAACACCAGGGCACGCAGCTTGGGGTCGAGCGTGGCGAACATGCGCGAGGAGGCCAGGACGTCCGAGCCGGTCAGGAGGTTAAACAGCGTGCTTTTGCCGGCGTTGGTGTAGCCGACCAGCGCCACCGTGGGGACGGGCGCGGACTCGCGGCGGCTTCTTTGCTGGCGCCGGATGCGGCGCACGCGCTCGAGCTCGCGGCGCAGGATAGCCAGCCGCTTGCCGATGCGGCGCCGGTCGGTTTCGAGCTGGGTTTCGCCCGGGCCCCGGGTGCCGATGCCGCCGCCCAGCTGGCTCATGGCCCGGCCCTGCCCGGTCAGGCGCGGCAGCATGTATTCGAGCTGCGCCAGCTCCACCTGCAGCTGCCCTTCGCGGGTTCGCGCCTGGCGGGCAAAGATGTCGAGGATCAGCTGGGTGCGGTCAATCACGGGCACCGGCAGCGCATCTTCAAGGTTGCGCAGCTGGGTCGGGCTCAGGTCGTAGTCGACCAGGATGATGGAGGCATGGGCAGCGGCGACCGCCCCGGCCAGCTCGGAAACCTTGCCGGAGCCGATCAGGGTTGCCGGGTCGGGCCGCGCCCGGCGCTGCTCCACGGCGCCAACAATGACGCCGCCGGCGCTTTCGGTCAGCTCGCGAAATTCAGCGGTTTCCTGCGCTGCTTCCGGGCGCGACGCGGGGAGGCCGTTGCTTTCCCCCTGGAGCAGGGCGGCCTTGCGCGCCAGCGTGGCGGTCGGCCCCAGCGCGGGTTTGAGCCCGGAAAATCGAGGAAAAACCAGAAACGCTCGCTGCCCGGTCCCTGCCCTGGGGCTGGCCGCGTCGGCGGGCGCCTCGGCAGCTCCGGGCGCGCCCTCCCCGCCCCTAGACCGCGCCGTGACCCACTCCTTTATGCGCCCTGCGCATGTTCGGCCGGCAGCCCCGGGGTGCCCGCGGTCGCGCCGATCCCGGTGCCGCTTACAGGGCGGTGGTCGGTGTGGAGAACCGACCGGGTGCTCACGACGGTGGAGATGGCATGCTTGAAGATCAGCTGTTCCTGGCTGTTGTTCTCCAGCAAAACGGAATACTTGTCAAACGAGCGAATCTTCCCGGTCAGCTTGACCCCGCTTACCAGGTAGATAGTGATCGGCGTTTTATCCTTGCGGACCGTATTGAGAAACGTGTCCTGGATGTTCTGTGCCGGCTTGTTGTCCATGTGCCGATCTCCTTGCGAGCCCTGGGGGCTTTTTCTACGAGTGAGTGCAACCAAGTTTCCCGCGGCTGCAAGCAGCCTTGGAAGCAGATGATCCGGCGCGTCCTGGAGCAGGGCGCCGGCCTGGATTTGCCGGCGGAACAGCCGACCGCTCGACCCTTGACGCAGGCGGCTAAGCGCAAAGCATAGCACCTATGCAGATGCAAGCTTAGATACCTAGCATGCCAAACTTTCGTACTGCGAGATAGCGAAAAGTGTCGGGCTGGGGAGAAAGCCGGCCTTAGCCGCTGCGGCGCCGGGCCCGGGGCGCCAGGGGGGCGCGCCGAGGGTGGCG
>CALMAN010000124.1:19903-24970 GCA_937859835.1 uncultured Acidipila sp. | reverse complement strand
AAAGTGAGCAGCAGGGCAGGGCAGGGAAGGCGCATGGGCGTACGCTAGCACGCCCCGCCAGCGACTGCCCATTCCTTTGTGCCGGCTCTCTGCTAAGAATGAACGGGGGGAGGTACGCGCTCGATGAAGCCCGACATGCTGGCCGCCGTTGCCGAGCTTGGCTCAGGGCCTTTGCGCGAGGAAGCGGTGACGCGGCACCTTCGGCCACTCTTTGGGCGGGCGCTGGCAAGCAGCCGGGTGTACCTGGCCAATCACACGCTGGGGCGCCCCCTGGACCAGATGCAGGCCGACCTGCTTGAGGGCGCGGCGCTTTGGAGCGATGCGCTGCGGGATGCCTGGACGCCCTGGCTTGCCGAAGAAGCGAGCTACCGGGCAGCCCTGGCAGCGCTGCTCGGCCTGCCGGTTGCCGAGTGCGTGGTGCCCAAGGCGTCAGCCGGGCAGGCGCTTCGCAGCGTGCTGAACACCCTCCCCTTCGGCGCAACGGTGCTGACCACGGGGGGTGAGTTTGACTCCGTCACCGCGGTGCTGCGCCGCTACGCGGAAGAAGACCGGCTGCGGGTCGAATACGCCCTGCCTGCGGAAGGGCGCTGGACGGCTGCATCCGTGGGGGAGGCGCTGGCGGGGCTGCCGGGTACGCGCTTGGTCGTGGTGTCGCAGGTTTTCTACGGGGATGGGCAGGTGTTCGCCGACCTGCCCGCGCTGGCCTGTGCGGTGCACGCACACGGGGCCGAGCTGCTGGTGGACAGCTACCACGCGCTGGGCGTGCTTGCGGTCGACATGCCGCAGCTGGGCTGCGACTACCTGATAGGCGGCTGCTACAAGTATCTGCGCGGCGGTCCGGGCGCGGCCTTTTTGGCGCTGGCCCCGGGCGCGCTGGCGCGTGGGGTGCGCCCACTCGATACCGGCTGGTTTGCCGGCGACGCGGGCGGCGATGCCTGGCTGGAAGGCACTCCGCCGGTGCTGACCTACTACCAGGCCCGCAGCGGGCTCGCGTTCACGCGCGCGGTGGGGGTGGAGCGTTTGCGCCGGTACTCGCTCGGGCAGCTGGCAGGCTTGCGCGCGCTGCTTGAGGAGCGCGGCATCCCGAGCGCGGGCGGCGACGAGGAACACGGGGCGTTTTTGACCATACCGTCGCCCGAGGCCGAACGCCTGGTCGCGCAACTGGCCGAGCGCGACATTGTTGTGGACGCGCGCGCCGGGAACCTGCGCGTCTGCCCCGACTGCCTTTCGACCGGGGCAGAGCTGGAGCAGTTCGTCGGGGCGCTGTCTGCCTGCTGGGCGGGTATGGCTGCCCGGTAGGCCGCGGTCCACGCGGTCCAATGGTGGCCGTGTTTTCCTCAGCGGCGCCCCGGTCTTCCTCATGCGGGCTTGGTGGCCCGGGCCTCCCGCACCCGCCGGGCGGGGGAGGTGCGCGGACTAAAATAAGCGAGTCCCCATGGCTGAGTTCACACACCTGCACCTCCATACCGACTTTTCCCTGCTCGATGGCGCCTGCGACGTGGACAAGCTGGTCAAGCGCGTCCAGAACATCGGCCAGACTTCGGTTGCCATTACCGACCACGGCAACATCTACGGCGCCGTGCACTTTTTTGAGGCGGCAAAGAAGCAGGGCATCAAGCCCATCCTGGGCTGCGAGCTGTATGTTTGCCAGAAGGAAGACCATCGCGCCGATCCGCAGGGCGACGACTACAACCACCTGCTGGTGCTTGCTGAAAACGAGGAAGGGTACCGCAATCTGGTCCGGATTACCTCCGAAGCCTCGCTGCACGGCTTCTACCGCAAGCCGCGCATCTCGAAAAAGTATCTGGCCGAACACGCTTCCGGTTTAGTCGGTTTCTCTGGCTGCCTGGCGGGCGAGTTATCCCAGCACCTGATGAAGGATAACTACGAGGGCGCCCGGAGAACGGCGTCGCAGTATCAGGATATCTTCGGACGCGGGAACTTCTTTCTCGAGATACAGGACCAGGGTCTCGAGTTAGAAAAGAAGATACACGCAGACCTATTCCGGCTGGAAAAGGAGTTAAACATCCCGCTGGTCGCGACCAATGACAGCCACTATCTTTGCGAGGACGACCACCACGCGCACGAAGTGCTGTTGTGCGTGCAAACAGCCGGGTCCATCCACGACCCCAAGCGGTTCAAGTTTGACTCGGACCAGTTCTACGTCAAGACGGCCGCCGAGATGGAGCGCGTTTTCTCGCACGCGCCCCAGGTTGTCAGCCGCACCATGCAGTTTGCCGAGCGCTGCCAGCTCAAGCTGAACAAGGTCGAGAACCCATTCCCCGAGTTCGCGGTGCCGGCAGGGCATACGGTCGACACCTACTTTGAGCAGGTCTGCCGGGAGGGCTTTCGCAAGCGGCTCGACACCAGCATCAAGCACCTCCAGGACCGGGGGCTGCTGCGCTCACCCTTGTCCGACTACCATGCCCGGCTGGAGCGCGAGATCGATTGCATCAAGGCGATGAAGTTTCCCGGGTACTTCCTGATCGTTTGGGACTTCATCCGCTACGCGCGCGAGCAGGACATTCCCGTAGGCCCGGGGCGCGGCTCCGCTGCCGGATCGCTGGTTGCCTACGCACTCGGCATCACGGACGTGGACCCGCTTCAAAACGCGCTGCTGTTTGAGCGCTTCCTGAACCCGGAGCGCGTGTCGATGCCCGACATTGACATTGACTTCTGCATGAACCGGCGCGGCGAGGTCATCGAGTACGTGACGCGCAAGTACGGCCGCGAGCAGGTTGCGCAGATCATCACCTTCAACACCATGGCTGCCAAGGCGGCGATCAAGGACGTGGGGCGCGCCCTTGACCTGCCCTACGGCGACGTGGACCGCATCGCAAAGATGGTGCCCGCGACCATCGGCATCACGCTGGAGCAGGCGCTCAAGGACTCTCCTCCCCTGCAGGAGAGCTACGACAAGGACCCGCAGATGCGCGAGGTCATCAACACCGCGCTGAAGCTTGAAGGTCTGGTGCGCGGAGCGGGCGTGCACGCGGCGGGCGTGGTGATTGCGCCGCGGCCGCTTACCGACCTGGTGCCGCTGTCGCGCTCCAAGAACGACGAAATTGTCACTGCCTACGATATGAAGGCGGTTGAAAAGCTGGGCCTGCTCAAGATGGACTTCCTGGGCCTGACCACGCTGACCGTCATCGACGACTGCTTGAAGCTGCTCAGGACGAGCGGCATCGAAGTCGATCTGGACACCATCCCGCTCGACGACCAGGAAACCTATGAGAAGGTCTTTCATCGCGCGCTCACGTCCGGGGTCTTCCAGTTCGAGTCGGGCGGCATGCGCGATGTGCTCCGCCGCTACAAGCCCACCTCTGTTGAGGACCTGACCGCGCTGAATGCTCTGTACCGGCCCGGGCCCATCCAGGGCGGCATGATCGATGATTTCATCGAGCGCAAGTGGGGCCGCCGCAAGGTCGAGTACGACCTCCCACCCATGGAGTCGATCCTCAAGGAAACCCTGGGCGTGATCGTCTACCAGGAACAAGTCATGCAGATCGCCAATGCCGTGGCTGGGTACTCGCTGGGCGAAGCCGACCTGCTGCGCCGCGCCATGGGCAAGAAGAACCTGGAGGAGATGACCAAGCAGCGGGAGCGCTTTGTCAGCGGCGCCGCTGAAAAGAAGTTTCCCAAGGAGACGGTCACCCGCGTCTTCGACCTGATGGAGCAGTTTGCCGGGTACGGGTTCAATAAGTCGCACTCTGCCGCCTACGCGCTGCTCGCCTACCACACGGCGTACCTGAAGACGCACCATCCGGTCGAGTTCATGGCCGCTCTGCTTACGTCGGAAATTTCAAAGCCCGAAAATGTCGTGAAGTACATCAAGGAGTGCCGCGAGCTGGGCATCGCCGTCGAGCCGCCGGACGTGCGGCTCAGCGGCGCGGACTTTACGCCCAACGGCAACGCCATCCGCTTCGGCCTGACCGCGATCAAGAACGTCGGCCGCAATGCCATCGACTCGATCCTGGAAGCGCGGCGTGCGCTGGAAGGCAAGGGCAAGGGCTTTGGCAGCTATTGGGAGTTCTGCGAGCAGGTGGATCTCCGGCTGATGAACAAGCGCGTCCTTGAGTCGCTCATCAAGTCGGGTGCGCTTGACGCCTTTGGGCGCCGGGCGCAACTGGTCGCGGCAGCGGACAAGGCCATTGAGCGGGCGCAGAAAGCGCAGCGCGACCTGCTGAGCGGCCAGCATGGCTTGTTCGGCATTTTTGACGATGAGCCCGTACACACCGCGGGCACGGACGCGCTGCCGAACATCCCGGACTGGGATGAAAACGAGCGCCTCCAGGCGGAAAAGGAAGTGCTCGGCTTCTTTGTTTCCGGCCACCCGCTTGATAAGTACGCCGACAAGCTCCGCAACCTGTCTGGCGTCGTTGATTCCGCAACGGCGCTCGAGATGAAGCCCACGCCCGCACCCACGCGGCGCGGCCAGCAGCCGGAAGGCGAGATCCAGATTGCCGGCGTGATTGTTGGCCTCAAGGTGGCAAAGTCCAAGCGTTCCGGTGAGCTGTATGCGCAGGCCTCGCTTGAAGATACGGTCGGCAAGATCGACCTGATCTGCTTCCCCAAGGACTACGCGACGCTTGCCGAAAGCCTCAAGATAGAAGTCCCGGTGGTGGTGCGCGGCTGCCTGCGGGCCGAGGAGGAGGCCGCGAACAAGCTTTGCCTTTCCTCCATCCAGCCGATCGAGGACCTGAAAGTCCGGTTGCCGAAAAACCTGCGCATCAAGGTGCAGCTTGACGTGGCAAGCGATGGCCTGCTCCGGGAGCTGCACGGCATTATCGGCGCAGCGCCCGGGCCGGGCCGGCTCATGCTGAACCTTGAGCAGCGCGGGGAGTACTGTGTGGTGCTGGAGCCGGCAGGCTTGCAGGTCGCGGCAGACCGGGCGTTTATCGACCGCGCGGAAACCCTGCTGGGCCGCGGCGCCGTGCAGGTGATGGACTAGGCGAGCGCCTGAACGCGAGCCTGCCGCGAGCCTGAGCGCGAGCTGGACACGAGCCGAACGTGAGCCTGCCGCGAGCCTGAACGCGAGCCGGACGCGCAGCGGCGATCGCTGCCCTC
>CALMAN010000124.1:0-19803 GCA_937859835.1 uncultured Acidipila sp. | reverse complement strand
GAGCCTGCCGCGAGCCTGAACGCGAGCCGGACGCGCAGCGGCGATCGCTGCCCTCGCGAGCCGGTCGCGCGGTTTTGCTTCGGCCAAACGCAACGCCTACAATCGGGAAGCGCAAACCAGGAGACGCGACGAAACAGATGCCCGACGCACAAACCAGCCCCCTGGCGGGCGACCGCTGGGCCAAAACGGAGCTGGCGCGTCACCCGCAGCGGCCCGACCCCATTTTTCTCCTTGAGCAGCTCTTCACCGACTACGTCGAGATCCACGGCGACCGTGCCTTTTCGGACGACCCGGCGCTGCGCTGCGGCTTCGCCCGCTTCCGCGGGGAGGAGCTGATGGTGATCGCCAACGTGAAAGGGCGCACCACCAAGGAGAAGGTCGCGCACCGCTTCGGCATGCCGGAGCCCGAGGGCTACCGCAAGGCGCTGCGCGCCATGAAGCTGGCCGAAAAGTTCAGGCGGCCGGTGCTGACCCTGATCGATCTGATGGGGGCCAACCCCGGTTTGGGCGCCGAAGAGCGGGGCCAGGCCGAAGCGATCGCGCGCAACCTGCGGGAAATGTCGCGTTTGCGTGTCCCCACCATCGCGGTGATCACCGGGGAAGGCGGCTCGGGCGGCGCGCTGGCGCTGGCGGTCGCGGACCGCGTGCTGATGCTTGAAAACGCGGTCTACTCGGTGATCTCGCCCGAGGGCTGCGCGTCGATCATGTGGCGCGATGCCGCCAAGCGCGCGCAGGCCGCGGAAGCGATGCGCACCACGGCGGCCGACGTCCAGGCGCTTGGCTGCATCGACGGTATCGTCCCGGAACCTCCAGGCGGCGCCCATACCGCCCCCGAACAAGCGGCGCAGCTGCTGGGGAAGGAGCTTGCCCACCACTTCGCCGCGCTGGGCAAGCTTCCGCTCGAACGGCTCCTGGCCCAGCGCTATGAGAAGTTCCGCAACATCGCGCAGTTTTATGCCGGCTAGCGGCAAGGGGAGCCATGGCTGACCGGGGGGACGCGCAGCGCCTGGCGGCGGCGCAAGGAAGCCGCAAGCAAGCCACCGGGCAGAGGCTCCGGTCGCTGGGCTGGTTCCTGCTGGCAGGTGTGTACGCCGTGTTCGCCCAGCAGTTTGCCACGCGCGCTGCCGGCGTACTGGCTCCCGGTGCGTTCACCTCGCTGGTAAGCCGCCTCCTGTTTCTTGCCCTGCTGCTTGCCGGCTTTGCCGGGATGGCGCGCGTGGGCCAGCGGCAAGGGGGCGCTTCGGTTGTGGGCCTGCCGCTCCGGCCGGGCTTTGGGCGCGAGTGGGCCCTGGGCGCTGCGCTGGGCTGGGCCGGCATCGTGGTGTGCGTGCTCCCGGTAGCGCTTACCGGCGGTCTGCTGGTCACCACGGGTCCGCGCACGGTTGCGGCCGTGGGCGCGTTGGTTGCCAATCTGGGGACCCTGCTGGTCGCCTCGCTCGTCGATGAACTGCTGTTTCGCGGCTACCCCTTCCAACGATTGATTGCCGCGACCGGCCCTGCCTTTGCCGCAGTTCTGCTCAGCGTGCTGTTTATGCTGGGCCGGGGCGGCTTCGCGGCCAGCCCGGCCGGCACCCTGGCTACCCTGCTGCTCGGGCTGCTGCTCGCCACCGCGTACCTGCGCACGCGGGCCGTTTGGCTCGGCTGGGGTCTCCATTTCGCCTGGAACGCCAGCATGGCGATTCTGTTTGGATTGCCGGTCAGCGGCCTGACCGAGTTTTCGCCCGTAGTCTCGACCTACTCGAGTGGACCGGCCTGGCTGACCGGCGGCGGCTACGGGCCGGAAGGGTCTGCCCTGGCGGTGCTGGTCCTGCTCCTCCTGTTTCCGGTTCTGGCGCGCACCACGCGCGACCTGCGCCACCAGTGGGCGCTGCCCGAGATTACCGGTGCCGGCATCCCGGTCGACCTCGACCGCTTCGCGCAGCAGCAGCATAGCCAGGGCATGGGGCCGGTCGCCGAGGGTCCGGAGTCCGCCGCACCCCGTCTGGTGCAGATCGCTCCCGCGCCCCCGCCGCCTCCGGCGCCACCGCCCGAGGGGTAAGTGTTTCCGGCTGCCCCGCGCGCGGGCAGCCGGGCGGGGGACTTTCATGGAACTTACTTTGGTGTCCAGCGGGGGTTGCACTTCGGGAGCAAAGGAGTGCATGCTGGAAAAGTCCTATTAGGAGGGCATTGTGCCTCCCGTTCGCCTGCTTTCTTGTCTCGTTCTCGCGCTTGCCGGCCTGTCGCTGTCAGGCCGGCAGATCGGCGCGCAAGTCTTCACCGTCAGCACGGAACAGATTGAAGGCCGCTTTCTGCAGTTCCAGCCCACCCACGTGGAACTGCCAAAGATGCATGCCGGCCCGTTTACCTGGGAAGCCCTGCAGCGCACGCTCGGCTCTGAACAGGGCTATGCCATGCGGCCCTTGCCCCTGGCCAGCCGGGGTTTGGATCTGGTCGCCAATGGCCCCCTCACGCCGAACGGTTCCGACTACGTCCAGGAGCTGAACAGCAAGGGCATTTCCGCACGTCCCGGCGACCGGGTGACGGTAACCAAGATCACCTTCAGGAAAGACAAGCTGGTCCTCGAGTTCAACGGCGGCCCGGACCTGCCGCACAAGTACCTGCGCCACCTCCAGGTCGGCGCGGGCATGGGTACCTCGCCGGTGGTCCGCGATACCGGTGAGCAGGCAACGGGTTCGCGGCTGACGCTCCTTTTCCCGGGCGGGGTTCCGAATGTCACGGGCGACGAGGTAAAAGCGCTGCTCGCCCCGGTGGTCGGCTTCGGAGAAAAGTCACCGATCGAGGCGTATGTGGAAACGCTGCCGCCGCTGCTCAAGAAAGCTGTGCTGGAGCATCACGTACTGGTCGGCATGGACGGGGACATGGTGCTCCATGCCGTCGGGGCGCCCGCGCAAAAGATCCGGGAAGAAGATGCGGGTCGCCCGTTTGTGGAGTGGATCTACGGGGTGCCTCCTGAAAAAACCGAGTTTGTTCGCCTGCAGCAGGATCGCGTGACCCGGGTGGAAGAAGCCTCGGTTGGCTCGAGCCCGCTGATCCGGACCGCCAACGAGGTCGGGGACTACTGGCAGACCCAGTCCGGTGGCGGCGTCCGCGAGCGCGAGGTCAAGCTCGGCGATCAATCCGAGGCGGATCGGGCCGCCCAGAATGCCCCCACCTCGGCGCCGCCGACCCTGCGCAAGCCGGGTGAAACACTGCCTGCCGACAAGGGCCCCCAGCAGCCCACCATGGGCCCGGTGCAGTTCCCGACAGATACCGGGCACACATCGACTCAGTAAGGGTCGGCCTCGCCGTGTAAACTGGATGGAGGACGGAGTTCTGCTCCGGCCATCGATGAGGGAGCAAGCACCAGCATGGCGAAGATCGCAAAAACGGCCGACCGCAAAAAGGTCATGGACACCACCAAGAGCACAGACTGCCCGAAGTGCAGCAAGCCGACGCGGATCGTCAAGCGGGTAAAAGATCGCGAGCGCGGCACGCCCGGCGGTGTGTATATCTCGTGCTCGGCATGCGAGTTTCACGAGAAACTGTAGCCTCGTTCCCTGCCTGCCGAAAAGCCTGGCTGCGGCCAGGCTTTTGCGCGTCAGGAGCGTTCAACCCTGCCGCAAAGCCTCCTGAACAACGGCGGGACCAGCCGGTGATCGCGCGCCAGCGTCCCTAGAACAAGCCCGGCGTGCCGGCGGTTCTGGCTAGAAAGCCGCGGCAACCTCGTCAAGAATGGCAAGGTACGCTGCCGGAGGATTGATCGCGCCCGTGATGGGCCTGCCGATCACCATCTTGTCGGCGCCCCGGCGCAGCGCTTCGGCGGGTGTGCCGGTCCGTTGCTGATCATGCCCAGGACTGCCCTGTGGCCGGATGCCCGGTGTGACCAGCAGCGCCTCCGGAAGCAGCCCACGCACCAGAGCTGCTTCTTCGACAGAGCAGACCACCCCATCCAAGCCGGAGGCCCCTGCAAGCCTGGCAAGCCGCGCGACCTGCGTGGCCGGGTCCGGGGGCAGGCCAACCGCCTCGAGCTGCGGGCCGTCCATACTGGTGAGCACGGTGACGGCCAGCAGTTGCGTGCTCGACCCACGCGTCGCAGCCGCTGCCGCGGCCAGCATGGCCGGCCCACCGCCCCCATGCAGTGTCAGCAGGCGAGGAGCGTACGGGAGAACCGACCGTACAGCTCCGGCAACCGTGTTGGGGATGTCATGGAGTTTGAGATCGAGAAAGATCTCGTACCCGGCGGAACGCAGCCTGGCGAGCAAGGGAAGACCCTCGGCTAGAAACAGCTCCAGGCCGACCTTGACCCAGCGGAGCCGCGCGTCTTCCGGCACGGCTCGCTCAAGCTGCAGGAGAAAGCCGAAGCAGGCAGCGCCCGACGGGAAGTCGAGGGCCAGGATCACACGCTCGCGTGCCCGGCCGCGCTCGGTCTCGGCCAGCGTTAGCGGCCCAGGCCGCCGAAACCGGCCTGCGCATCCGCGAGCTCGGTTCCCAGGTTCAACACGTCCAGCCGGACCTTGGCGGTACCGTCGAAGCGCAGGAAGTGCGCGGCTGCGTAGGAAAGATCGATCACGCGGCTGGCCAGGTACGGGCCCCGGTCATTGACACGGACGACGACCGACTTGTGATTGACCAGGTTGGTCACGCGGACCAGCGTGCCCAGGGGCAGGCTGCGGTGCGCACAGGTCAGGTCGGTCATGTTGTAGTTTTCGCCGCTGGCCGTGGCGCGGCCTTGAAAATCGCCGCCGTACCAGGAAGCGCGCCCAATCTGGTACCAGTGCTTCTTCAGCTCGGGCTTTGTTGTCGCGGAGCTGATGTCTGGAGCTTTGGCCGATTTGGCAACATTTGCCGTCGACAAGGAAAGCAGACCGGCAAGCCCGATGCTTGCGTAGGTAGAGATGCGACGCCTGCGGAGCTTGCGTTGAAGGGTGATTTCCGTCATAAGCCTCCGCAGGTGATTCAACCAGATTGATTCGCGTAAGTCAAAGTAACGAATGTACTTAGAAGCACCTTCACGAGCCAGCTTACCCCGGATACGCCCCCCATTCTTCACCGGGGCGTAACAATTACTTCCCCTGTGTACTTGTTCTATCGGCTGCATCCTCAACGCCATGAGCGGTTATAGACTGGTCACATGCAATTTATGCCTGCGGCGCCGCGTCCGTCCGATCCGGATGCCGGGGGCCATGCACCTCCGGCCGTGCTCAGCATCGCCGGCCTCGATCCTTCCTCCGGCGCGGGCTTTACAGCCGACCTCAAGGTCTTTGCGGCTCATCATCTGTTTGGGTTGGCCTGCCCCACCGCGCTTACCGTGCAGTCGACGCAGGGCGTACGCCGGACGGAGCCGGTTAGAGCCGCGCTCATCACGGACACGCTTGAGTGCCTGGGGGAAGACATCGCGATTGCAGGCGTCAAGATAGGCATGCTGGGGAGCTCCGCTGCCGTCCGAGCGGTGGCAGCCTGGCTGGCCCGGGCGGCTCCGGTGCCAGTGGTGCTGGACCCGGTGCTGCGGGCGAGCAGCGGCGCACCGCTGCTGGACGAAACCGGTACCCACCGGCTCATTGCAGAGCTGCTGCCTCTGGTTTCGGTGGTAACGCCGAATCTCCCGGAAGCCGCCGCCCTGTCTGGCGACCGCGTCGAGGGGCGCTCGGGTGTGCCGGCGGCAGCGCGGGCGTTGCTGGCACGCTGCCGGCCAGACGCGGCCGTGGTCGTTACGGGCGGCCACTTTGCCGGGGACGACACGCCGGACGACTTTCTTCTGACGGCCGCGAACGAGGGGGGCGAGTGGTTCGCGGGCAGCCGGGTCCACACCCGTCAAACCCACGGTACAGGCTGCGCGTTCTCTGCGGCGCTGCTGTGCGGGCTGGTAGCCGGCCACACTGTCCAAGCCTCGGTGCGCGCGGCCAAGGAGTACGTGTGGTGCGCACTGCGGGCTGCCTACCCTGTCGGCCAGGGCCGCGGCCCCCTGCACCATCTGTTTCCACGAGACCGCGCCTGAGTGAAGCTACTTGCCACCCGCGACCGTCACAATAGGAACAGCAAGGGGGCGAGCGGGTGAGTCTTGGAGCAAGAGTTCGAGGGGTGTGTGCCGCGGGTGCGCTTGCCGGTGCTTTGGCCGCCACGGCGCAGCAGCCGGTAGACACAGCCGCCTTGAACAAAACAGAAGCAGTCCGGAGCGCGTTTGCGTCTTTCTACGCCATGGACTACGAGGCTGCGCTGCAGCGCTTTGAGCGCATTGCTGCCGAGCACCCGGACGACCCGCTGGCGACCGATTTTCTGCTGGACGCAACGGTGGTGCGGGAGCTGAACCGGCTCGACCTGCTGGACACAACCTTCTATGCCAACGACGGCTTTCTTACCGGCAAGCACGTGGTTGTTGAGGATCCGGCGGTGCGCGACCGGGTCCGCGAGCTCGCCGCCAAGGCGGTCACCCAGGCAGACGCGCTGCTCGCAAAGAACGGCAAGGACGTCGACGCGCTCTACGCGCGCGGCTGGGCCCGCTCCCTCCAGGTGACGTACATGGCGCTGGTGGAGCGGATCTTTGCCCCCGCTTTGAAGCTGGCCCTAGGCGCAAAGAACGACGACGAAGAAGTTTTGCGGCTCGACCCCAACTATGTGGACGCAGACATGATTGTCGGCACCTACCAGTACGTTGTGGGCGCGCTGCCCCGGACCTTTCGTTTCCTGGTGGGGATCGCGGGGGTTTCCGGGTCCAAGGAGAAAGGCATGGCGCTGCTGGAGACGGCAGCCACCCGCGGCATCCGCACCTCTGTCGAGGCGCGCACGTGCATGATGCTCTTTTTGCGCCGCGAGGGGAAGTACGCAGAAGCCGAAGCGCTGGCCCAAAGCCTGGCCAGCGAGTACCCGCACGACTTCCTCTTCCAGCTTGAAGTCGCCAATCTGGCCAAGGATGCCGGGCAAGCCCAGCCTGCCATTCATGAGTACGAGCACGTTCTGACGCAGGCACGGCAGCCTGGCTACTTCCACAACGCGCACCTGGAACTCGCCTACTTCGGGCTGGGAGACACGCTGCGTGGGCAGAAAGCCTTTGAGCAGGCAGCCGCGGCTTTTCGCAACGCCGCCTCCATGCCGGGCACCAGCCCTGAACTGCGGCAGCGCTGCCTGCTGGCGGCCGGCAAATCGTTTGACCTGCTGCATGACCATACCCGGGCGAGCGAAAACTATCAGGAAGCCGTAAACGCCGGCAGTGACACGGTGCAGGGGGAAGAAGCGCGCAAGCTGCTGCGGAAACCCTTTCAGGGTGGCTAGGGCGGAACCGGAACCCTCGCTTTTGCGTATCCTGTTCGTGATCTGAAAGGAGTGGTTTCCCATGCTCTTTTGTAGTCGGTGCGGCAGTCAGCTGGGTGGGGGCGCGCGCTTTTGTTCGGCCTGCGGCGCCCCTGTGGCCGGCGCAGTGGGCATCGCTCAGGGCGGAGCGCCCATGGTCCGCCTGGAACGGTCAAGAAACGACCGCATGCTTGCCGGGGTGTGCGCCGGCATCGCGCACTACTACGGCTGGGACCTGACGTGGGTGCGCGTCGTGGCAGTGGTGCTTGCCTTTTTCTCAGGCGTGGGACTGGTTGGGTACGTCGTGCTGTGGCTGGTGATGCCCGAGCAGCCCTGGATGCTGTCCGCGCCAGCCTCGTCCGCGACGGTTTCCTCGCCGCCCAATCCATAGCATCTGGGCAGAGCCTCCCGCCGCCGCCGGGTAGCCCGACACCCCGAGCAGGGCCGTCTCCTCACTGATACCGGCGGCGGGGATTGCGGTAGGCTCGAAGAAGTGAGCTTCCCGATACGGCCTTTCCATCGTCCGCGTCCCCGCGACGTGCTTCACTGTGACGGCGCCCCGCTGCCCAAGCTGGCCAAGCGCTGGGGCACCCCGCTGTACGTCTACTCGGCCGACGCCATCGTGGAGCGCTTCGGCCTGTTCGACAACGCCCTGGCCGGGCTGCCGCACCTGGTCTGCTACGCGGTCAAGGCGAATTCGTCGCTCGCGATCCTGAAGCTCCTGTCCCGCTGCGGGGCCGGCTTCGACATTGTTTCCGGGGGAGAGCTGGAGCGGGTGCTCGCCGCCGACAAGCGTGCGGCCGGGCGGGTTGTCTTTTCGGGCGTAGGGAAAACCGCGCCGGAGATCGACCTGGCTTTGCGGGCGGGCATTCGGGTCTTCAATGTCGAAAGCGAAGGCGAACTGGAGCTTCTGTCCGAGCGGGCCGGGAAGCGCGGGGTGGTCGCGCCCTTTGCACTGCGCGTCAACCCAGACGTGTTTGCCGACACCCACCCCTACATCTCGACCGGCTTGCGCGAGCACAAGTTCGGCATCGCCATCGAGGGAGCGCCAGCGCTGTACCGGCGGGCGCGCCAAGGACGCCGGGCAGCAAAGCGGCTCAGGGCGGTGGGCGTGAGCGTCCACATCGGCTCGCAGATACGCGACCCGGCTCCATTCGGCGCGGCCGCAACCCGGGTCGCCGCGTTGGTGCGTGCGTTGCGCGCGGACGGGGAACCCACCCTGCGGTCGATCGACCTGGGTGGCGGCCTGGGGATCGAGTACGAGGGGGCGCCCTGGGATCCGCAGGAGCGGGTCGCCGCGTATGCGGCTGCGGTGCGGGCAGGCCTCGGCGGTCTCGATGGGGTGGAGCTGCTCCTGGAACCGGGTCGATTCCTGGTCGCGGAGGCCGGTGCGCTTTTGACGGAGGTGCTCTATACCAAACAAAATGGGACGAAACGCTTTGTGATCACGGACGCCGGCATGAACGACCTGATTCGCCCCGCGCTCTACAGCGCGCACCACGGGATCGAGCCGGTAGCCCCCGGGCGCAAGCAAAAGGAAACCGTGGACGTGGTAGGGACGGTGTGCGAGAGCGGGGATTTTTTTGCGCGCGACCGGCAGTTGCCGCGGGTCGAGCCGGGCGATCTGCTTGCCATCCTGGACGCGGGCGCCTATGGCGCGTCGCTCAGCTCTACCTACAACACCAGGCCGCGCGTGGCTGAGGTCCTGGTGGAAGGCGCAAAGGCCCGGCTGGTTCGCCGGCGCGACAGGGTGCGGGACCTGCTCGCGCCAGAACGGGTGTAACGAACCCGGGCGCCGCGCGCTTTTCCGGCTCCGAAGTAGGCATCCGTTGGCGCTTGGGAAGAAGCGCTACGCGGCGCCTACCGTGCCAGAGTTCACGTCCAGAGTCTTACGCTCGGCGACTGCCCTCAGCCTTTGCCGGAGCTGGCGTCGTGCTCGCGGTCAAAGGCTGCCGCCCGGTCAGACTTGGCTTCGGCATCGTACTTTGCAGCCCTGGCGTTATCAATCAGGGCGCTGCCGGCGTCCTTGACGTTGCCCCAGGCTTCGCGGGCCGAACCTTTTAACTGGTCTTCCTGCCCGGCTTCCTTCAGGTTCTGGTCGCCTACCAGCGCGCCGGCCGCTTCTTCCACGTGGCCGCCGATCTTCTGCAAAACACCCTTGAGTTTGTCGTCGTTCACTTAGGCCCCTCCTGCTCCGACCGTTTTGACGATGGCCGATGCGCGGAGGTTGGCTCGACCGCCTACCGCACAGAAAGTGAGATTCCCGAGACCTTAATGGTCTCGACCAGAAGAGCTGCGCAGCTGGCAGTGCCGTTAACCGCGGCTTCAAAGAGAAAGCTGGTAGCGCCATCGGGGATCGAACCCGAACTCTTCGCCTTGAGAGGGCGACGTGTTAACCAATTACACCATGGCGCCGTGCGGAAAGGACAACCTGTCGCGAGCGCGACTGCCCATAGTTTAACAGAACCCGCTGGACGCCTGAGACCTGGTCCGGCGCCAGCCTAGCCCTGCTTGGCGCCCAGTTCCCCCCAGCGCTCATACAGGGCGTGAACGGCATCCTGCGCGGCCGCGGACTCAACCATGGCGGCCTGGAGCCGGGCAGCATTGGTCGCAACCGCGGGGTCATGGAGGCGCGCCTCCTTTTCGCTTGCGGCGTGTTCGGCTGCTTCAATGCGAGCTTCAATCGTTTCCCACTCACGCTGCTCCAGGTACGAGAGCTTTTTCTTCTTGCCATTGGCAGCCGTCGCTGGTGCGGCAGGCGCCGGGGCGCCGGCTTTCGGAGCGCGGCTTTCCCGCTGCCATTCTTCCCACTGCAGGTAATCGGCAAAGGAGCCTGCCCCGCCTGTGCCGTCGAGCCCGAGCACCACGTTCGAAACACGATCGAGCATGTAGCGGTCGTGGGTGACAAGCATCAGCGCGCCCGGGTATTCGAGGAGCGCTTCTTCCAGGATTTCAAGGGTAGGGATATCGAGGTCATTGGTGGGCTCGTCGAGCAGGAGCAGGTCTGCCGGCTCGAGCATCAGCTTGGCGATGAGGACGCGAGCGCGCTCGCCGCCCGAAAGCCGCTCGACGGGCTGGTTGAGCTGCTCGCCGGTGAACAGGAAGCGGGCGGCCCAGCTGGCGACATGGAGGACTGTTCCGTTGTAAACCACCGAGTCCGAGTGCGGGGCAAGCGCACGGCGCAGGGTTTGCGAGCCATCGAGCTCGCGGTTCTGCTCAAAGTAGACGACCCGCAGCGCGGTGGCGCGCTCGACCGTGCCGGAGCGGGGAGCGAGCTCGCCCGAAACCAGCCGCAGCAGCGTGGTTTTGCCCGAGCCATTCGGCCCGACGACGCCGACGCGCATGCCCGCGGTGACGGCAAAGCTCAGGTCGGTAAACAGGGTGCGGCCATCGTAGCCGTAGGTGAGCGAATCGATGATGGCCAGCCGCTTGGTTTTGCGGTCGCTTGCTGAAAAGTCGATGCTCACCGTGCCGGTGGCGGAGCGTGCGCGCATGGCGCCAAGCTCGCCGATCAGCGCGTTGGCATTGTCGATGCGGGCTTTGCTCTTGGTGGTGCGCGCCTTGGGGCCGCGCCGCAGCCACTCGGTCTCGATGCGGACCCGGTTTTCCAGCGCCTCCTGCCGCTTGCCTTCGGCGGCGAGGTGCTCGGCTTTCTTTTCAAGAAAAGTGCTGTACGCGCCCGAAAAGCGCAGCATGCCGTCCGGGTAGGCGCGGCTCAGCTCGGCGGTCTCGTTGGCAATGCCCTCGAGGAAGTAGCGGTCGTGCGACACCACAATGGACGCGAAGCTCGCGCTGCGGAGCATCTCTTCGAGCCACTCGATGCCGGCCAGGTCGAGGTGATTGGTCGGCTCGTCGAGCAGCAGGATGTCGGGCTGCTGGATCGCGGCTTCAACGATGGCCAGCCGCTTGCGCCAGCCGCCCGAGTAGTCCCCGGCGCGGTCGTCGAGCGAGGCGAACCCGGCGCGGCCAAAGGCTTCGCGGACGCGGCCTTCGCGCTCGCCTTCCCCGGCGCCGGCGCGCGCGAGCGCCGTATGGAGCACCGAACGCACGGTGGCCTCGGCAGGGAAGGCCGACTCCTGCGCGATGTAGGTAATGCGGGCGCGCTTGCGTGTGCTGATCTCGCCCGCGTCGGGCTCGATCTCGCCGGAGAGGATTTTGAGCAGGGTGGATTTGCCCGCGCCATTCGGCCCGATGAGCGCGATGCGGTCGCCATCGGAAACGGTGAGCGAGATGTCCCGGAAAAGAGGCTGCGCGCCGAAGCGCTTGGTGATCGATTGTGCGTTCAGAATCAACAAATGCAAGTCCCAGCGAATGTCAGGCGTTCTTTGTTAGGGCGCTTCGTGACGAGGCCCTTTCTCGTGCGGGTTCCTTTATCGCGCGGCGATGCTTTCTGCCTCCGCGATCTCCGAGTAGGGACCCTTGTGGTCGTCGACGGCGCCGTGCTCAAAGCGCCAGATGCGCGTGCCCACGTCGTCGATCAGATCGCGGTCGTGCGTGACCAGCAGCACCGTGCCTTCGTATCGCTGGAGCGAAAGGTTGAGCGCGTTGATCGCTTCCAGGTCGAGATGGTTGGTGGGCTCATCGAGGATCAGCACGTTTGGCTTTTGCAGCATGAGCTTGCAGAAGAGCAGCCGCGCGGCCTCGCCGCCCGACAGCGCCTCCGTTTTCTTGAGCCCCTCATCGCCCGAAAAGAGCATCTGCCCGAGCAGCCCGCGTATCTCTTCCTTGGTCTTCTTGGTGTCCCAGCGATACAGCCACTCAAAGACCGTGGTGCCTCCTTCGATAGCCCCCGTATGGTCCTGGGGGAAATAGCCAATCTGCGCCTCGTGTCCCCACTTGACCAGGCCGCCGTCGGTCGTGAACTCCGGCTCCAGCTCCGGCATGCCGGCCAGCAGCGATTTGAGCATGGTGGTCTTGCCCTGGCCGTTGCGACCCATTAGGCAGACCTTTTCGCCGCGCATCACGGTTGCCGAGAACTTGCGCAGGGCAGTCTCGTTCCCGTACTTCTTGGTGACGGCTTCGATCTCGATGGTCTGCTTGCCGCTCGGCCGGTTCTGGTCAAAGCGTATGTACGGGCGTTGAATATTGGAGCGCGCGAGCTCGCTGGTCTGCAGCCGCTCAACTTCCTTTTTCCGGCTCGTGACCTGGCTCGACCGCGTGCCCGCAGCAAAGCGCGCGATGAACTCGTTGAGCTGTGCAATCTTTTTCTCGCGCTGCTCGTTCTGGCTTTCCAGGCGCGAGCGGATCTGGCTCTTGGCCTCGACCATCTCGTCATAGCCGCCGGTGTAGGTGATGATGGTCTGGTAATCGATGTCGGCGGTGTGCGTGCAGACCGCGTTGAGGAAGTGCCGGTCGTGCGAGATGGTGATCAGCGTGCCTTCAAACTTGATGAGGAAGTCCTGCAGCCACTGCACGGATTCGAGGTCGAGGTAGTTGGTGGGCTCGTCGAGCAGCAGCGCCTGCGGGTGCCCGAACAAGGCCTGGGCCAGCAGCACGCGCACCTTTTCGCCGCCCTGCAGCTCGCTCATGCGGCGCTCGTGCAGCTCGTCAGGGATGTCGAGGCCTTGGAGCAGCACCGCGGCATCGCTTTCGGCCGTGTACCCGTCTTCCTCGCCGACGATGCCTTCGAGCTCGCCGAGGCGCATGCCGTCCTCATCCGTGAGCTCGGCCTTGCCGTAGATCCGGTCACGCTCTTCAAGCGCCGCCCACAGCGGCTTGTTGCCCATGATGACGGTGTCGATCACGCGGTAAGCGTCAAAGGCGTACTGGTCCTGGCGCAGCACACCGAACTTGCGGGGGCGCACGACCGAGCCCTTTTGCGCGTCGAGCTCGCCGGTCAACACCTTCATAAACGTCGATTTGCCGGCGCCGTTCGGCCCCGTCAGGCCGTAGCGCCGGCCATCGATAAACGAGATCGATACATCGTCGAACAGGATCTTTGCGCCGTAGCGCATGCTGACATTGCTGACAGAAATCATGCCATCTCTCACAGGAAGCCGCGCGCGCAGCAGCTGCACAGGCTTCAAAGGTTGCGGTAAGAAGTGAATTGCCGGGCTGCTGCTTCTATGCTAACCCAGCTTTTCAGGCGCTAAAAGAAACGCGACACCAGCAGATTGGTGGCAAGCGCTGCCAGGTAGGCAAGAACGCTCATGTACGCGAACTGGAGAGCCGGCCAGCGCCAGCTGTTGGTTTCTCTCCGCACCACGGCCAGGGTCGAGGCGCACTGCATGGCAAAGGCAAAAAATACAACCAGCGCCATCGCGCCCCCCAGCGTCAGGTCGTGGTGCAGTGCCTGCTGCAGCGCCAGCTGCTGGGTTTCCGGGTCCGAGCCGTACAGCGTCCCCAGCGTGCCCACGATCACCTCACGCGCAATGATCGAGGACAGAAGGCCGATGCCGATCTTCCAGTTAAAGCCAAGCGGCCGGATCGCCGGCTCGATCCAGTGGCCCACCCGGCCCACCACGGACTGCGCCAGCGCGGGGAAGCTGCCGCCATGCAGCGGCACGTGGCTCAGGATCCATATGCCGATCGTCACAGCCAGAATGATGGTGCCGACCTGCCGCAAAAACACGCTGCCGCGATCGACCAGCCGGGTGCCGAGCGAGCGCACGGTAGGGAGCCGGTACTGCGGCAGCTCCAGGATAAAGGGCGCCGACGACGCTTTGAGGATCGAGGACTTGAGCAGCCGTGCGGTAAGGAGGGCGGCCAGAAAGCCGAGCACGTAGAGCCCCAGCATCACTGCCGCCTGGAGACCGAAAAAGGAGCCGAGCAGCGGCCGGTTGGGCACAAAGGCCGCGATCATCAACAGATAAATCGGCAGCCGCGCCGAGCAGGTCATAAACGGCGCCACCAGAATGGTCGCGAAGCGGTCGCGCTTGTTCTCGATGGTGCGCGTGGCCATGATGGCCGGCACCGCGCACGCGTAGGCCGACAGCAGGGGAATAAACGCTTTTCCGTTCAGCCCGATCACCCGCATCACCCGGTCGGCGATCAGAGCGGCACGCGCCAGGTAGCCGGTATCTTCCAAAAGTCCGATAAATAAAAACAGCAGCAGGATTTGCGGCAAAAAGATAAGCACCGACGCCGCACCCTTCCAGATGCCGTCGATCAGCAGCGAATCGAGCCAGGCGGGATGGATGTGCCGGCCCAGGCTGTCGCCCAGCCCGTTGAGCAGGTTCTGCGACCAGTCGCTGAAAGGCAGCCCCAGCGAAAACACGACCTGGAACACCCCCACCACCACGACAAGAAACATCAGCGGTCCGGTGATCCGGCCCAGCAGGAACTGATCGAGCTTGCGCGTCCACTCGGGCGACAGCGGAGCCTTGTAGCGCGTGCGGGTGCTGACCCCGGTGGCCCACTGCCGGTACGAGCGGGCGTTGCCGACTACCGGCAGCTCCAGCCGCCCGGCGCCGCCCGGCGCCCCCTCGAGGAGCGCGTCGCGCTGGCCAAGGAAGCGCGTAATGGCCTCAAGACCGATGCCGCGCGTGGCGCTGATCTTTGCCACCGGGACGCCCAGCTCCTGGGCCAGCGCCAGCGTGTCCACCACCCCTCCACGCAGCTCCATCAGGTCGCTCATGTTCAGCAGAACAATGGTGGGGAGCTTGAGGGCCAGGATGGGGGCGGCCAGCATCAGCTGCCGCTGGAGGTGGAGAGAGTCCAGCACCAGCAGCACCGCGTCGACCTGCGGGGAGCCGGGCATGGTGCCGCGCAAAACATCCACGGCGACGCGCGCGTCTTCGGAATAGCTGTCGAGCGAGTAAATGCCAGGCAGGTCGATCAGGGTGAGATCGGGCCGCTGGATGCCGCCAAGCCGGCCGTAGCGCTGCTCAACCGT
This sequence comes from uncultured Acidipila sp., assembly GCA_937859835.1. Lineage (GTDB taxonomy): Bacteria > Acidobacteriota > Terriglobia > Terriglobales > Acidobacteriaceae > EB88. The sequence continues at coordinate 4,706 of CALMAN010000124.1, read as the reverse complement.
AACCCCGGGGTAGTTGGCGACCTTTTGCCGCAACCCGGTGAGCCGGTTGAAAAGGGTGGACTTGCCGGAGTTGGGCGGGCCCACCAGCGCCACGGTACGCAGCTGGCCCGCGATGCGGGGAGCAGCCGGCAGATCTACGAGGCCGGGGGCGTGGCAGCTCATGATTTCCCCTGCCCGCGAGCCGCTCTCGCCACAGGCTCGACCAGGATGCTGCGTGCAGTTTCCCGGCGCAGCGCGATCTCCATCCCGTCAACCGCGTAGACAGTGGGGTCGCCGGCCGGCGCGCGGCGCACGGCAAGCACGCGGGCTTCGGGCGAAAAGCCCATGTGCATCAGGTGATGTTCGACCGGCTCCGGGAGCTGCAGCTCATGGATCACAGCAGCCTGCCCCACGGCGAGTTGATTGAGCGCTAGCACGGCCACGCACCTCTCCCGTTCATCATAGCGCAATATGCGACGGGTTTGGTCCGTGTTCCACTCAGGCGTTCGTTGCGCTTCCGCATGCGCCAGTCGGCATCTCATTGCGCCATGGATCTCCATGCCTTTGAACGCTCACTCCAGGCCCCTGAACCCCCGGTGGCCCTGCCGCCTCTGCTGCGGGCTCTCTGGTGGGACAGCAAGGGAGACTGGGAGCGTGCGCACACCCTTGCGCAGGAGGTGGGCGGACGGGAGGGCGCCTGGGTGCACGCCTACCTGCACCGCCGCGAAGGCGACCGCACCAACGCAGGCTACTGGTACCGGCAGGCGGGGCGGCCAGCTCCCGGCGGATCGTTGGACGAGGAGCGGCGAGAGATTGTGTCTGCCCTGTTGGGGGATGTACCCCCGGCGGCAACGGTGTAAGTGGGCTTCATCGTCTTGCCGCTCGGGATGGCTCAGGCCCGCGTGGAGGCCCTGAAGGAGGGGTCGAAGGGATGGTCGCGTGCTTCCCGGCTTTAGAGGGATGCGCGCTGTGCCCGGGAGTTTGATGGTGAGGGATACCGCTCGGGGCGGCTGCCGTGTTTGCCGTGAGGGAGCAAAGGGCAGAGCGGGGCGGGGGACCCGTGCGAACTGCTGCTGCCGGACCTTTACTGCGCCGAAAACGCCGCAACCGCGGTGGCTTCGTCGTCCTTGATATCAAACACGGTGTAGAGCTTGGTGATCTGGAGCAGGTCCTGGACCTTTTTGGTCAGGTTCAGCAGCTTCAGCTCGCCGCCCGCGTTCTTGACCGTTGTGTAGGCGCTGACCAGCTCGCCCAGGCCCGAGCTGTCGATGTAGCTCACATCGCCCAGGTTGACCAGGATCTTCTTTTGCCCTTTGTTCACCAGCTCCTTGATCGAATCGCGCAACTGCACCGACCCTTCGCCGAGAACAATGCGTCCGCTCAGGTCAAGAATCGTGACGCCGTCGATCTGGCGTGTTGCCAGCTTCATGCTCATGCTGTGTTTCCTCCGTGTCCCACGTGTGAGTTCAGCTTGTTGGTGCTCCGTTGAGATGTTTGATCATCGTTACTTCGGTGCCGGGATGAAGCGCCTTGAAGTGCACTTCATCCATGAAGGACCGGATCAGAAAGATCCCGCGCCCTGAACCCTGCAGGAGGTTTTCCGGGGCCAGCGGGTCAGGCAGGGTGCTCGGGTCCAGCCCCTTGCCCTGGTCGGCGACCGAGAAGATCAGCGAGCGCCCGTTGTTTTCGAAGCTGGCCGTGATGTGCCTGGCCGCGTCCCCTTCGTTGCCGTGGAACACCGCGTTGGCCGCGGCTTCGCGCACCGCCATGGTGACGCCAAAGCGGGCATCTTCTTCGAGTCCAGCGTCCTGCGCCATCTCCTCCGCGGTCTGCTCGACGCGATCCACACTGGCCAGCGACGAAGCGAGAGTGAGGGTAATCCGGCGGCCCGTCATTTCGGTCAAGGTGCTTTCCCCCGGTCACGCCGCGGCAAACCGCGTGTGTTGCCGAGTGTATGTCAGGAGCGGGACAACTTCACAGCAGTTTTCCCGCGGCCAGGTCGCGCACCAGCGCCCGGTCCGCCGCCAGGAAGTCGTAGGCCGGCAGATTGCGCAGTTCGCACCAGCGGGTTTGCTGAAAGATGTTGTTGGTCAGCTCGCCTTGAAACTCGTGCACAACAAAGAACTGCAGGTCCACCGCTCCGCCGGATCGATAGGTATGCCGCAGACGGATGACCCGGCTGCCGATGGTGGCGTGGATGTTGAGCTCCTCTTCCAGTTCCCGGACCAGGGCCTGTTCGGCGCTCTCGCCCGGCTCCATCTTGCCGCCGGGAAACTCCCACTTGTGGGCCATGGGCTGGTCGGCACGGCGCTGGCAGATCAGCACGGTATCGCCCCGCAGGATCAGCGCGGCAGCAACAAAGCGCACGCTTTTCCCTTCGACCCTCCCGACGGCAGCCCCGCTCTTCGCATGTTGCTCCCCGTTGTCGCCCATACCGCTCTTGGATTCAGAATGGCCGCAGAAGGTCGATCCGTCCGGCCTGCTGCTTTTCGCCTGTCCCATTTGGGGTTGCGGGAGGAAAGAACACCGGCCATCCCGCGGCACGTGCGTGGTCCAGCAGCGCCGGGGTCGGGTTGACCGCGTACGGTTTGCGCGCCATCTGCAACATTTGGAGATCGTGGACCGAGTTGCCGAACCCGGCATCCGGCGCGGACACCCCGGCTCGGCGAAGTGCCGCTGCCTTCGCCTCGTCGGTTGGAACCGAGAGCAGGTCACCCGTCGCAAGCCCGCCGGCCACGCGGACCCGTGCGGCCAGCACCCGCTCGGCCGGGATGCCGAAGCGTCCGGTCACGCCCGCCTCGATGACCCAATGGTTGGTCGAGGACACGGCCCAAAGCTCGGCCTCGCCTTCGAGCAGCTCACCCACGAGCTCTTCCATCACCGGAAAGATGTGCGGCTCGACCTCGTCCTCAAAAAATCGCGCCGCGGCTTCGCGCAGCTCATGCTCGCTCAGGCCCGCGTACACCTGCACCATCTCCCCACAGATGGTGGCCTCGTCCACCGTTCCGGCCTCGTAACCGCGGTAGCGTTCCAGCAGCCACTCCGCCGCGGGACGCGCAACCAGCTCCTGCCGGAGTGACCAGTGCATAAACCCGAGGCCCGCGTCCTCGCGCCACAGCGTCCCGTCGCAGTCGAACACGGCGACCCGCGGCTCCTCGGCCAGCACTTCCTCCAGCCATGCTTCCGGGCCCACCGGCTACTTCACCATAGTGTGCAGCTTCACGTCGATGTTGCCGCGCACTGCATTCGAGTAAGGGCAGATCGTGTGCGCGGCGGCCACCAGGGCTTCGGCATCGGCCTGCGACAGCCCGCCCAGCTCGATCGCCAGCGCCACCTCCAGCACAAAGGGGCCGGCCTCGGTGGAGCGCAGGCTTACGGTCGCGTTGACGGCTGTGCCCTGCAGATGGGTCCCTTCCCGCCGGGCAAGGTAAAGCAGCGAACTCTCAAAGCAGGCGGCATAGCCGGCACCAAACAGCTGCTCCGGATTGGTCGCGTCCTCCCGGCCGCCCAGGCTTTTGGGTTGCGAAAGCTTCAACTTCAATAGCCCGTCAGACGACGTGATCGATCCATCGCGCCCACCCTCGGCACGCACTCTGGCTGTGTACAAGACACCCATGCTTGTCGCTCCATCCGGGCCTCTGCTGCCGCCACGCCCGCAGCCCCTAGTGTAGCCGGGGTGTCTCCGTGGTCACGGGTGCCGGCGGGATTTCGCCCGGCGCGCACTCCATACTAGAGGAGTATGGAGAACCGCGCGCTGCTCGACGAGTACGGGAGCTTTCTGCGCGTGGAGCGCGGGCTGCAGCCGCTTTCGGTCGAGGCCTACCTGTCCGACCTCCAGCAGTTCGCCGGGCTGCTGGGTGCTCGCGGGCTGCTTGGAGCACGCCGCGAGGATGTCGCCGGCTTTCTTGCGTTTCTTGCCGGGCGTGGGATCTCGGCCCGTGCCATGGCCAGAAAGCTCTCAAGCCTGCGCGGTTTGTACCGCTGGCTGCTGCGCTCGGGCCAGGTGGATGCCGACCCGACGCTCCATACCCGCTCGCCTTCGGGCTGGAAGGTCCTGCCGAAGGCGCTGGCGGAAAGCGCCGTCGCCGCAACGCTGGCCGGGGCGGAGAAGCGCGCTGCCCGGCCGCCCGGTGCCGGGACCAGCGCCCGGGAGCGAGGGGAAGCTTTGCGCGACGCGGCCATCCTGGAGGTCCTGTATGCCGGGGGGCTGCGCGCTTCCGAGGTTGCGACGCTGACCGCGGGCAGCCTCGACCTGGGCAGCGCCCAGCTGCGCGTGCTCGGCAAAGGCGACAAGGAGCGTGTGGTGCCGATTGGCCGCGCTGCCGTGCAGGCGCTGGAGCACTACCTTCGCGAAGGGAGGCCGCGGCTGGCAGCCCCGCGCGAGGCGCGCTTGTTTGTGACCTCGCGGGGCCGGCCGGTGACGCGGCAGTTTGTTTGGAAGCTCGTCAAGCGCGCCACCGGCGGCGCCAGCCCGCACACCCTGCGGCACAGCTGCGCGACGCACATGGTGGACCACGGCGCCGATCTTCGCTCCGTGCAAACCGTGCTCGGCCACGCCGACATCGGCACCACCGAAATCTATACGCACGTCGCCATGGCCCGGCTGCGCGCCGTGCACCGGGCGCACCACCCAAGGGAACAGCGCTGGGGCGGAAAAGCCGGGCAGCCATGAGCGAGGCCAGGCGCGAGAGTCAGGCCGCGACCGGACCGGCGGCCCGGGCCCGGCA
>CALMAN010000123.1 GCA_937859835.1 uncultured Acidipila sp. | reverse complement strand
GCCGGGCGGAACACGCGGGAAACACCACGGGATGAAAATCTCGTGAACCTCCCTTGCCGCCCGGCGGCCGGGCGGCATCTGGCAGGCCGGGCGGGGGGAGCGACGGGCCAAGGCGCTCCCTTGGCGCGCTCCGCCCTACTCCCAGTCCTCCCCCGCTGCGCCGGCACGCCCGGCGGCGAACGCCTCAAAGCCTCCGTGCTTTTTTACCCAGACCTCCGAAAAGTTCGCGTCCTGGCGGAGCAAAATCGCCCCGAGCCGCACCATCTCCAGCAGCGCCAAAAACATGCAGATCAGCGCGCGCTCCGAGCCCGTGTCCCCAAGCATGCGCCCCAGCGCCACCGGCCGGTCTTCGAGCAGCAAGCGGCGATGCAGGGAGTCCATCATCCCCCGGACCGTCGCCGCGTCCTGCTCCACATCGAGCACGGGCCGGCTGCGCACGCGCTCGAGCACATCGCGAAAAATCCGCACGAGGTCAGGCACATCTGCCGCGATCTCCCCGGCCTCGGCCTCGCCGGTCTGAAACGCCCCGATCTGCGGGCGCGTCCAGGTGGCGGCCTCCACCTGCTGCTTTTGCAGCAGCATCTGCGCCGCGTTCTTGAAGCGCTCATGCTCCAGCAGCCGCTCCACCAGCTCGCGGCGAGGGTCTTCCTCGTGGGCCTCGGCCGTTTCGGCCGCAAGCCGCGGCAGCAGCATGCGGCTCTTGATATGGATCAGCAGGGAAGCCGTGTAGATAAACTCGCCCGCGTGGTCGACATCGGTTTCCCGGATCCGTTCAACATGGCTGAGGAACTGCGCCGTGATGCGCGCAATGGGGATGTCCCAGATGTTGATGTCCTGCTTGCGGATCAGGTCGAGCAGCAGGTCCAGGGGGCCGTCATACACGCGGCCCACGGTCACCGAAAAGGGGGACGGCTCCGGGACTATGTTCGAAGCTCCGTTCGGGGCCGGCCGGGCGGGCTTTGCGGCCCCTTCCCCGGCGCTTCGCCCATCGGGGCCAAACAGCCGGCCGCTTGCTCCCGGGGAGCTCATCGGGGCAGGCCCATCGCTTCCCGCACCTGCACCATGGTCGCCTCGGCGGCCACCCCGGCGGCGGCGTTTCCCCGCGCCAGGATCTCCTCCACCCGCCTGGGCTCGCGCTCGTAGTACGCCCGGCGCTCCCCCATGGGCGCCAGCTCGGCAACCAGTGCGTCCCCCAGCCAGCCTTTGCACTCCAGGCATCCGATCCCGGCCGTTGTGCAGCCCGCATACACCTCGGCCAGCTTTGCCGCCGACGAGAACACCTTGTGGAGGTCGCCCACCGGGCACCTGTCCGGGTCGCCCGGGTCGGAGCGCCGCACCCGCGCCGGGTCCGTCACCATCGGCTTCAACTTGCGGCGAATCTCCGGCTCCGGGTCCGAAAGCAGGATGACGTTGCCATAGCTCTTCGACATCTTGCGGCCATCGGTGCCGGGCAGTTTTGGCGTGGGCGTCAGCAGCACCTGCGGCTCGGCAAGGCTGCCCCGCGAGTACAGCGAGTTGAACCGCCGCGCCACTTCGCGCGTCAGCTCGACGTGCGCCACCTGGTCTGCCCCTACCGGTACGTGGAGCGAGCCGCCAGCTACGCCGTACAGCAGGATGTCTGCCGATTGCAACAGCGGGTAGCCGAGAAACCCGTAGGTGGCCAGGTCTTTTTCCTGCAGGTTCTCGATCTGGTCTTTGTACGTGGGCACCCGCTCCAGCCAGCCCAGCGGCGTGATCATCCCCAGCAGCCCAAACAGCTCGTAGTGCTGCTTCACATGGCTCTGCACAAAGATGGTGCTCTTGTCCGGGTCGAGACCGGCTGCCAGCCAGTCGAGCACCACCTCGCGGCTGAACTCGGGAATGCGCTCCGGGTCGGCGTAGTCGGTCGTCAGCGCGTGGACGTCCGCGATAAAGAAAAAACACTCGTACGCATCGGGGATCTGGTCCTGAACCCGTTCCTGCACCCGGTTCTGGAGCCGCACCCAGTTGTGCAGCGCGCCCATGTAGTTGCCCAGATGAAGCTTGCCGGTGGGGCGCATGCCGCTCAGGACGCGACGGGTTGCGGGCTGGGGAGCAGGGGAAGCGGACACGGACCCTCAAACGGCTGGAGTAAGCGCTATTGTACGAGAGTCCCCGGGCGAAACAGGCGCGCTAGGCCGAGAGCAGCAGCGCGTTGACCAGCGCCAGGGCGGGCGCCACAAACAGGTTCACCAGCCGGCCCCCAAAGATAAACATCAGCAGCAGGCTCAGAATGCCCAGCTGGTCATACACCCGCAGCATGCCGGTCGGCAGCAGGTGCCGGATCAGGTGCGAGCCGTCGAGCGGGGGCAGCGGCAACAGGTTGAAAAACGCCAAAAACAGGTTCAGCGTCAGGGCCATGTAGAGGAGGATGACGGCCGGAAACAGCGCCGGGGCTGCGTCCATCAGGTTGGGGTCGAAGCCGCCGTGGGCGAGCCCGCGCACCAGCCCTTCGGCCACCGGCGAAGACTTGGCCAGCGCAAGCAGCACCGCGGTGCAGCCGAGCGAGATCAGCAGGTTGCTGAGCGGTCCGGCCAGGGTGGTCAGCACGTCGCCGCGTACATAGTTTCTGAAGTTGCGGGTGTTGACCGGCGTCGGCCGCGCCCAGCCAATCAGAAAGCGCCCTCCGTACGGGCCCAGAAACAGCATGGCCAGCGGCAGCAGCACCGTGCCCACCGGGTCAATATGCTTGGCCGGGTTCAGCGTCACCCGGCCCAGCATGCGCGCGGTCTGGTCGCCCAGCCGCGAAGCGGTCCAGGCGTGCGCCGCCTCGTGAAACGAAAGCGAAAACAAAAGCAGCACAAACTCGAAAACTTTGAGAACAATTTCTTGCTGGCTCATAAGGAGGCCACGCCGATGCTAGCATGCTGGCGGCGCGCAAACTCTCTCCGGACTTCATCCCGAGGTCTTGCAGTTGCGGTGCGCGGGCCCCGCAGCGTCGACGGTGTTCGCGACCCCGCGAGGCTCGACTCGCCGTCGGCAATGGTTTCTATTCGACGGTGCGCGGAACAATCCGTAACTCTCGCGGCCCCAGGCTTTGCGGTTCGGTCGCGACACGCGATCTCCATCGCGCCCGCCACCGCTGAGAAACAACAACTTCATTCGCCTCGGCGGGCTGTGCCCACTACGAGCCAGCTTTCCTGAGAATTCAATCTCCGTTGCACCCGGCTGCACTCACGTCCATCTGCCCGCGATCGCTCATGCCGGCTGCCGCTCCTTGTCCGGCCGGCCTTCCTCCGGCGCCGCCTCCCCGTCCTCAAAGCGCTTTGCTTCTTCTTTCTTCTTGATCTCCCTGGCCGGGACGCCGCCCACAATCGAGTGCGCTTCCACCGGATGGGTGGCCACGCCCATCGCACCCACCGTTGCATCCTCGCCCACGTTGACCCCGGCCATGATCGCCGTGTGATACGTCAGCCGCGCCCCCGGGCCGATCTCCGTTTTGCGGTTTTCCACGATCGAGCCGTCCACCGGATCGTGCGCGTGCGAATACACGGCCGCGAAGTCCGAAATGGACGTGCCCTTCTTGATCACAATCTCTCCCCGGTCGTCCAGGATCACGTAGCGGTGGATCACGCAGTCGTCCTCGATCGTCAGGTTGTAGCCGAAGGAAAACTCCACGCCGTGGAAGATCTTCACGTTGCTTCCCACGCTCTTGAAGATGTGCTTCGCAAGCATGGCCCGGAAGCGAAAGCCCAGCCAGTGATTCAGTGCGATCGGCGAGCGATCAAACATCTGCCAGAAATAGATAAGCGGCTTGCGCTCGGCGTACTTTTCCTGGTCCACCTCGCCGTAGTATTCGGGCTCAAGCGTGATGTTTTTCGGATCCAGGGAAAGCTGCAGCACGTTGTAGGCAAGCTCGGAGTTGAGATTGAAGTTGAGCCGTCCTCCCTTGGGGGTTCCCAGCTGCAGCTGGTGGAGGTTGTCGAGCACCAGCTCTTCGCGCAGCGCCGCCTTCTTATGCCTGCCGATCTCGCGGTCGAGAAACGCGATCCAGCGCTCGAAAACCTCCCTGGCTTCGCGCGACGGTTCGAGCTCTCGGTAACCATAACGGGGCATGCTGACTCTCCTGTGCGATCGCTTCTGCTCAGATGCGCGCGCCGCCCGGAGCTCGTCACTGGATCGAGAAAACGGCGGTGACGGTGGCGGCTGCCCGCTCCATGGGCGGGCTCAGGCGCAGCTCCGGGACCAGCTTTCGCGGCGCTGCGTTCACCACCGGCGCCGGCCCATCCACCATCCTTCTTACGGGCCCACCCCCCTCGGCCTGATTGCTTGCATACTCAAGCGGGCCTAGCTTTGCATCGAGCCCGGCGGCCATCTGCTCGGCAATGAGGCGCGCATGCCGCAGCGCCTTTGCGGCTGCTTCCGCCCCCAGCGACTCGCCGTCCACAACCGACCAGTCCACAGCGCCGCTCTGGTTTGCGCCCGCGCCTACGGCCGCTGCCAGTACCCGCGCCACGGCCCCCGGGGCCACGCGCACCGACCAGCTTTGCTGCGCGGTGAACCTGCGCTGCGCCGCTTCCTCGATCGGCAGCCCGCTGTTCGCGTAGTTCTCAACGGCGCCCGTGCTTTGGGCCGTGCTTTCGATCGCGTCTCCCGCCACGCCGGCCTCCGTGATGGCCGCCACCACGTCCTTTGAAACAGCCGCGCCCTTGCCGTAAGCCTCCGCCGAGCTGGCGCCGTACACCTGGTAGCCAAGGTGCAGAACTGCCGCGTCCGCGCGGCGCTCAGCCGAGTCGGTCGCCGTCACCTGGATCGTCCGGTTGTTGCCGCTTACCTGGATCTGCTGCGCCCGGCCGCCCGCCACCATCACCCCCAAGGCTCCCAGTAC
>CALMAN010000122.1:2553-3629 GCA_937859835.1 uncultured Acidipila sp. | reverse complement strand
CGGGGCCTGACCGCACCTAAGACTTTTCAAGAACCACCGCGCTTGAAGCTGCCGACGCAACCACGGAGCAGGCCAACAAGCTGCTGGCGAGCGAGGAGGCCTATTTCGCCGCCCACAAGGACGAAGCAGGCAAGAACGGCAAGGCGCCGACCCCGGAATAGCGGCGGCTCGGGTCTTGTAAACTTGGCCGTGGGGGGCAGCATGCCTGAAGTGCAGCGCAGACGAACGGTAACGGCGATGGTCGGCCACGTGCGCGTGGGCTCGGAAGCGCCGGTGGTGGTGCAGTCCATGACCAACACCGATACCGCCGATGTGCAAAGCAGCATTGAGCAGATCGCGGCGCTGGCGGCGGCGGGCTCCGAGCTGGTGCGGGTGACCGTGAACAATGACGAAGCAGCGCAGGCCGTTCCGTACATTGTCGAGGGGCTCGACAAACTGGGCCTCACGACGCCCATTGTGGGCGACTTCCACTACAACGGGCACATCCTGCTCCGCAAGTACCCGGCCTGCGCACGCGCCCTGGCCAAGTACCGCATCAACCCCGGCAATGTTTCGATCGGCCGCAAAAACGACGACAACTTCCGCACCATGATCGAGTGCGCGGTGGAGAACGGGAAGCCGGTGCGCATCGGGGTGAACTGGGGCTCGCTCGATCAGGCCCTGTTGACCGCGATGATGGACGAGAACTCGCGACTCCCTGAGCCGCTTCCCGCGCGCGACGTGATGATGGAGGCGATGCTGGTTTCGGCGCTTTCCTCCGCCGAGGCAGCTGAGCGCTACGGCCTCGGCCATAACCAGATCATTTTGAGCGCCAAGGTGTCCGGCGTCCGCGACCTGATCGATGTGTATACGCTGCTCGCTGCCCGGTGTGACTACCCGCTGCACCTGGGATTGACCGAGGCCGGCATGGGCGTCAAGGGCATCGTCGCGTCCGCGGCGGGGCTCGCACCCCTGCTGCTGGCCGGGATCGGCGACACCATCCGGGTTTCGCTTACGCCCAAGCCAGGCGGCGATCGCACCGAAGAGGTACTGACGGCGCAGCAGATCCTCCAGTCCCTGTCCATTCGCTCGTTTGC
>CALMAN010000122.1:0-2453 GCA_937859835.1 uncultured Acidipila sp. | reverse complement strand
TACGTGGATGGGCGACTGGTAACCACCCTGCGCGGGGACACCATCGTCGCCGACTTCCAGCGGATCCTCGACGAGTATGTCCGCAGCCACTACGGCCGGCAGCGCGAAGACATTCCGCAGCTGGTGGTGGTGCAGTAGCGCCGGCTCCGTAACCAAAGTACTCTTTCTGCCACTGTTCAGAGCAGCTAGCCTAGCGCCATTCCTCCTCTGTGCAGGTGTCGCATGGCGTCCCGCCGGCTTTTGTTGCTGCTCTTTCTTGGTCCTTTGCTGGTGGTCACCGCGTGTTTTGCCGCGGCCCGGCCGTGCTACACCCCCGAGCAGGCGGGCGAGCATGCCGGCAAGGAAATCTGCCTCAGCGCTCACGTCTACGATGTTGTTGAGAATGCGGATGGAACGCGCTTTCTCGACGTGTGCAAGCCCGGGACCCCGGACGAGAGCTGCCGCTTCACCGTCGTCAGCCTCGCGGTCGATCGCAAGGAAGTAGGCGCGCTTGACACCGTGCGCGAGCAGGACGTGCACCTGCGGGGCACGGTGCAAACGCTACGCGGGCAGTCCATCATGCTGCTGAGCGATGCCCGCCAGTTTCACGGCGGACCGGAAAAGTTCAGGCCCAATCCGGAGTTGATGCGCGGCTTCTCTGCTGGAAGCGAGGGCTTGGCGTTCAAAGACCCGGCGATGCTGGGGCACAAGCCGCGAGCAACCAGCGCGTTTACGGGTTCGGCAACCACGCTGGCGACCGGCAGCGCGGCGAGCCACTAAGGCTTTCTAGAACAAGCGCCCTGCCCGCCCTCGCAGTTCGCCCAGCGGGTAGGACGTGCCACGCCACACAACCGCGCCGCGCGCAAGGGTGACGAGCATTGAGCGGAGCGTTGCATAGATCAGCAGCATGGTGGCGACCGGGAACAGAAACGCGTAGAGCGGAGACGAACCGCCTCGACGCCGGAACAGCCGGTAAAACCCGAGCAGCGCAACGAGACTCACCGCGCTCGCAAGCTGCATGGGGACCGGCCCAAAGAAGCAGATCGCCGGGTACACTCCGAACAAGCCAAGGACCATGCAGGCGAACAAGGTCGTGGAAACCTGGAAGCGAAAAGCCGCAAACAGGTTTTTCGTCACATTGCGGATGATGCCCGCCGTCCCGCTTGCCCAGTGCAGGGTGACGAGCCCGGCGCCAAAGGCGACTCGCTGGCGCAGCCGGAGCCGCTTGATCTCGACTGCCAGCCGGACATCCTCAAGCACTTCCAGGCGCAGCGCGGCAAAGCCTCCGATGGCCTCGTAGGCCTCCCGGCGCAGCAGGTTGAACGCTCCGACACCCAGCCGGTCCTTGGCTGCCGGATCGGGAACGCGCCAAAGCCGCACCGCCCAGGCCGAGAAAACCTGCATCGCCGAAAGCATCATGTGCTCGCCCGCGGAACGCATGATGGGCGTCGGCAGCAGCACCAGGTGGTCCGCCTGCGCGCTCACCGCGTACCCGAGGGCGCGCCGCAGCGCGTCGGGCTGGAACAGAATGTCCCCATCAGTAAACAGCAGGTAGGGCGCGTTTGTTTCCGCTACCCCGCAAGCCAGCGCGTGCTGCTTGCCCATCCAGCCGGCCGGCAGCTCGCGGATATGGAGCACCTTGAGCCGAGGCGAGCTGACAAGCTCGGCCCGAAGCTCGGCCGCAATCGCGTCCAGGATCGATCCAGTCCGGTCCGTCGACCGGTCGTTCACCGCGATAACCTGGAGATCGATGCCCTCCTGCCGCAGCAGCGAGCGAACGGTACTTTCAATCGCCGCTTCTTCGTTGCATGCAGGAACGATCACCGCCAGCGTTGGAAGCGGCTCTGCCCCGGGTGGAGGCGAATCGTACAAAGGGCCGAGGAGGTTGGGAACTCGAGGAAGATTGCGGATCGTGTCGACCAACCGCAGGAGCCAGGCCAGCGCCACCAGCCAGTTCAGAACCGTGCCGCCCAGCAAAAAGTAAACGCGCAGGTGCTTCCCTCCTTCGGGGCTAGCGGGTGTCCGGACGAGGCCAGCGTGCATCCACGACCGTCGAGATGCCTCCGCGCGGCCGGAACTCTCCGTGCACATGCGCCCACACCGGAGCACACGCCTTCACGACATCCTCAAGAACCTGGTTGACGATGTTCTCCTGGAAGATGCCGAGGTTGCGGTAGCAGAACAGGTACTCCTTGTAGCTTTTGAGCTCAAGGCAGTGCTCCCGCGGCATGTAGCGAAGCTGGATCACGCCGAAGTCCGGCAGCCCCGTTTTGGGGCAGACCGAGGTAAATTCCGGGTCGTCGATCAGGATCTCGTAGCCGGCAAACTGGTTTGCCCAGGTTTCGATCTCCGGGAACGCTGTGTCCAGGCCGGCCTTTGCATGCTCATCGGTGTAACGGGGTTCAACCCCGGAGCGGGAAACAGTTGCCATCCTCAAAGTTTAGCTGATGAGCGGGCGGAGTCGCGGCGGGAGC
>CALMAN010000121.1 GCA_937859835.1 uncultured Acidipila sp. | reverse complement strand
ATTTACTCCTATGCCGACGGCTCGGTTTCTCATGGTTTCTGCCGCTGTTTGTCTCCTGTCTGGCTTCCAGCCCCTTTCGGGGCAGCAGCAAGCACCTCCCTCCCCCAGGCCCGCGCCGTGTGTGGAGAACATGCCCGGGATGCAGATGTGCCCTTCCCCCACGGCCGCTCCCGCCCGGCCGCGCGAGACAAAAGCGATGCCCATGGACGCCGGGGCTGGGGAACTCATGCAGCAGATGCATCCCAGGACCTTTCTCCAGGCCATTGAGCACCATGCCGCCTCGGGAACCAGCGCGGAGCCGAACTCCACACCGATGCCGATGCTGATGACCATGCGCGGGCCCTGGATGGTCATGTTCCACGCCAATGCCTTTGTTACGGACACGCAGCAGACCAGTCCCCGGGGCGGAGACAAACTTTTCTCGACGAACTGGTTGATGCCGATGGCCGAACGCAAACTCGGCCCCGGGCAGCTTACCCTGCGCGTCATGCTGAGTCTGGAGCCCGCCACCATTACCGGCGAACGCTACCCGGAGCTTTTCCAGCAGGGCGAAACAGCCTACGGCAAGCCCATTGCCGACGGGCAGCACCCCCATAACTTCTTCATGGAAGTGGCTGCCATGTATGACCTGCGCCTCGGCGAGCAAACGCTGCTCAGCGTGTACGCGGCGCCGCAAGGCGACCCGGCGATCGGCCCGACCGCGTATCCGCACCGTGCTTCCGCCTTGGAAGATCCGGTCGGTTCGCTTGGGCATCACCAGGAAGATTCGACCCACATCGCCAACGACGTCCTCACGGCTGGCCTGACCCACGGCATCGCGCGCGTGGAGATCGGCGGGTTCCATGGCCGGGAGCCCGGCGAAAATCGCTGGGATTTCCACCAGGGCGCCATCGACTCGTGGGCGACCCGGCTGACCCTCCAGCCAGGCCAGAACTGGAGCGGGCAGTACTCCTACGCGCGCATCGCGAGTCCGGAAGCCTTGTTCCCGCTTGAAAACCAGGAACGCATGACAGCCTCGGCGATGTACAACAAGCCGCTCCGGGAAGGGAACTGGGCGAGCACCCTGCTGTGGGGCAGAACGCGCGCGCTCGGGGCGCCGGCAAAGGAAAACAGCTACCTCCTTGAGTCCACGCTGCGCTTCACCAACCGCAATTCTGTGTGGACGCGGATAGAAAACGCGGGCCGCTCCAACGAGCTGCTCAACGGGGAACAGCCGCTCCCCGCCGGGTTTGCCGAACAGCCGCTCACCCACGTGCAGGCGTACACCTTTGGCTACGATCGCGACGTGGACCTGTTGCCGCGGCTCGCTTCGGCGATCGGGGCGCAGGTGACCGCCTACGGAGTTGGCCGGCCCTTGCAGCCCATCTACGGGACCGATCCCGTGGGGGTGCAGGTGTTTGTGCGCCTGCGCCCGTTCGCGAAGGAGCGCTAGCCCCCCGCTCGGATGCGCGGTGGGTAGGGCCGATTGCAGGCGGACGGAGCCTCGCCTAGACCCACTCACCGGCGCGCAGCAGCGGCTCGCGCTTCCCGGCAGCGGTGACGCCATCGACATCCAGCGCCCCGGAGCCGATCATCCAGTCCACATGGATCAGGCTCTCGTTCGCGCCCGCGGCCTCGAGCTGCTCTCCGCTTAGCGTGTCGCCGTGCTGAAGGCACGTGCTGTAGGCCTGGCCCATGGCGATGTGGCAAGCGGCGTTCTCGTCAAAAAGGGTGTTCGAAAACAAAAGCCCGCTGGCCGAGATCGGCGACGAGTGCGGCACCAGGGCTACCTCGCCAAGCCGCGCCGCGCCTTCGTCGGTGCCCAGCATGCGCTCCAGCACTTCCTGCCCCGTTTTGGCGCGGGCTTCGACGACGCGGCCACCTGCAAAGCGCACCGCGATCTCCTCGATAAGCGTGCCCTGGTACGAGAGCGGCTTGGTCGAGCGCACGGTTCCTTCCACGCGCTCGCGGTGCGGCGTGGTAAACACCTCTTCGGTGGGAATGTTCGGCAGGCACGGAATCCCGTTCAGCGCGGTTGTGCCGCCGCCCAGCCAAAGGTGCCCGTCGGCAAGACCAACCTCGAGCTCGGTGCCTGGCCCCGAATAGCGCAGCGCGCTGTACCGCTTCTCGTTCAACAGCGCTGCACGGCTTTGCAGCGCCGCGCTGTGCTGCTTCCAGGCCGCAACCGGGTCGGGCGTGTCGAGGCGCGAGGCCGCCAGGATCGCGTCCCAAAGCTTTCCGACGGCAGCCTCCTCCGCCTCGCCGGGGAACACGGCCCGGGCCCACGCCGGGGTCGCCGCGGCGATGATGGACCAGTTGATCTCGTGGCGGGTGATGAGCTCCAAAGCCGGGCGGCTCGCCTTGGAAAGGGCCACGTTGGCGCGGGAAACCCGGTCCGGGTTCTGCCCAGAAAGCAGCGCCGGATCCGCGCCGGTGATGCCGAGCCGCGCCGCTCCCGAGCGGTACGCAGTGGCGATGCCGTCGTGGAGCCACGTGGCCGCATGGTCAAAGCTTCCGTCCGGGGCGAAGCGGTAGCGCGCCAGCGTGGTTTCGTCGTCTGCGTACATGGTGGTGACGAGCGAAGCGCCCGCGCGGTAGGCGTGCTCGGTAACCCGGCGCACCAGCGGCAGGGCATCGAGCGGCGCGGTGATCAGCAGTTCCTGCCCGGCGCGCAGCCCGAGCCCCGAGTGCACAGCAACACGGGCGTACACATCCAGGCGGTCAGAAAGCGAAGCGGAGGTAGACGGTGGAGCTACGGTTGCAAGGGAGGCCATGCCCCTACTGTACGACCTCGGGGGCCCGCTCAGGTGTGCATGGAGCAGGCGCCACGCCCGCTGCGTACCAGCGGCGCCGCCGCGCACAGAACACTGCTGAGCCCCAGCAGAACCCAGAAGATGCTCGGGAGCCCCCGGTGGTGGGCCAGCAAGCCGAGCAGGGGCGGGCCGATCAGCAGCCCCGCGTAGCCCACGCCGACCGCGGTGGCGATGCCCTCGCCCGGCGCAAAGCCGGGCAGCGTGCCGGCTGTCCGGTACAGGACCGGGGACGCATTGGCGAGCCCCGCGCCGGCCAGCGCGAAACCGAGCAGCACCCAAGGAACCGGATGCGCCAGCAGGAGCACCAGCAGGCCAGACGCGCTCAGGAGGCCGCCAAAGCGGATCGCGCGCAACTCGCCCATGCGGGCAACAATGCCGTCGCCTGAAAACCGGCCCAGCACCATGGTCGCTGCAAAGCAGGTGTACCCATAGCCGGCCGTGCCGTTAGGCAGCCTGTGCACGACATGGAGGAAGAGCGCGCTCCAGTCTCCCATCGCGCCCTCGCTGACCATGGTCGAAAAACACAGCACCCCCAGCAGCAGCAGGCGTGGATGGGGCAGGTGCGGGAGGCTTCTGCGCAGGGTGGCGTACCTGCCGGCCTCGCCGGGTTTCGGCGCCTGCCGCGGAACAGGGGTCCGCTCCGCGGCGTGCTGCGCGTCCTCCACATCCTTGTGCAGCAGGGCAGGGGAGACGGCCAGCACCAGGAGCAGCAGCACTCCGCCGGAAGCCGGGACCAGCACGAAGTTTGAAACCTGGTGCGCCATCAGAAAGCTGTGGATGCCGGCGCCCGCGAAGCAGCCGACGCTGAACACCGCGTGGAACAGCGAAACCGTACGCCGGCCGAGCAGCGACTCGACCAGAACCCCGTGCGCATTCATGGCAACGTCCATCCCTGCCGCGTTCAGCCCGGCGAGGAAAAGCACAGCCACCAGCAGCTTGACTGAAGGGAGGAGCAGGGCGAGCGTTAAGAGCGCAGGGAAAAGGTATCCGGCAAAGTTGGTGACCCGCCGCGAGCCGAAGCGCCGCAGCACGGGACCGGACAGCGGCATGGCACAAAGCGCGCCGATGCCGGCGGCCAGGAGCACCGAGCCGAGCCTGGCTTCGTTTAAGCCGAGGGCGTGGGCCCGCTCAGGGATGTGCGGCACCCAGGAGCCGATCGCTCCCCCGTTGACGAGGAAAAGCACGGCCACGGCAAACTGCGCCCGCCGGATCGCACGTGGGGTGGTCCTCCGGGCGCGGGCGTTGAGTACGCGTGCCGGTTCGAACGGGATGTCGGCTACCTCTTCGAGCATGCATTCCCGTTCATGGGAGAGTTGGCGAGGGATACGCGGGAACCGCGATGCTTGCGAACGGCTTCGCGCCTGCACGTACACTGCCTCCATGAAGTTTACGACGAGCGTCCGGGTCCGCTACGCAGAAACCGACCAGATGGGCGTGGTCTACCACGGCAACTATTTCTCATGGTTTGAGGTGGGGCGCGTGGAGATGCTGCGAAGCCTGGGCTTCTCCTACGCGGAACTGGAAAGCGAGGGCTGCGTGCTGCCGGTGCTGGAAGCGCGCTGCCGGTATCGCCGGCCTGCCCGGTACGACGACCTGCTGGGCGTGGAAACCGTGGTCGAAACAGTGCGCGGGTCGGTTCTGGTATTCAGCTACGCCGTGTGGAAGGAGGCTGTGCTGCTGGCCGAAGGCGAAACCAAACACCTGGTGGTGGACCGGACCATGCGCCGCACGCGGCTGCCCGAGCGCTACCAGGCTGCCCTGCTGCGCACGCTCGGCTGAGGGGCTTGAGGCCCCCGCGACGAGGCACAAACCTGCGGGTGCGGAGTCGCGCTTAGACTTCGCTCATGCGCGGCAGCGCCGGGGGAACAGCAACCGTGCTGCGGCCGGTCCCGGGGGTGACATTCTTTTGCAGATCATGGTGGAGCGAGTACAGCGCCAGCTCCAGCCGGTCGGAAACGCCGAGCTTGTCGTAGATCTTGCGGAGATAGTTCTTCACCACCTGCTCGCTGGTGCCGATGTGGTGCGCAATCTCCTTGTTGCGCTTGCCCTGGCTAATGTAGGTGATGATGGAGATTTCCTTGGGCGAAAGCCGGGGCGCAACCTTGGTGCTGAGCCCTTGCGTGGCCTGGAGCCGGTACGCCTCGATGAGCAGCGTAAGCGACTGGTTGTCGATCCAGGTTTCGCCCACCGCGACCTTGCGCACACAGCGCAGCAGGAGGTCGGGCGAGATGGCGCGGGAGATGGTGCCGCGGACCCCGTTGCGGTAGAGCTCAATCATGCGGGCTTCGTCCGCGATGGCTCCCTGCACGATCATCTTTACCGGCTGCGGTCCAGCCTTGATCAGCTCCGGCACGAACTCGGTATGGCCGCCCAGGATGTTCCAGTCGAGCAGGAGGACGTCGGCCTGGTGCTGCTTCAGGGCCGAGCGGAGATTTGGAAGACTGTCGGCCTGCGCGATCACGTGGATGTCCGGCTCGGCGGCGAAGACCTTGCTCATGCCGACGCGAAAGATGGCCTGGCCGTCGGCAAGGAGGACGCGCACCGGGTTTTCCCGGTGGGCCACCATGGTGTTTCCAGGGAGGTTGCTGGCCGGCGGGATGGGATAGCCGCCCTGGGGACGCGGATGGCTCGGGAGTCCGTTCGAAGCCGGCGTGCTCGCTCCTAAGCGGGGTTTCTCATTGATAGGGTTCATGGCAGGAGCTCGCCTGGATCCTTTCTTGCAGTCTACTGGAAGCGATATTCGTCAATGACCGCTGCCACGTAACAGGAACCATCCTCCTGGTAGCTGCGGATGACGTGGCCTGCACAGTGGATGGCGGCTGTCGATTCATTCAGCGTTACTTCTTTCGGCACTTGGAGCAAAAACTCGAGTCCTGTATTGTCAGAAATCGCATGGGGCACTCGCAGCAGGACGCCGTTGGTGGACATGTTCACCGTGACCGCTGACACCTGCTCGCCTTCGATCATCAGCACAACGGGCAGATGCATTGGAAAACGCACTGCGCTGCGGAGTTCTTCCCACACCATCGCTTCAGCTCGCCTTCACCGAAAAGACTGCAAGACTTCCCATGGCTGCTGAGCCGGTCACTGCCCTACCCGGACAGCGCGAGCTTTTTGTGGTGCGCCTGCCAATGCCGCGCAAACCTGGCCATGATTCAGGACATTCTACACCGCACCCATCTCCCTGTATCTAACACCAAAGATGCAGATTTGCCCTCTTTTCTTTGCATTTCCGGAAAAAGCGTTCCCTGCAGCCGCCCCTGACCCCTCCCCAAGGTTGCCGAACCAGTCCCGTCGGCTGCACACTCATGGCTACCACGCCCAAGAGGAGACTGCCGGTTGCTGAAAGGTCTACGCGCATTGGGGTTGAGGTGGCAAGCACTTTCCTCGCCGCAGCGGCATGCGTTTCTGGCCTGTCTGCTGGGCTGGACCCTGGATGCCCTGGACTACTTCCTCCTGGTTTTTTGTATCCCCGCCATCTCGGCCGAGTTCCACGCCGGCACCGCCGCCGTCGCCGAAGCCCTCTTCTTGACGCTTGCCTTCCGCCCCGTCGGCGCCGTGCTGTTTGGCCTGCTGGCCGAGCGTTTTGGGCGCCGGCCGACGCTGATCTTCAACATCAGCTGCTATTCGGCGCTGGAGCTGCTGTGCGCCTTTGCCCCCTCGCTGCACGTTTTGCTCATCCTCCGGGCGCTGTTTGGCATCGCCATGGGCGGCGAATGGGGCGTCGGGGCGGCGCTTGCCTTTGAAACGCTGCCGAGCGAGGGGCGGGGCGTGTTTTCGGGCATTCTTCAGGAGGGCTACGCAGCCGGCTACCTGCTGGCGGCGCTGGCGTTTGGCTTGCTATTTGGACCTTTTTCCACTCTGCACGCCGGTGGGCATGCGGTGGGGTGGCGGGGCCTGTTCGTGGTGGGCGCGCTGCCCGGCCTGCTCACCTTCTACATCGCCGCCCGGGTCGAGGAATCGCCTGCCTGGCTGGCCCGCCCGCGCGGCGCTGCCCTCCGCGCGGAGCGGCCATCGATTTTCGCCGGCCTGCGCCAGCACGCGGGAACCTTTCTGTTTCTGGTCCTGCTGATGGCCGGCTTCAACGCCTTTTCGCACGGCACGCAGGATCTGTACCCGACTTTTCTGATCCGGAACCACCACGCGGACCCGCACCAGGTCGGGGTCATCGGCATTCTGTACAACGTCGGCGCGATCTGCGGCGGGGTGCTCTTTGGCGCGCTGTCCGAGCGCTGGGGACGCAAGCGCACCATCATCACCGCAGCCCTGCTGGCGCTGCCCTGCATCCCGTTCTACGCCCTGGGGCACTCCCTGCCGGTGCTGGCCCTGGGGGCGTTCCTGATGCAGTTCATGGTGCAGGGCGCTTGGGGCGTGGTGCCCGCGTACCTGAGCGAACTGGCGCCGGCAGCAGTGCGCGCCACCTTTCCCGGCTTTGCCTACCAGCTCGGCAACCTCCTTACCTCGCGCAACAGCGTGCTCCAGGCCAGGCTGGCGGCACCCCGGAGCTCGCTTGGGCCGGTTTTGGCGGCGACCGTGCTGCTGGTCGCCGTGTACCTGGCCGTGGTTGCGTCCTTTGGACGAGAATCCCGCGGAGAAGCACTTCGCTGACAAACGGGGGCGGATCGGTTCGTGCACAATAGGGAGCAGACCCAGGCAGGAGGCCCGCGGTGCCGCGCGTCCACTTTCATCAGCAGCTCGCGCAACTGAAAGACAAGCTGCTGGCCATGGCCGCGCTTTCCCAGCAGGCGCTTGAAACCTCGGTTCAGGCTTACCTGGAGCGCGACGGCCAGATCTGCGAGTACGTGCGCGAAAATGAGACGGCGATCAACATGGCCCAGCGCGAAGTCGATGAGATGAGCTACGAGCTGCTTGCGCAGGAGCAGCCCATGGCCATCGACCTGCGCTTTATTCTGGCGGTGATCAAGATCAACGGCAACTTGGAGCGCATCGGCGATCAGTCCATGAGCATCGCTCAGCGTACGCTTGAGCTGCTGGCGCTGCCCCCGGTCGAGGTGCCGGCCGACATCGCCGGCATGCGCGATATTGCGCGCGTGATGATCCGCGGCGCCCTGCAGGCCCTGCTTGAGGGCGACTGCCAGCTGGCCAAAACGGTCATCGCGATGGACGACGAGATTGACCGCTTGAACCGCGAAACACACGAGCGGCTGAGTGCGCGGATCGCGAACCAGGCCGCTGCGGCCGAGCAGTCCCTTGGCGGCATCATCATTTCACGCAACCTGGAGCGCATCGCTGACCACGCGGCCAACATCGCGGGCGACGTGATTTTCTGGATCGAGGGCGCGGATATCCGCCACCAGCAGCTGCCGGCGCTGGCGAAAGGGTAGCCCGGGATGCCCGTACACTGAGAAGGCATGGTGGGTGGAACGGTTCTCGATGGCAAGCGGCTCGCGGGCGAGCTGGAGTTGGAGCTCCGGGCGCGCGTCCGCCGTGTCCGCGAGTACACCGGCACAGCCGAGCCTCCCGTGCTCGCCACCATCCTGGTCGGAAACAATCCCGCGTCGGCGACGTATGTGCGCATGAAAGGCAATGCCTGCCGCCGCGTCGGGATGGAGTCCCGCGCGGTCGCGCTGCCGGGGGAAACGACGACGGCGGAGCTGCTGGCCGTCATCGATGAGCTTAACCTGGACGCGCGGGTTCGCGGCATCCTGCTCCAGCACCCCGTTTCCGAGCACATCGACGAGCGTGCCTGCTTTGATCGCATCGCGCTCGACAAGGATGTGGACGGCGTGACCAGCCTTGGCTTCGGGCGCATGTCGATGAAGGAGCCGGCTTACGGGGCGGCCACCCCGGCGGGCATCATGCGGCTGCTTCGCCATCACGAGATCCCGATGCATGGCCGGCGCGCGACCGTTGTGGGCCGCAGCGCGATTCTGGGCCGGCCCATGGCCACCATGCTCGATCACGCGAACTGCACCGTTACGCTGTGCCATCGCTACACGGCCGACCTGCCCCGGCATCTCCGGGATGCGGAGATCGTGGTCGCCGCGCTGGGTCAGCGCGAGTACATCCGGGCCGAGTGGCTCGCCGATGGCGTGGTTATCGTGGATGCCGGCTACCACCCTGCCCTTGAAGGAGCGCCCGCGGTTGGCGACGTTGAGCTTTCGCCCGAACTGCGCGCGCGCGCAGGAGCATGGACCCCGGTGCCCGGGGGCGTCGGCCCCATGACCATTGCGACCCTGATCGCGCAAACGGTTGAGTCAGCAGAACGGGCCGCGGCGCTTGAGCCTGCCCTTTCCTGCTAGACGATGACTCGCAAAGGAAGGAAGAAACGCGTGCAAGGAAGAAAACAGTTGGGAGCCGCCTGTATGCTGGCCGCGACCCTGGCCGTTGGTACGGCGCTGGGGCAGGGCACGACCGGGGCCGGCCCAGGCAGCACTGTGTCCATCCATCTGGACCCGGCCCGGACCAGCATCGGCTTCAGCGCCGGGACGCTGCGCCATGTTCGCGGAACCTTTCAACTGAAGGGCGGCTTGTTCGCGCTCGATACGAACACCGGCGTGGCGCAGGGGGAAATCCTGGTCGATGCGGCGTCTGAAAAGAGCACGGACGCCAAGCTCGACCGGAAGCTGCAAGGGGAGGTCCTTCAAAGCGGCAGGTACCCGGAGATCTTCTTTCACCCGGAAAAGGTGACCGGCAAGCTGCCGGCAAAGGATGGCGAAGCCCACCTGCGACTTACGGGTTCCTTCAACATCCACGGGGCAGACCACCCGCTGACGGTGGACGTGGACGCGCTGACCAAGGGTGCGGAGGTACTGCTGAGGAGTACCTTTACCGTGCCCTACGTGCAGTGGGGCATGAAGGATGCGAGCACCCTGCTGATGCGGGACCGGGACGTCCGGATCACAGTGGAAAGTCATGGCACAGTGGAAGCGCCGAAGAGTTAGCCTAGCGGGCTGCCTGCTGGCGACTGCTCTTGGCTGCACGCGGCCGGCGCAGTCCCCGGATGAGCGCCTGCGCCAGCAGGCCGCGGCGGACGCGAAGCAGCTGCATCACGACCTCCGGGACGCGGGCAAGGAGGCCCGGCAGGCGGTGGTCGCGGCGCGCCGCGAGACCGGCGACATCGTGGCGGGGGCAAGGCAGGGCTGGCAAGAAGGGGGTGGCCCCGCGCTTGGCCGCGTAGACCTGAACCGCGCGCCGGTAGAGCAGCTGGAGCAACTGCCCGGGATCACCCCCACCCAGGCCCGGCGCATCGCCGCCCATCGGCCCTACCGCGACGGGGAAGCGCTGGTCGCGCGCGGCATCCTTTCCCGCGGGGAGTACGAGCGGATCAGGCCGGAAATCGAAGGGAAGTAGCCTGCTCGCTGCGTCCGAGGGCCGATGCCGGGCATCTGTATTGTTAGAGCTTTACGGGTCACCTTGCGCTAAACTACGAGGCACAGGTTTCTCTACAGGAGACGAAATGGCGACAGCTACAGCAACCACAGAAGCCTCGGAATTCCGGGCTCCCAGCCCCGTCACACTGACCCCGGCGGCGACCGAAAAGGTTCGCGAAATCATGGCCACACAGGATCCTCTGCCTGCCGGTCTGCGGATCGGGGTGGTTGGTGGCGGCTGCTCGGGCTTCCAATACTCCATGTCGTTTGAAAACCAGGCCGGCATGATGGACAAGGTCATGCACTTCGACGGGCTCAAGGTGTTTGTCGACGCGACCTCGGTGATGTACCTCAACGGATGCGTGGTCGACTACGTGGAAACGCTGGAAGCCGCGGGCTTCAAGTTCGACAATCCAGCGGTCAAGAGCACCTGCGGTTGCGGTTCATCCTTTAGCGTGTAGCGTGAACCGGAGCTGCCGAAAAAGGCCGTCCTTGCAGGGGACGGCCTTTTTCCGTGCGCGAGCCGGAGCGTAAGACTGGGACCGTCGTCAGTTGGGCGAGCCGAAGCCGCCCGAAGAGCCCGAGCCCGAGCTGCTACCGCCTGCCGTCCCGAAGCCGGAACCACCGCTGCTCCCAAACCCTGACCCGCCGCCGCCAAAGCCGGAACCATTGCTGCTCCCAAACCCTGATCCTCCGCCGAACCCAGAACCACACCTGCATCCAAACCCTGACCCGCCGCCGCAACCCGAACAAACACCGGACCCCACCCACGATCCGCCGC
>CALMAN010000120.1 GCA_937859835.1 uncultured Acidipila sp. | reverse complement strand
GCTGGCTCGGCTTCCACGCCGAGACGCCCCGGCTGGAGCGGCCGCTGATCGGCTACGGCGGCATCGAGTACATTTCCGGCGTCGCTCCCCTGTTTATCCATCAGTACGCGCATGCCTGGTGCGATTACCGCGATGTGCGCGACCTCCATGCCAACTACTTCACCAACTCCATCGCCGCGACGCGTGCGCACCAGCTGTGGTGCATGGTGCTGGGGCAGAAGTTCAACTGGATTGACGAGAACATGTGGGGCATCACTGCTTCCGATTCAAGAGACGGCTACCGGGTCTGGGGCGGCCCCCCTTCGATCGGCCCGCTCGACGGGACCCTGGTGCCCTGCGCGACCGCCGGCTCGCTTCCGTTTCTGCCGGCCGAGTGCTCGCATGTGCTGCTTTCCATGCGCGAAAAGATGGGCAACCGGGTGTGGACCCGCTACGGGTTCGTGGACGCCTTTGACGTCAAGGGCCAGTGGTTTGCCCAGGACATTCTTGGCATCGATCAGGGCATCAGCGTCCTGATGGCCGAAAACCTCCGCACCGGCTTTGTGTGGCAGTACTTCATGAAGAACCGGGAGATCACCCATGCCATGAGCGAGGTCCAGTTCCATCCCGATCCTGACGCAAACACGCAGGTGCTGTGAGTGCTTGATCGCGTTGGTCAAACGGCGAAGGGGAGTGAAGCTTCTCCCCGCACGCTGGACGTTTTTTTAGGGTGCGCCGGAGGTGGGGCTAGTTGCGGGCCAGGTCGGCCAGGAGTTCGCTGAAGCCGGGTGCCTTCCGCAGTCCCGCAA
This sequence comes from uncultured Acidipila sp., assembly GCA_937859835.1. Classification (GTDB taxonomy): domain Bacteria; phylum Acidobacteriota; class Terriglobia; order Terriglobales; family Acidobacteriaceae; genus EB88. Next base: position 33,633 of record CALMAN010000120.1, on the reverse strand, counting down.
AATCCGGGTCTTCAAGAAGTTGCTTCCGGTCCTTGAAACCTTCGAGCACCGCCTTTTGCAGATAAGCAAGGGCCAGCTCGTTGTTGCCCGCCTGGGCAAAAGCCCGGGCCACGTGGAAGTTGAGCGCCGCCATCCCCTTGGCATCCGTGGCGGCGGCAATGCTGTGCTCGGCGGCCTGCTTCAGCGCATCGGGGTCAATCGCGAGTGCGCGCCGGTAGGCCTGGTCGCCCTTGTCGAACTTGCCGCGCGCGTAGTAGAGGGTGCCCAGGTTTTCTTCGACGATCGCGTTTCTGGGGTCGAGCCGGATGGCCTTCTTGTAGAACTTTTCGGCGTGCCTGTAGTCCTTTTCGCTGTGGTACAGCGTGCCCAGGTTGTTGTAGGCCTCGGCAAAGCGCGGATCCTGCTGCACGGCCTTTTCGAAGTCAAGCCTGGCCTCGGGTTCCATCCTCATGTGCTCGCACGCGATGCCGAGCTTGTTATAGACGGCAGCCGTTTTTGGCTGCAGCTGGCTGAACACCTCCATGGCGGCCAGGTAGCGGCCCCGTGCCATCAACGTGTCGCCGGCCACTTCTGTGCGGGGCAAAGCCGGGCCCGCGAGCTCCCGGGCGGCCGGCAGGGAAGCAACAGGCATGGAGGAGGGCGACTGCGCCGAGGCTCGTCCGGCTCCGAACAGGGCCGCAAGGAGGACCAGGGCGAGGACGCGCGAGCAAAGGCTTGAAACCGGCAGCATAGAACTACCTTTACGAAACTACCCTTTACGAAACTACCCTTTACGGCAAAAGCGTACGGAACTGTGGCTGCACGGCACGCTGTACTCAGAGCAGCCCCCGGGCGCCGAAACGCCCGCGAAACGCAGTCTACGCCGCGGCGGAAAGGAAAAAAAGACCGGGGAGAAAACCTTTGTAATGGCATCGGCCCGCTTGGGCAGCCGAGCAGCGTTTGTTGTCCCGCCGGCCCTGTTTTCACCTCCCTTCAATGGTTACTCGCGTTTCTGTTCCCCTCAACCGGAAACGGTACTATGTCCGCACAGGAGCTCCCCATGAGTGACTCATCGAGCCTTGCGCTCTCACCGGAATACCTTTGGCTATCGCAAGGAGGCGAGGCGCCGGGGGCTCCCGGCCTGCCCGGCCGCTGGACTTCGAGCATAAAAGACAGCGTGGGCACGGCCTACTCGGCCTCGGCCAAGGTTTGGTTCACAACCTCGCACGGCATCCTGAACGAAATTTACTACCCCACCATTGATCGCCCGCAGACCCGCGACATGGAGTTCCTGGTCACCGACGGCGAGAGCTTTTTCCATGAAGAAAAGCGCGACATGGATCGCAAGTTCTCCTATGTCGATCCGTCCGCCCCGGCTTCCCGGCAGATCAACAGCGACCCTGGGGGCAGGTACACCCTCACCAAAGACACGATCTGCGACCCCCATGCGTCGGTGGTGCTGGTGCGCGTCCGGGTGGAGGCCGAGCCTCGCCTGCTCGCGCGGCTGCACCTGTACGCCCTGCTTTCGCCGCACCTGGCCGGGGGCGGCGCGCACAACTCGGCGCGCGTGGTAGACGTAGCCGGGACGCGCGCCCTGCTAGCCTGGCGCGACGGGGACAACCTGGCCTTGGCGGTGGACTGTGGTTTCTCGCGCGCTTCGTGCGGCTTTGTGGGCACCAGCGACGGCTGGCAGGACCTGAAGCACGACTTCCGCATGCACTGGGAGTACGGTTCGGCCACCGACGGCAACGTCGCGGTCATGGGAGAAGTCGATCTCGGCCATGCCACGGCGGTGAACGAGAAGACCCGCGAGTTTGTTCTGGCCATCGGCTTTGGCGACAGCTACCACGCCGCGCTGTACGCCACCATGAGTTCGCTCGCTTCCCCGTTTGAGCCCATGCTGCAGCGTTACGTGCGCCAGTGGGAGCGGGTGCAGTTGCCCACCGAGTTGAGCACGCACACCGGCGATGGCGGCCGCCTGCTCCGCACCAGCCAGAAGGTCGTGCTGATGCACGAGGACAAAACCTACTCGGGCGCCTTTATCGCCTCGCTTTCCATTCCGTGGGGCTATGCCAAAGGCGACGACGACCTGGGCGGCTACCACCTGGTATGGACGCGCGATATGGTCCAGTCCGCGAGCGCCATGCTGGCCCTGGGACGGGTCGAAACCGCATTGCGCGCGCTCGTTTACCTGGCTTGCACCCAAAAAGCCGATGGCGGCTTTGCCCAGAACTTTTGGGTAAACGGCACCCCGTACTGGACCGGCATACAGCTTGACGAAGTGGCGTTTCCCATCATCCTGGCCTGGCGGCTATGGAAGGCTGGCGGGCTCGGCAGCTTTGATGTGTTCCCGTTTGTCTCCCGCGCCGCGGGCTTTCTGGTCCGGTCTGCACCCGTGACCCAGCAGGAGCGATGGGAAGAAAACGCCGGCTATTCGCCGTCGACCCTTGCTGCCGTGGTCAGTGCCTTGTGCTGCGCGGCCGAGATCGCCACCGCCCACGGAGAGCCCGAGCTCGGCTCCTTTTTGAACGAGCACGCCGACTGGATCCAGGCGCATATCGAAGACTGGACCGTGACCAACGACGGGGTGCTGCATCCGGAGATCAAGCGCCACTACATCCGCATCCAGCCGCCCGCGCCCGGCGAGCCCTGGTACAACCCCGAGATCGGGCCGGGCAACATCCGGCTGAACAATCGCGCCCCCTGGCAACAGAACGAGTTTCCAGCGAACTCCATTGTGGACGCGGGCTTTCTGGAGCTGGTGCGCTACGGCGTGCGCCGGGCCGACGACCCGTTGATTGCCGATTCCTTGAAGGTGGTCGACCGTATGCTACGAGTTTCGGCGCCCCAGGGCCCATGCTGGCGGCGGTACAACGGCGACGGCTATGGCGAGCAGGAAGGCGGCGGCCCCTTTCTCACCCATGGTGAGGGTCGGGCGTGGCCTCTGCTGACCGGCGAGCGCGCCCACTACGAGCTGGCCGCCGGGCGCAGCGTGAGGTCTTTCATCGCCGCCATGGAAGGGTTCGCCTCACCCGGAGGCATGCTGCCCGAACAGATCTGGGACAAGCGGACCGCACTGAACACGACCGCTGGTCCGGTGGTGCTGGGCGACCCGGCCGGCTCGGCCATGCCGCTCGTGTGGGCGCATGCCGAGTATCTGAAGCTGGTGCGCTCGGCCTGCGACGGGCGGGTGTTCGACCGGATTGATGCCGTGGCTGCCCGGTACGGAGACGGGCCCCGGGCAAGCCCTTACGAAATCTGGAAGCTGCGCCGCCCCATCCAGTCGATGGAAGCCGGCAAGACGCTGCGCATCCTGTCTGCCAACCCCTTTGAGCTGCGCTACACCACCGACGGCTGGCAGACCCAGCGGACCGTGTGTTCCCGCTCTTTTGGCGCGGCCGGGTCGGCTGCGGACGTCCCAGCCCCGACGCCGGGGACGCTCGTTTTCACCATGTACTGGACGGTCACAAAGCACTGGGAAGGGCGAAACTTCTGCGTGCAGGTGACCGGGCAGCCTGAGCCGGCCGTGATCGCCGGCAGCCCCGCCGTGTAGCCGCCGTGTCGTCGCCGTGTAGTCCCGGTCCAGTCCCGGAGCTACCCTGGCGCAGCAGGGGCGCAGCACGGAAATGCCTCCCTCCGAGAGGCTATGATGAGAGCGACGGCTAACCCCCACCCCAAAGAAAGACTCCCAATACCATGAGCGACGCCCAGAACGGTTCCAAGCCCAAGCCTGATCTCGACCTGCTTTCCATCAACACCCTCCGCTTTCTCGCGGTCGACGCGGTCGAGAAAGCCAACAGCGGCCATCCGGGCGCGCCTCTGGGCGACTCCCCGATCGTGTACCTGCTCTTCAACAAGTACATGCGCCACAATCCCAAGCACTCCAAGTGGTCCAATCGCGACCGCTTTGTGCTCTCGAACGGGCACGCTTCGGCCATGCTGTACGGCGCGCTGCACCTGTCCGGCTACGACCTGTCGCTCGAGGATCTCGAGCAGTTCCGGCAGTGGGGTTCGAAGACTCCGGGGCATCCCGAGTTTGGCGAAACCGACGGCGTCGAGGTGACCACCGGGCCGCTCGGCCAGGGCTTCGCGATGGCGGTCGGCATGGCCATGGCTGAAAAGCATCTCGCCGCTGTGTACAACAAGCCCGGGCTTCCCGTGGTGGAGCACTTTACCTACGGCCTGTGCGGTGACGGGGATCTGATGGAAGGGATCTCGCACGAAGCGGCCTCGCTGGCCGGCACCCTGGGCCTGGGCAAGCTGATCTTCTTGTACGACGACAACCTGATCTCACTCGACGGGCCAACCGACCTTTCCTTTACCGAGGATGTGCAGGCACGTTTCCGGGCCTATCACTGGCACGTGCAGACGGTCGCGGACGGCAATGACCTGGACGCGCTATCAAAGGCGATCGATGAAGCCAAGGCCGTGACCGACAAGCCTTCGCTGATCGCGGTGCGCACGATTATCGGCTACGGCTCGCCCGCCGCGGGAACAAGCAAAGCGCATGGGGCGCCGCTTGGCGAAAAGAACGTGAAGGAAACCAAGCGGACGCTTGGCTGGCCCGAGGACAAGACCTTCTACGTGCCCGAAGAAGCAGGCAAGAACTGGCTGCAGATTGTGGACAAGGGCGCCAAGTACGAGCAGGAGTGGGACGACCTGTTCGCCAAATACAAGGGCGAGTTCCCGGAGCTGGCTGCGCAGTATGAGCGTTGCGAGGCCGGCAAGCTCGAAGAGGGCTGGGAAACGTCGCTGCCGAGCTTCCCGGCGGACTCGAAACCGATGGCGACGCGCAGCGCCGGCGGGGCGGTGATGAACGCCTTTGCCGACGTGGTGCCGGAGTTGTTCGGCGGCGCCGCGGACCTGACCGAATCCACCAAGACCATCCTCAAGAAATCCGGCAACTTCCACGTCGATGCAGCCGGGCGGAACGTGTTTTTCGGGGTACGCGAGTTTGCCATGCACGCGGCGGTGAACGGAATGGCTGCCCACGGCGGTTTGATTCCCTACGCCTCGACCTTTTTCACCTTTTCCGATTACGCAAAGCCTGCGATCCGTCTTGCCGCCCTCATGCATCTCCACGCGATCTATGTGTACACGCACGATTCGATCGGCCTCGGCGAGGACGGCCCGACCCACCAGCCCATCGACCAGCTGACCATGCTGCGCGCCGTGCCGCACCTGATCGACTTCCGGCCGGCAGATGCGAACGAAACAGCGGCTGCGTGGCGCTTGGCTCTCGAAATGCGCGAAACCAGCTTCATGGCCCTTTCACGCCAGGACCTGCCGCTCATCGATCCGTCCAAGGTGGATGTTTACGAGAGCGTCAAGCGAGGCGCCTACGTCCTTGATAAGGGATCGGAGCAGCCCGACCTGCTGATGCTGTCTACCGGCGCGGAAGTGTGGCAGATCGTCAAGGCGGCAGCCGAGCTGAAAAAGGAAGGCATCAGCGCCCGGATCATCTCCATGCCCAGCTGGCAGCTGTTTGAGCGGCAGCCCGAAAGCTACAAGCTGGAAGTGCTCCCGAACCACGTACCCAAGCTGGCCGTGGAAGCGGGCGCGACGCTGGGCTGGTGGAAGTGGGTCGGCCGTCACGGCGACGTGATTGGGCTCGATCGCTTTGGCGCTTCGGCGCCCGGCACGCTTGCCCTGGAAAAGCTGGGCTTTGGCGTAGACAACATCACCGCCCGGGCCAAGGCACTGCTTGCCGGCGCCGGCCGGGAAACCCCGGCCCTTGCGGGCGTGAACGACAACTAAGGCCAGCTCGCACCTGGACCTGAGGCTGGACTCGAGGCTGGACTCGAGGTTCGACTCGAGGCATGACCTGAGGAAGGCTTGGAGCTGCGCTTCCCCTGTGCAGAAGCAGGGGGGGGCGCGGCGCCATCCACAACGCGTCTGGTGAGCTGCTGTTCTGAGTGACGGCACGTTCCGGCAGGTTGCGTGCGTGCCGCACCTGCTCCCTTCCAGCTTCTCGGCAGGCATGGGTCGCCTCAGACACTTGTTTCAAGCTGTTCCCGAGCTGGATGAGTGGTGGCTCGCTCGGAGCGTCTTGGCCTTCCGGGCACAACGAGCAGGCGCTAACAGGCAGGCTCTAACCAGGCGCAGCGGCCAGGCATACCGACCCTGTAGCTCTTCACACTCCCGATCTCTGCGCAGGGTCCGCGCGCAGCTGCCTGCGCGCGCAGCCACGTTCGCACTCGCTCCTTGCTGTACTTCCCGTGCTTCCCGTGCATCCAAGGCCTCGATGGGCAAGTTCGGCACAGTGCTGTGGGACACAGGCGGCGTGCTTCTCACCAATGGCTGGGATCACAACGAGCGCAAAGCCGTGTTCGATCAGTTCGGGCTGTCGCAGGCTGAGCGCGATGCCTTTGAAGCGCGACACGAGGTGGAAAACGATGCGTGGGAAAAAGGGACAATCGACTTCGAACAGTACCTGAGTCGTACGCTCTTTTTTGAGCCGCGTCCGTACACGCTTGCCGCCGTGCGCGCGGCCATTGAGGACCAGTCCATCCTGCTCCCCGACACAGCCCTGCCTGTGCTGCAGCAGCTCCACACGCGCGGGGAGGTCGTCATGGGCCAGCTGAACAATGAATCGCGGGAGCTGAACGACATGCGCCTGGCCCGCTTCGGACTCAAGGAGTACATGTCGGTCTTCTTCTGTTCCGGCTATGTGCGGCTGCGCAAGCCCGACCCTGCCATGTACCGGCTGGCGATCGAAGTTCTGCAAAAGCCGGCAGCTGAAATCCTCTTTATCGATGACCGCGAGAAAAACGTAGCGGAAGCCCGAAACCTCGGCCTCCACGCAATCCAGTACACCGGCTCTGCCGCTCTGCGCGCCGAGCTCCAAACACTAGGGCTGCTTTAAGAGGCCCAGGAAAGCAAGAAACGTATGAGCAACAGCGATGCAGTGATGACCCCGGATCAAGTACAAGCAGCGACCCCCAGCAGTGCCAATCGTACCCCCGAGCCACTGGTGATGGTGATCTTTGCAGCTTCCGGAGACCTCACCAAGAAAAAGCTTTTGCCCGCGCTGTTTCACCTCGCGGAGAGTGGCCTGCTGCCGAAGGAGTTCGCCGTGGTGGGGGTAGCGCGCCGCGACCTGAGCGCGACCTTTGTGCCTGACATGAAGAAAGCAATCGTCGATTCCGGTACCAAGGAGGACGACCCAAAGCTGGATGAGTTCCTGAAGCAGGTCAGCTACTTCACCACGAACTTCGACGACTCCGCCGGCTACGCGAAGCTCAAGGAAACGCTCGCCGGCATTGACAAGAACAAGGGAACCAAGGGAAACCGCCTTTTCTACCTCGCGGTCGCGCCTGAGTACTTTGAAGAAATCGTCGACAAGCTTGGCGAACAGGGCATGAACCGGGAAGACAAAGACGCCACGGTGCGGGTCGTGATCGAGAAGCCTTTCGGGCACGACCTCGATTCCGCGCGGGCGTTGAACGACGCGGTGGCCAAGGTGTTTGCCGAGGACCAGACTTTCCGCATCGATCACTACCTCGGCAAGGAGACGGTGCAGAACATCCTGGTGTTCCGCTTTGCCAACGCGCTGTTTGAACCCATCTGGAACGGCCAGTACATCGACAACATCCAGATCACGGCTGCCGAATCGATCGGCATCGAAGGCCGCGGCCCTTTCTACGAGAAGGCGGGTGCTTCCCGCGACATCCTGCAAAACCACATGATGGAGATGCTTTCCTTTGTGGCGATGGAGCCGCCCGCAACCTATGCGGCGCAGGGCATTCTCGAGGAAAAAACGAAGGTCTTTCAAGCCATCCAGCCGCTGACGACCGACACCGCTGTGCGCGGCCAGTATGGCCCGGGCCAGGTGAGCGACGGCAAGGGCGGAACCGAAGCAGCCAAAGCGTACCGCGAAGAAGACCGCGTCGATCCCCACTCGGTCACCGAAACCTTTGCCGCCGTCAAGCTGTCCATCGATACCCCGCGCTGGAAGGGCGTGCCGTTCTACGTGCGCGCCGGCAAGCGCCTGGGGAAGCGAGTGACCGAGATCGTGATCGCGTTGAAACCGCCGGCCAAGCAGATTTTCACCGGCGCCAAGGATGGCCCGTGCGCAGGGATCCCGACCGACCAGATCCGTATTCGCATCCAGCCCGACGAAGGAATCACCTTTATCTTCGGCAACAAGCTTCCAACCCCGGACACAACCATTTGCCCGGTGCAGTCGCGCTTTAATTACGTCGACGCGTTTGGCAAGTACACCGCGAATGGCTACGAGCGATTGCTGCTCGATGCCATGCTGGGCGACGCGACCTTGTTTTCGCATCGCGAAGCAGTGGAGATCGCCTGGGCCTTGTACACGCCCCTGCTCCAAACCTGGGCCGAGCATCCGCCGACCGACTTTCCAAACTACGCCAGCGGCAGCTGGGGACCAAAAAGCGCCGACGAGCTGCTCGCCAAGGACAACCGCAGCTGGCACGCGGTATAACAGCCGGCGCGGCTAGCGGCTTGTAGTTAAAGGAGAAGCAAGTGGCGTCTCGACTGGAAGTTACCTACCGCGTGTACCCTTCCCCCGACGAGCTGGCGCGTGCCGCGGCGGCGCTGTTTGCCGAGCGCGTGCAGCAGTGTGTCACCAAGCGGGATCGCGCGCGCATTGCCATCTCGGGCGGCTCGACACCGAAGCAGACCTTTGCCTTGCTCGCCGACGGGAACGAGCCCTATGGCAAGGCAATGCCCTGGGACAAGATCGAGCTTTTCTGGGTTGACGAGCGGACCGTCGGTCCCGAGGACAAAGATTCGAACTACCGGATGACGAACGAGCAGCTGCTTTCAAAGGTCCCGCTGGCGCCTGAGCACATTCACCGCATCGAGGGCGAGCGGGAGCCCCAGGAGGCCGCGGCGCGGTACGAGTCCGTGATCCGGCGCCAGTTTCGCCTCGAAGGCGCCGAGGTGCCGCGCTTTGATGTTGTCTGGCTGGGCATGGGCGACGACGGTCACACGGCTTCCTTGTTCCCCCACACCGAGGGCATCCATGAGGCAGGGCGGATCGCTATTGCAAACCACGTGCCCCAAAAAGACACCTGGCGCATCTCGCTGACCGCTCCCGTCCTCAACGAGGCGCTTGAGGTCGTCTTCCTGATTGCGGGCCCGGACAAGGCCGAGCCACTCGAACGGGTGCTGTATGGCGAGTACTCTCCGGACGACACCCCCGCGCAGCTGATCCAGCCCAAAAACGGCTCCCTGTTGTTTCTGCTCGACGAACACGCAGCGGCGAAGCTGCCAAAGCCCGGCCCCGATGGGGTGGGCCATACAGGACTGTCGCGATGATTCTGGCCGGCGATGTCGGCGGCACCAAGGTCGTGCTGGCGCTCTACCAGTTCACCGAGGGCCGCCTGGAGCATGTGGCGGAAGAGCGCTTCCCGGCGCGGAACTACCCGGGGCTCGAAACAATCGTCCAGACTTTCTTTGCGCAGCAGAAGCACCCTGAGGTCACTTCGGCCTGCTTTGGCGTGCCCGGCCCGGTCCGGAACGGACGCTTGAAGCTCACCAACCTGCCGTGGCTGCTTGATGCCCGGGAACTTTCCCGCAACCTCAACATTGATCACGTCTTTCTGATCAACGACCTGGAAGCGAATGGCTACGGCATCGGCGAGCTGACCAAGGACCAGGTGTACACGCTGTCTTCCGGCGACCCGAGCGCGCTCGGCAATCGCGGGCTGGTTTCCGCCGGGACCGGCCTTGGGGAAGCGGTGCTGATGTGGAACGGGAAGCTGCACGTCCCGGTTGCTTCGGAAGGCGGCCACTGCGATTACGCGCCCAGGAACGAGACCGACATCGCCCTCCTGCGGTATCTGCAAACGGCCCTTGGCGGCCGCGTGAGTTATGAGCGGGTCGTTTCCGGCCTTGGCCTCCAGAACGTGTACAGCTTTCTTCGGGACGACCAGGGCATGACCGAATCGCCGGAGTTGAAGCAGCGGATGACGACCGAGGACCCCAATGCCGTGATCTCGGAGCTTGGCGAGAACGGCTCGAACGAGCTCTGCGCGCGCGCCCTCGACATCTTTGTCGCCGCCTACGGAGCAGAAGCGGGCAACCTTGCGCTCAAGGTGCTGGCGACCGGCGGCATGTTTGTTGGCGGAGGGATCGCGCCGAAGATCCTCACCAAGATGCGGGACGGCACCTTTATGCACGCTTTCACCGACAAGGGCCGCTTAAGCGATCTGCTGGTACAAACACCCGTGCACATCATCCTCGAAAGCCGCGCCGCACTGATGGGCGCCGCTGCGTATGCGGAAGCGCGCGCGGCTGAGATCAGCGGCCAGTCTGTCCGCATGGCCTCGAACCCGCTCGGCTAACCAGGCGCCGTACCCGGTCGAGATCGCCCGGGCCTGCCATCCTGTGTGACAGCAGCTTCAGAGTTGAGGAGACTCCCCATGAAGATCCAAGCTATCCGCACCTCCGCGCTTGCCGCGCTTGCGCTTGCTACCCCGGCGCTGGCCCACGCACACGCCATTCTTGTTGCGTCCACGCCCAAGCTCAACGGCATTGTGCATGGAAGCCAGGTGCACGTGGACCTCCGCTTCAACTCGCGCATCGACGGAAGCCGTTGCACGCTTTCTCTTCTCGCCCCGAGTGGGGAGGTCAAGGCTGTGTCGCTCGGTGGACAAAGCAGCCCCAGCGAGCTGAACGCGGAGCTGAAGGGTTTGCACGCGGGCGCGTATATGCTGCGCTGGCAGGCCCTCGCCAGTGATGGCCACATCACGCGCGGGGAGATCCCGTTTCACGTCGAGTGATGCGCAGTCGTTACACTGGAAGGCAATGATCTGGCTGCTCAAGGACTTCGACCTGCTGAGCGTCTTGCTCCATGCCGCCTCGCTTTCGTTCGAGGCGCTGACCCTGGGGGGCCTGCTGTTTCTTTGGCTGGTGGCGGCCGGGGGGCGTGCGTCAGCCAAACAGCTGTCCGGCACGCGGGCGGCGCTGGTTCGTTTTGCCCTGCTGCTGGCCGCCGCGCAGGCAGCATCGATCGCGCTGTCGATTGCCATCCTGATGGGCAGCTCCGGCCTTCCCTTCACTTCGCTGCTTTCCGCGAACTTCTTTCTTGCCGAGTCGATCGAGATTGCGGGAAGCCTTCTGCTGGCAGGACTGGTCCGGTGGGGTGCCCCAGGCCGTATTTCGCTCGCGCTGCTTCCGGCACTGCTGGTGCTCGGGGGAGCGGTTGCGCAAAGCCACTCCGCTTCGCGGCTTGAAGACCGGCCGCTGCTCATCGCGCTCACCGCGCTGCACCACCTGGGCACAGGAGGCTGGCTCGGCGCCATGCTGTTTCTGCTGCTTGCGCTGCGCACCAGCCCCTCGCTTGGAAACGCGCAAGCGCTGGCCCGCCGCTACTCCGCCATGGCCCTCATCAGCGCACCGCTGCTTGTCCTGGCCGGGATCGGCATGAGCTGGCTGTATATCGGCTCGGTAGCCGGCGTCTACGGCACCACCTACGGTGTCATGGTCATGGCCAAGGTGTACCTGCTGCTGGTCATGCTGATGCTCGGTGCCGGCAACTACCGGCTGCTCCGGGCAAGGGCCGGGGCCGAGCTGCTGCCGGTCAGCGGCGGATCGGCCGCGGCGATTGCGGTCCCCGCAGGCGCCGGCGCTGGGGCGCCGCCCCGGAGCAGGCGCCCGTTCCTGCTGCGCCTGCGCCGCTTTGGCGAGGCCGAGCTGGGGCTTGGGTTCACCGCCGTTCTGGCCGCGGCTTCGCTCACCTCGCAGCCGCCCGCAGTTGATCTGCAACAGGACCGGCTCAGCTTCCCGGAGATCGCCGAGCGCATGCACTGGGTAGCGCCGCGGCTTACCAGCCCGCCGGTCGCGCAGCTGGCGCCGCCGAGCAGCCTGGCCGTTGCGGTGCGGGAATCGCAGTACAGCCCCGGCTGGGTCAACGATGCCAATGATCGCGCCTGGTCAGAGTACAACCATCACTGGGCCGGGCTTATTGTGCTTGCCGCCGGGCTGCTCGCCTTTGCCGCGCGCGCGCTGCCGCCCGGCCGCCTGCGCCGGCTGGCGACCAACTGGCCGCTGTTGTTTCTGGGCCTGGGCGTGTTTATCCTGCTGCGCGCCGACCCCGAAAACTGGCCGCTGGGGCCTCGCTCGTTTTGGGGCAGCTTTTCCTCGCCCGACGTGCTGCAGCATCGGCTGTATGCCGTGCTGATCGCCTGCTTCGCCTTTTTCGAGTGGGCAGTGGCCACCGGGCGCTGGCGGTCGAGCCGGGCCGCGTATGTGTTTCCCCTGCTTTGCGCGGCCGGCGGCGCAGCCCTGCTGACGCACTCGCATGGGCTGCGCAACATCAAGGACGAAATGCTGGCCGAGCTGGCCCACACCCCCATCGCTGTGCTGGGCGCAACTGCCGGCTGGGGCCGGTGGCTGCAGCTCCGGCTGCCGGGCACGCGCACCGCGCGCACGGCCGGCCTTCTGTGGCCGCTTTGCCTGGCGCTGGTCGGGCTGCTGCTGCTTGACTACCGCGAATCCTGATACCTTGGGGTGGTTCGCCCTGGTTTGGGTGCGCACCCCTCTCGTGCCACGCGCGTTGCATCCCTGAAAGGCTCCCATGCATTCTTTCCTGCGGTCCTCGTTTGCTGTCGCCGTTCTAGCTGTTCTCGCGTCTGCCGTCCACGCCCAGCGGCTCCCTACCAATGCGACCCCGCAGCACTACACGCTGGCGCTTACCCCCGACCTTGCCGCGGCTACCTTTCGCGGCGAGGAGACCATCGATATCCTGCTGGCGGCACCGGCCAACACGGTGACCCTGAACGCCGCCGAGATCACGTTTCAGTCCGTCATGGTAGATGCCAAGGGGGGCACGCAGATTGCGCAGGTGAGCGAGGACAAGGAGAAGGAGCAGGCGACGTTTACCTTTCCGCAGCCACTGCCTGCCGGTCGCGCTCTGCTTCACATTCGGTACACGGGCATCCTGAATGGTCAGCTGCGCGGCTTCTACCTGTCCAAGACTGCCAAGCGCAACTATGCCGTAACCCAGTTTGAACCGACCGATGCGCGCCGTGCCTTTCCTTCGTGGGATGAGCCGGCCGACAAGGCCACCTACGACGTCACCCTGACGGTCGACAAGGGCGACACCGCGATTTCGAACACAAACATTGTGTCTGACACCCCCGGGCCCGGCGCCGAAAAGCACACGCTGCACTTTGCCCCCACGCCCAAGATGTCGAGTTACCTGGTCGCTTTTCTGGTAGGGGATTTCGTGTGCAGCAAGGGGGAAAGCGACGGCGTGCCGATCCGCGCCTGCGCAACGCCCGACAAGCTCGCGCTGACGCCGTACGCGGTGCAGGCGGCTACCTTTGTGCTGCACTACTACGACACCTACTTCGGCATCAAGTACCCGATGCCCAAGCTGGACATGATCGCCATTCCTGACTTTGAAGCCGGAGCAATGGAGAACTTCGGCGCGATCACCTACCGTGAAACGGACTTCCTCATCGACGAGCAACATGCCTCGCTCGATGCCAAGGAGCGGGTGGCGCAGGTGGTCGCGCACGAGATGGCGCACCAGTGGTTCGGGGACATGGTAACGATGCAGTGGTGGAATAACCTGTGGCTTAACGAGGGGTTTGCGACCTGGATGGAGCACAAGCCGGTTGCCGCCTGGCACCCGGAATGGGATGTGCCCGAGCAGGAAGCAGTCTCGCTGGAGTCGACCCTGAACCTGGACGCGCAAGCCATCACGCGCACCATTCGTGCCGAGGCCAACACACCCGACGAGATCAACGAAATGTTCGACGGCATCACCTACGAGAAAGGTGGCGCCATCCTCGGCATGGTCGAAAGCTACCTGGGTGAGGAGCAGTTTCGCCGGGGGGTGCACAACTACCTGCAGGCGCACCTGTTTGGCAACGCCACGGCTGAGGACTTTTGGAATGCGCAGACCGCGGCTAGTCACAAGCCGGTTGATCGCATCATGAGTAGCTTTATCGGCCAGGCAGGGGTGCCGCTGCTCACCTTTGCCGACCCTCAAAATGGGCAGGTAAGCATAGGTCAGAGCCGCTTCTTTTTAAGTCCGGCAGCGCAGCGCGCGCACGCGAGCGATGCCGCCCAGACCTGGACGGTGCCTGTCTGCTTCAAGGGCGCGGGGTCCTCGACGACCCCGGATTGCCCCCTGTTGAGCAGCGCGCAGGCACAGCTTCCCGTACCGGCGAGCGCGCTGTTCTTCGCGAACGCGCGGGGGAAGGGTTACTACCGCAGCCTGTACCCTGCGAGCGCCCAGCAGACGCTTGCGACGGACATAGAAAGCGCTCTTAGCCCGAGCGAACGCATCAACCTGATCGGCAACACCTGGGCGCAGGTCCGCGCGGGCAAGAGCAATGTGGCGCAGACGTTTGATCTGGCTGCGGCGACCCGCGCGGATGCGAGCGCCGAAGTGCTGCAAACTGTCCACGCCGAGCTCGGTTCCGTCTATGAGCGGCTCCTAGCCACGCCGGATGAGCGCCGAGCCTTTGCTGCGTGGGTCGTGAGGACCTACAAGCCGGAGCTCACCAAGCTGGGTGCGCCCACGGCCGGCGATGCGCCGAATACGCAGCTGCTGCGCGCCGAGCTGTTCGGGCTGGTAGGAGGCATGGGCGAAGACCCGGCAACAGTAGCCGAAGCGAAGCGCATGACGGTTGCCTACCTGAGGAACCCGGACGCCGTAGACCCGACGCTGGCGCCGGTGGCCTTGCAGGTTGCCGCCGAGCACGGCGACACAGCCATGTTCGACCAGTTCCAGAAGGAGTTTGAAACCGACAACAATCCGCAACGCTCCGAGCGAGCACTGGTGCTTCTGGCCGATTTCGAAAGCCCGGCCCTCACGGATCGCGCGCTGGCCTATGCGGCTTCCGGCAAGGTACGGAACCAGGACTCGCTGTTTATCTTTGCCGGGGCGCTCGGCAACCCGGACACGCACGAGGAGGCGTGGAAGTACATCCAGGCAAACTGGCCCGCCGTGTCGGCGCAGCTGACGGAGATGAACGGCGGCTACCTGGTGCGGTCGGCGGGTTCGTTCTGCTCGGCGGAAAAAGCGGGCGACGTGAAGAACTTCTTTACCGTCCACCCGGTGCACGCTTCGGCGCGTGGCTTGCAGATCGCGCAGGCGCAGATCAACGACTGCGTTGAGTTTCGCTCCGCGCAGGAAGGGAATGCGAAGCAGTGGCTCGCCGCGCACGGGCAGTAGCTCCTGCCGCCGCCCTGGACTGTGCTGGGGGGCTCGACGCGGCAGCCGTCCCCGGTCTCCGCAGACACGGAGTGGCCTTTCGGAAGCAGGGAGCTCGCCTGGTGTCACGGTAGCCGCGCGGGCGCAGTCGCCCGGATGGCGAGGACGCCCCGCTTCCATGCTGTCATGCGGGCGCATGCCGGTCGGCGTGCGCCTTGTAGACGCGGGCGCAAACCCGCAGCAAAAGCTTCGCTGGAATCGCCTGCGCACCCGCGTCGGTCCAGACCAGCTCTCCTTCGCGCTTGGTTTGCGGGCGGAAGTACCAGCGGGCAAAGAGCGCCTGGTGTTCGGCCAGCTCAGCCTTTCCGCTCTGCCCCTGCTCCCGCGTGAGCGCAACAAGCGCTCCGCGCAAGCGGTCATCGGGCGTTTGGGCGGGTTCGGCCAAACCGGAGGAGGCCATCGGTACCGGCGCGAACGCGGCGGGATGGGCAAACAGCGAGCTCGACCCGGACTGCTCATTCGGTAAGCGCATCCCCAGAACCGAGAACGGCACCGGCCCGGTCCAGAGACCGCGATGAAGCCCATAGAGCGCGACCTGGTCTGGCTCGGTGCTGGGCTGTACCAGCACCCCGTGCTGCGCGCTTAAGGCAAACGCTCCTTCAGGCGCGAGTGCGGCGACTGCTTCGGCTTTGCCGAAGCGCGCATGCGCGGCGGCGGCGGACTCAAAGTCGAGTGCCTGGCTGGCCCGTTCGCGTTCTCCGGCGAGTGTCTCCAGGAGGCTAAGGCCCCTCGTGCGCAGAAAAGCGTGCACGGCAGCCGCCTCCTGGGCGTAGCGCTCATCGGAACACCCGGCATAACAGGGCGCCAGGCACTTCTTCATCTCAGAGTAGATACAGCCGGGAAACTGCGGGTCGGGTTCGAGATCCTGGAAGCAGCGGCGTAGGAGATGGAGATCGAGCACCTGCTCGGCGTAGCGTTCGGCGGCATGGCGCGAGGGGAATGGTCCGAATAGGTCGTCAAGCGCGGTGGACGGAAGATGGTTGGTGACCCAGATGCGAGGGAAGCGGTTGCGCATGCCCGCTCTCACAAAATACGGCGCATGGAGGTGCATGCGCTGCGCTCCACGGCCCCCGAAGGCGGCGCTCGACGCCCGGTACAGCAAGAGCTGCGCCCCAAAGTCCGAGGCCGTTTCCGTCCAGGCAATGTGGCGCACCAGGCCTGCGAGCTGCAAGCGCTTGCCTTGCGCGGGCGCGGGCGTCAGCAGCTTCGCGAGCCTTCGTCGCAGGTCGGCGGTCCGGTTGAGGTAGGGTTCGCCTGCTTCGCCGCGCAAAGAAAACACCGCGGCTCGGGCCGGCAACTGCTCGAGCGCCAGGGAAGGCGCCCGGGGGTCAAAAGGAATCTGGTGCGAAAACACGGCTGAACCCAGCGTACGGCAAAGCGGAGCGCATGTCGCACGGCGCGGGCCGCAGCTGCCGGCTACAAGCGGCCCCAGGCGACCAGGCAGGTCCCGGTGTTGTTTCCACTCTGCACGGCCTCCCGGACTGGTCGCTTTGTGGGGCTCCCGAAGCGGTCGCTTTGTGGGGTGACTAGCCCTTGCCGCCCGCGCGGGACGCTCATCGCGAGCGCAAGCGGCAGCTGCGCGATGGAACGCTTTGCGACCAGCGATTCGCCCGGCCCGCTTTCCCTGCATCCCTGGCTGCCTGCATCCTGCGGGACTTGCCGGCTTCGACGCTGCGCAGCGAGCCGGTCGCGCTGATCCCCGCTAGTCTCCCTGAACCAGAAGGGTGCGAAGCAAGGTAAGTACGTCGCGGCCTGACTCACCCGGATTCAGAAAGGCCTGGTCCAGGGCCGCGGTCACACCGCATGCATGCACATCGGACGGCGTTTGCACATGCGCCATGGCCCACTCGGGAAAGTCGCGTGTCGCCGCATTGCCGCTATCCAGGACCGTGACGTCGCCGTGCCGGGGATCACACTGGATTTTTTCGAAGAGTTTCTCGATAGCCGGACGAGGTCCTTCCAGTACCTGAGCAAAGAAGCCGGAGTTGAAAAGGAGTGCGCCTGTGATGCTTTGCCGGCTGTTGTTTGCGCGCGCGGTGTGGAGGATTTGGCTGATCTCGGCATCCTGCTGCGCCTGTTCGCCTTCAATGTAGTTTCGACTACAGTAGAGAATCTTGAAAAGTCCGCCGTTCACGCTTCCCCCTCGCTTCCGAGTGCCTTCGCTTGCGCCCTTGCGGGAAACAGGTGCGAGACCATATCGGCCACCTCGCCCGAAGGTACGGCCTGGCTGTAGTAGAAGCCCTGGACAGAGTGGCAGCCTCCTTCCCGCACGTGTGCCAGATGCTCGGCTGTTTCCACGCCTTCGGCCAGCGTGGAAATCCCAAGGCTGTGCCCGAGCGCCGAGATAGCGCAGACGATGGCCCGCTTTTTTACGTCGTCCTGGTTGAGAGTGATCAGCGATCGATCGATCTTGATTTTGTCGAAAGGGAAGTTGACGAGCTGGCTCAGCGAAGCGATGCCAATGCCAAACCTGTCCATGGCGACGCGAACACCAATGGCCCGCAATGCTTGCAAGGTCGCCAAAACCGTTTGACCATCACGCAACAGGATACTTTCTGTGACTTCGATCTCGAGCCGGTGGCCGGGCAGGCCGCTCGCGCCCAGGGCGCGCTGCACGGAATCGGCGAAGTTTCCCATTCCAAACTGCAAGGGTGACACATTCACCGCGATGGTGACCGACTCCGGCCAGCGCATCGCTTCGCGGCACGCGGTGCGCAAAACCCATTCGCCGATTGGCACGGCCAGCCCCAGCTCTTCGGCCAGCGGAATGAAGTCGCCGGGAAGCACCATACCGCGCACGGGATGGTGCCAGCGGAGCAGCCCTTCGAGGCCGATCACCGCCCCGCTTTCTACATCAATCTGCGGCTGGTAGTGGAGCTCAAACTGCCGAAGAACGAGTGCCTTTCTCAAATCCACTTCAAGCGAGTGTCGTCGCTGCGCCCTTTGCTGCATGGAAGCGTCGAAGAAGTGAAACACCCCGCGGCCGGTGGCTTTGGAGTGGTACAGCGCGAGGTCCGCGCTCCGGACCAGGGCCTCACGGGTGCTTCCATCTTCCGGTCCCATGGCGATCCCGATACTTGCGCCGACGTGTACCACGTGGCCATCAATGAGATACGGCCGTTGGATCATGTCAATGATGCGTGTCGCCAGAGCGGCGGCTGCTTCTCTGCCGGTTGCGGACACCAGCAGGATCGCGAACTCGTCGCCGCCCAGCCGCGCAACGGTGTCGGCTTCGCGCACCGACTTCTTCAGGCGCTCGCTCACCAGCTGGAGCAGCGCGTCTCCAATTGCATGGCCCAGGGTGTCGTTAACCAGTTTGAACCGGTCCAGGTCAAGAAACAGTACGGTTGCCGAATCGACCTCCCGCGCAGCCAGGCGGGCAAGCATGCCGTCGCAACGGTTCTCGAAGAAGGCGCGATTCCCGATCCCGGTGAGGTGGTCGCGGGCAGCGATGGCGACCATCTCGCTTTCGGCTTGCAACGTCGAAGTGACGTCCCGAAACGTGGCGACCCAGTAGCCGTCTCCAACCGGATCTAGGCTGATGTACACGGTACTGGCGCCGGGGGCGGTCAGCAGCGCAAACGGAGGCAGCTCCGTGCCGGACCCCTCCGCTGTCTGGCGCGCAAGCCATTGCACGACGGACGCCGACGTTTGGGGGTCCGGGCCGGAAACGGAAGCGAGCAGCGGCAGCAGGCTCTCGCCAACCACTTTCGCCGTAGAGGGCAGCTGGAGCACGGCGCGCAGGCTATCGCTTGCAAACCGGATCTCCTGCGTGCGGCCAAAGACCAGGTACCCCTCGCGCGGCGGGTGAAGGTATTCGCGGGCATTGGCTTGCGGAGGCAAGCAGCTTCCTGCTTCCTCCACCGCTACAATCGGTTCTGCTTCCATGGAAAGCGCCTCACCGCGTCGACGTGCGACTTCGCCCATTCACATGAAAGTGCGTGAGTGCGCAGGAAGATGTGTCGTGATGCCATCTTCCGGCAGCGCCCGGGCAGAACAAAGCGGAAAGGGAGCGGGCCAGCTTACCAAGGTAAGCACCCCGGAACAGGTTGGCCTGGGCCGCACGGTGCTACGCGCCGGCGATGGTCAATCCGTCGATGCGGAGGGTAGGAGAGGCTGTTGCGGAGCGGAACAGAAGATCGTTGCCAATGGCAGTGATGTTCTGAAACATCTCCTTCAGGTTGCCGGCGACGGTGATCTCTTGTACGGGAAAGGCCAGCTCCCCGTTTTCAATCCATAGGCCTGATGCGCCGCGCGAGTAGTCCCCGGTGACCATGTTGACGCCCCGGCCGAGGAACTCGGTCAGGTACAGCCCCTGCGGGATCGCCGCGATGATCTGCTCGGGGGTCTGCTCCCCCGCGGGCAGAAAAAGGTTGTGCGTCGAGATGCCGGGGTTGCCGGTGAGCCCGCGCGCAGCGCTGGCAGTGCTCGGGAGACCAAGCTTGCGGCCCGTGTAGGTGTTGAGCAGGTAGGAGCGAAGCACTCCGTTTTCAACCAGCACCGTCCGGCGCGTGGGCAGACCTTCTCCGTCAAACGGAGTGGACCCAAACAGGCCGGGCAGGGTGCCGTCGTTGATGACCGTGATGGAGGAGGCAGCGACCTGCGCCCCAAGCTTGCCGGTGAAAAAGCTGGCGCCGCGATAGATGCTGTCGCCATTTGCGGCGTCGGCCATGGCGCCAAGGATGGAGCGCGCCACCTCGGGCGCGAACACAACGGGAACGCGCTGGGTAGGCACACGGCGGCCATCGAGCCTGCGCAGGGTGCGGCGCGCAGCCTCGGCGCCGACCTGCTCGGGCGACTCAAGCTTGCTAAGAGTGCGGGCGCTTGACGACCAGCCGTCGCGCTGCATCTCGCCGTTCCGGCCCGTCGCGATAGGGACTGCCGAAAGCCCGCAGTACGAACCCCGCGACGCCCCCACGAAGCCGCGCGAGTTGGCCAGAACCTTGAGGCTTGTGGCTGCGGTAAAGCTGCCGCCGTCGCTGTTGGTGATGCGCGCGTCCGCCCCGAGCGCGGCGGCTTCGACGCGCCGCGCGTACTCTATGCGTTCCTTGTCGGGCAGCGAGTAGACGCTCTCATGGTAGAGATCCAGCTCTCCGTCAAAGGCTCCAAACGCAGACGGCTCAGGGAGCCCCTGCATGGGGTCAGGAGACGAAATCCGCGCCAGCGCGATCGCGCTGGCCACCAGGTACCCAAGCCCGGAGGGGGTCAAGTCACTCGAAGAAGAGCTGCCGACCCGCTGACCCTCATCCCCGGCGAGGAGGACGCGTAAACCCACGCCCCGCGAGCCGGAGTTCTTCAGCGTTTCCAGCTCGCCCATGCGCACCTGCGCATCGAACTCGTCGCTTTCGCGGAGGATCACTTCCGCGTCGCTGGCGCCGGCCTGCAGCGCCTGCTGCACAAGCGCTTGCGCTTGCCCGGCGAGCTGCGAGGCGTACGCCGGTAGGTTTCTCGTTGCTGCTGCCATCGAGCGAAAGCTCCTTGCGGGAAAGTGTGCGTGGCCTACGCTGCGAAGCGGTGATGCTTTCTTTGCTGCGCGTCGGCCGGATGCGATGGAAGGGAACGGCTGATCCTGCACGGCCCGGCTTGCGTCCCGAGCAGGGGGTTGCTGGGGATCGAACTAGCTTCCTGTACCCCCGACGGTCATGCGATCCAGCTTGATCGTGGGCATGCCGACGCCGACCGGGACCCACTGCCCCTGCTTGCCGCAGTTGCCCACGCCCTCGTCGAGCGCCAGATCGTGCCCGACCATCGACACATACTTCAGCGCTTCCGGCCCGCTGCCGATCAGGGTTGCATCGCGTACCGGCGCGGTGACGCGGCCGTCCTCGATCAGGTACGCCTCGGACGCGGAAAAAACAAACTTGCCGCTCGTGATGTCTACCGAGCCCCCACCGAAGTTGACCGCGTACAAACCGCGCCGGACCGAGCGGAGGATGTCCTCCGGCTCGTCCTCGCCAGCCAGCATGTAGGTATTTGTCATGCGCGGCATGGGCATCTGCTGGTAGCTTTCGCGCCGGCCGTTTCCGGTGTTCGCGGTCCCCATCAGCTTCGCGCTGAGCTTGTCGTTCATGTAGCCGCGCAGGATCCCGTTCTCAATCAGCACGTTCTCCCGCGAGTCGGCACCCTCGTCGTCTACGTGGATCGAGCCGCGTCGCGAGGGGATGGTTCCATTGTCGACAACCGTGACCTTGTCGCTGGCGACACGCTGGCCGACCATGCCCGAGAAGGCCGAAGTCTTTTTCCGGTTGAAGTCCGCTTCCAGGCCATGGCCAACGGCTTCGTGGAGCAGCACGCCCGGCCAGCCCGGCCCCAGGACTACTTCCATATCGCCGGCCGGAGCAGGAACCGCGTTCAGCTGGAGCAGTGCTTGCCGGGCTGCCTCGCGCGCAAAGTACTCAGGCGACTTGGCACCCTCGAAGTACGAAAGCTCCACACGGCCCCCGCCACCCGCGTTGCCGCGCGCGGTTTTGTTGCCATCCTTGGCCAGCGCAAACACATTTAACCGGACCATCGGCTGGGTATCGCTTGTGTAGGTACCGTCGGAAGCCGCGACCAGGATGCGCCGCACTTCATCGGCATACGAGGCGCGCACCTCCGTGATGCGGCGGTCGTGGGCGCGCGCGGCGGTGTCGGCCCGCATGACCAGTGCGAGCTTGGTGCTCAGCTCCGGATCGAGCTCGGCTGCCGGCGCCGGGTACAAGCGCGGACGCGCCTCCCTGAGACTTGAGCCAAGGCCGACCACGGACTGTTTGGCGGGCCCGCTGGCAATCAGCGCCGCCGTGCGTGCCGCGCGGAGGAGCCGCTCCGGGGAAAGCTCATCGGTGTAGGCGTAGCCGGTACGCTCGCCCGCGAGCACCCGGATGCCGCATCCGGCACTGACGCCCTGCGCCGCGGACTTGACCAGGGACTCGTCGACCCCGAGCGAGGTGGAGGCGACGGACTCAAAATACAGCTCCGCGTACTCACCCCCCGCTGCGAGCGCCTCCCCCAGGCAGCGCTCGATCAGGGCTGGGGTGATGCCGAACTTCGCGGAGAAAAAGGATGGCTGGTCGACTGTCATAGGGGATGAAGGAGGCACCTCGATTGGATGGAACCGGAGGCGTTCCGATTCTAGGGAAGCACCGGGCGGCCGTCCATATCCCCCTCGTACCGTACTCAAGGGGGTGCTTGTCTAGGATTTACATAACAAAAGGCGCTCGCTCTTGCTACTATCGTGCCATGAAGAAGATTGTTGTTCTTTCGCTCGCACTGCTCTGCTCCGCCTCGGCGTTTGCAGCGACACATCACCACCATCACCACCATCACCACCACCACCAGTAGCCGCAGGCAGGAGCGCCCCGGTCTTCTGGCTATGACCTCGTCCACAACTCCGCTGAACGACCGGTACCCGATTGGGCTTCCCGATCGGGTAGCGGCCCCCGGAAGATCGCGCTTCCGCGATCGCCGCCATTCGCAACCTTCCTCACGCATTCTCATCGGCGTATAGAGACCTGGTCGCGGACCAGCTGGACACGCCGTATCGCGACGGTGGTTGGACACTGCGCCAGCTGGCGCACCATGTCGCCGATTCGCACATGAATGCGTTTCTCCGCCTCAAGCTCGCGTTAACAACCGAGTGGCCCGCGATTGTGCCCTACGACGAGAAGCGGTGGGCGGAAACACGGGAAGTGCGCGGCCCGGTCGAAGAGCCCCTGGCCTTGCTGGGCCCACTCCATGCTCGCATGGCAGCCTTGCTCGAGTCACTGACGGCCGCCGAGTGGGAGCGCGGCTACCTCCACCCAGAAAGCGGGCCGACAACGCTGTCGCAGTTCGCGGCCCTCTACGGCTGGCACGGACGCCACCACACCGCGCATGTGCTGGCGCTGCGCCGCCGCAAGGGTTGGTAGCCAGGCTCCTCGGATCGTGGCGGTGACGAAACCCGACCGGCTCCGGGCTTAGCCAAGCGAGCCACGCATGACGCGCCCTCTCGGCAGGGTACGGCGGTACTGTTGCCGGAACAGTGCCGAGAGCCGATGCTGAACCAACCGTGTCCTTTCCCGTCACATCGGTCGCTCGCACGGCGGCGCCGCTTGACCCCGCAGCGCTCGCGCGTGCGCTTGAAAGCTTCCTGACCGACAACCCCCGCGCCTGCGTCGTCGAAGATGGCAGCATCCTGTTCGACATGGCGACCTCGCGCTGGTCGCTCGATGCCGCGAGTGGCCGTTGCGTGCTGCAGTTGTGGAGCGAGGGGCGCACGCTGTCGCGCACCGTGGTGGGGCTGACAGAACGGCGCGATGCACTGCGGCTTGAAGTGAAGCGCTTTGGGCAGCCGAAGCCGCAGGTGCTGCGGCTGGTGCCGGACCGGGATGGGCGGACGCCCTCGGCGCGCGAAACCACCCGGCGCAACTACCTCCTACTGCTGGACCGCGTGCTGGCGCGAAGTTTTCCCGAGTTCAAGCGTGGAGACACCAGCACCGCCGCTGATTTGGAACACTCCTTTGGGCCCGCCTACGTGCGCGGGCTGCTGGAACGCGGGCAAACCGTTTGGGCCCTGGTTGCGATCAACGCTGAAGAAACGCAAAGCGCGGTCGACGGA
Organism: uncultured Acidipila sp.; assembly: GCA_937859835.1. Lineage (GTDB taxonomy): Bacteria > Acidobacteriota > Terriglobia > Terriglobales > Acidobacteriaceae > EB88. The sequence goes on along the minus strand of CALMAN010000120.1, from coordinate 9,877 downwards.
TTGCTGACGGTTGCGGTCCTGTGGCTGGAGCAGTGCCGGGCGCGCTCCGGCGGGCGGCGGCTGGTCGAAGGGGTAAAGATGATCGCGCCCTCGGGCATGACGGCAACCCTGCGCGAACGGGTGGAGTGGCTGCACCCGGGCGCGGCCAAGTGGGAGTTGTACGAGCTGGACGAGCTGCGGGAGGTGCTGGCGCCGGCCCAGGAAGCGGAAGCCGGCAACCTGCAGTCGCACCTGGCGGCGGCCTTTGATCCTGAGGTGCCGCGCGCGCGCTCGGGCGCAGCGGTCGAGCAGGTGCTGGCGCTGCTCGATCCGCAGGACCGCGAGCGGACCGAGGTGCTGCCGCGATCCCCAACCGAGATCAGCTTTCGCCTGCACGGGCTCGAGTTTGCGCGGGTGCGGCACGGGGTAAGCGCGACCTCGTTTGCGCGCGAAGACCGGATCAGCTTTGGTGCGGGTGCGAGCGAAACGCCCTTGAACGAAGAAACCGAGCCCCTGCTACGGGAGTTGCTCCTGAGGCTGTTCCGCTCGCGGCACGCCGGTGGAAGCGTGCGCGATCCGCTGTACCGGATGCAGCCCGAGCGCTGGCTTGAGTCGGTGCTGCGCGCGGATCTAGCCGAGCTGGAGTCCGGGCTGCGGCCGGCCCCGGTGTACACGCAGGTGCCGGCGCTGCTTACCTCGGATCGAGGCATGCTGGACCTGCTGGCGGTCACGCGCGAAGGCCGCCTGGCAGTGCTGGAGCTGAAAACAAGCGAAGACCTGCACATGCCATTGCAGGGGCTGGACTACTGGATGCGGGTGCGTGCGCTGCATGCGGCCGGGGAGATCGCGCGTGCCGGGTACTTTCCCGGGGTACCCCTGTCGCCCGAGCCGCCGCTCCTGTACTTCGTCGTCACGGCGCTGCGGGTGCACTCGACTGTGGACACACTGCTCAAGCACTTCTCGCCGGAGGTCGAGTGGCGGCTGTTGGCGCTTGACGAAAAGTGGCGCAAGAAGCGGGCTGTGATCTTCAGAAAGAGCGGAGGAACGGGGGCGCGGTGGCCCCGGGTGATCGCGGGAGAAAGACCAGCGTAGCCGGGCTGGGTTGGAGCGGGTTCCAGGGGGCTCGGCGAGATTCTATCCGAGCAGCAGCGATGCCGAAGCCGGCGTCCCCTCATCGCGGAGGGCTTCGCTTTCGGCGGGAAAGCAAAGCCGGGGCTCAAAGAAACGCTCCACTGCCTCGAGGATCGCCGGGCCGGTGCGGGCTTCGTAGATGGCCTTGCGCAGCGCCGCCCCGCCAGGGACGCCGTGGGTAAACCAGGAAGCGAACTGCTTCATCTTGCCTTGCGCTTCCTTTTGTCCGGCTCCCTCGCCGGCTCCCGGAGGGTGCTCTTGCCCTGGCTCCTCCGCTTCGCCCAGCAGCGCGCCGAAGTAGGCGCGGATCAGCGCGTAGCGGTCGGCCTCGGTGGGCTCGTCGTAGTGCCCGGCGGCCGTGTACTGCGCAATCTGGCGGAAGATCCAGGGGTTCGCGGGCGCGGCGCGCCCGATCATGACGCCGTCGCAGCGGGTCTGCTCAACCATGGCGCAGGCATCCTCGGGCGTGCGGAGGTCGCCGTTGCCGATGACCGGGATGCGCACCGCATCTTTGACCGCGGCGATCCACTCCCAGCGGGCCTGGCCTGAGTAGCCGTCCTCGCGGGTACGGGCGTGGAGCGCGACCGCGTCCAGTCCCGACTCTTGCGCAAGCCGCGCCAGCTCCACACAGACGATGTTCCGGTCGTTCCAGCCCATCCGAAACTTGACGGTAAAGGGAATGGAGACGGCCCGGCGCATCGCCTGGAAGATCTCCGCGATCCGTGGCAGGTCCCGCAGCAGCCCGGAGCCGCCATTGCAGGCCACCACCCGCTTGGCCGGGCAGCCCAGGTTCAGGTCGACCGTGTCGAACCCCGTATCCTCAACGATCCGGGCGGCCTCGGCAAGAGTTTCCGGATCGGAGCCGAAAAGCTGCGCCGCGATGGGATGCTCGTCGTCATAAAAGGTGAGGTAGCGCTTGCGCTTGGATTCGCGCATTCGTGTGAGCCCATCGGCAGAGGTGAACTCGGTCATAACCAGGCCGCAGCCGGACTGCTCATTCGTGACCGCTGCTTCCACGTCGCCGTCCGCGCCATGCGCTGTAAACAGGCTGCTGTGGCGGATGAACCGGCGGAAGACCGTGTCGGTAACACCGGCCATGGGCGCCAGCACCGTGGCGGGTGCGATGCGTACCCGGCCGACCGCTAGAGCGGCCGGCACGCGCGCGCCCTTCGGCATGGAGTGCACGGTCGGATTGTCCCAGTGTTTTTGCATAGGCGAAGAAAAGCCCCCGCAGCGTAGCGGAGGCCTCCACGGTATACGCTTAGCGGGCTACCGGGCGGCGGTTGCGGCCGGAGCTTCCTTTTGCGCGTACTTGCGGCGGAAGCGCTCCACGCGGCCCGCCGTGTCCACAAGCTTCTGCTTGCCGGTAAAGAAGGGGTGGCACGACGCGCAAATCTCCACGTTGATATTGCCCTTGTGGGTCGAGCGGGTCTTGAACTCGGTGCCGCACGCGCACTTTACGTTGATTTCGTTGTAGCTGGGGTGAATGCCCTGTTTTGCCATGGTATTCGGAAGCCTTTCGTGCAATCCCCTTATCCTACTGCGCTCCACTGTGGTGCGCAACGCAGGGGTTTGCCTCCCTGGTAGATGTTTGCCGGGGCGGTTCGATGCATACTGGAGCTGTATGGTGGAGTCGGCAGTGTGCCCCCTGTGCGAAGGCATGGGAATGCGCGTGGTGCGGCAGCCGGCCGGCGGGCAGGTAGCCGAGCCGTGCGAGTGCCAGCATGAGCGCAAGGTGTTTCTGCAGCTGCACCGGGCACAGATCCCGCTCCGCTACCGGGGCTGTTCGCTTGAAAGCTTTGAGCGAACCGGGACGGACCCGTCCCTGTTTCTGGCCTTCAATACCGCGCAGCGCTTTGTTGAAATCTACCCCGGTGACAACGACGGGACGGGGCTGCTGTTTACCGGCTCGATTGGAACGGGAAAAACGCACCTGGCTGTAGCCATCCTGCAGAAGCTGGTGCTCGAGAAGGGCGCTTCGGCCTTGTTTTGCGATTACCGTGAGCTGCTCAAGAAGATTACGAACTCCTACAACCCGCGGGTCGACACGACCGAGCTGGAAGTACTGCGGCCGGTATTCGGGGCCGAGGTGCTGGTGCTTGACGAGCTGGGCGCAGCCAAGCCGACCGAGTGGGTTTGGGAAACGGTGGCGCACATCCTGAACACACGCTACAACGACAAGCGCACCACCGTGATCACAACCAACTATGCCAATCTTCCCCCGGGGAGCGGTATGGCGCGGGAAGAAACCCTGGGTGACCGGATCGGCGAGCGGATGCGGTCGCGTTTGCAGGAGATGTGCGTGCCGGTCGAGATGCAGGGCGCGGATTACCGGCAGAGCGTGAAGCGGGCGCGCCTGGGTTAGCGGGCGGCGGTACCATAGCGGCATGGATCCATCGGGAAAAGACGGCGCAACCGAAGCCCCTGCCGCGGCAAACGCGGGCGGGGACGCCTTGTTTACGGGCGGCGGAGCGCTTCGGCGGGCCGAGCCTGTGGCGTGGAAGCCCTTTGCGGTGGCCGGGGCCGCAGTGCTGCTGGTCCTGGTGGCCCTGGTGCTGCTGGGCCGGCACGGGCGCGAGCAGGCGAAGCAGCTTGCCAACCCGGGCGGCGCGGGCCTGGCCGCGCCAGCGCCGTATGCCGCTTCGCTGCCGATTACCGACGTCCGGATGAGCGACTCGAGCAATCTTTCCGGGGGCAAAGAAACGTACCTGGACGGGGTCGTGACCAACCGGGGTACGAGGACGGTACGCGGCATCACGGTGCAGATCGCCTTCAAGGATGTAGCCGGGATCCTGGCGGCCAAGAACACGCTGCCGCTGAACCTGATCCGTTTTCGCGAGCCCTATGTGGATACGGAGCCGGTGAGCGCCGAGCCTATCAAGCCGGGTGAGTCGCGACCGTTCCGCTTGATCTTCGACGCCATCCCGGAAAGCTGGGATGGGGCCTATCCGGAGGTACGCGTGATCCAGGCCGAAACGCGTTGAGCGCGCCTTGCCCGGAGGGCTGCCCCTCGGTAAAGGCGTGGACGGCCGTGTAGAACTTGCTCTTGCCTGGGCTGCGAAGCGCCCGGGCGCAGGCGGCCGGGCCGGGCCGGGCTACGGCCCAAGTGTCTCGATTCGCGCCACTTAGCCGGGGCAAGCGAGAAACCGTGGGAGCTCGTCACCGTTTGGCAGTACAACTGCATCACAGAAAGCGAAAGCGAGTTCTGAGCGTGGAGGCACCACACCCGGAACAGCGAGGCACCTCATGAATCAGAGAGTCTTAGCACTGGCAAGCGCAGCTTTGCTGCTTGCAGCATCCCCGGCTTTTCCGGCTGCCGCACAATCGACCCAAGGACAGGCAACGGCTCAGACGGCCCAGAGTACCGGTACCGGCAACATGAACGCCGCGGACAACAGCACCTACGCAACCGGCACACCCTTGCAAACGAAGTCAAAGGAAGGGTTCTGGGGCCACCTCAATCCGTTTGCCCGCAAGAAGTGGGTAAACCGGCAGCTCGACCCGGTAAAGGGCCGGCTGAACGAACTCGATCAGCTGCAGGCAAAGAACAGCCGGGATATCCAGGCCTTGGATGAGAAGACCGGGACCGGCATCCGGCAGGCTCAGTCCACAGCGGACCAGGCCAGCCAAACAGCTACAACGGCCAACACCACCGCGGGGCAAGCGCAGCAGTTGGCCCAGCAGGCATCGACGCGCACAACCCAGCTCAACAGCACGGTCGCAGGGCTGGACCAGTACCAGAAGGTTTCCGACACCGAGCTCCGCTTCCGGACCGGACAGACCATGCTGAATGACCGGGCCAAGCAGGCGCTCGACCAGGTGGCAATGCAGCTGCAGGGTCAAAAGGGTTACGTGGTCGAAGTTTCGGGCTACTCCCACCTGCGTGGACAGGCGGGCCTGGAAAGCTCCCAGCGGATGTCGGACGCCGTGGTGCGCTACCTGGTAGAGCAGCACCAGGTGCCGGTGTACAAGATTCACCAGATCGCGCTTGGCGACGCGCAGTCGCAGGACGGGATTGCACTGCCCAGTGGCAGCGCCGTCCGCGTCAGCGTGATGCAGAACAGTTTAGCGGCAACGGGCAATGCGGGAGCAGGGACGGGCAATGCACCCGCCGGCACCGCATCCCCGACCGGCGCTCCTACCCAGTAGAGCGCGCGGCACCGCACCAGGCTCTCGTCTCAACGAGAGAACCAAGGCAGATTGGCCCCTCTGTATGAGGGGCCCTTTTTTTGTTCCGGGAGCAACGTAGCGGCTGCTCGCGTGCCTCGTTGCCCCTGTGACGGCAGCGTGGTGAGGGTGCCGGCGGAGTGCCTCAGGCGGGCCTAGTGACCTGGGCGGGCAGGCGCCAGGGCATGGAGGGCCAGCAAAGTTTCCAGCAAAGGCGCGAGCAGGTCGAGGCGGAGTGCGTTGGCGCCGTCGGACTTTGCCTCGGCGGGATTGTCGTGGACCTCAAGGAAGATGCCGTCGATCCCGGCCGCCACAGCAGCGCGCGCAAGGGTCGGGATGAACTCGGGTTGGCCGCCGGACACGCCGTTTGCTGCCGAGGGCATTTGGACCGAGTGCGTGGCGTCGAACACCACAGGCGCGAGCCGGCGCAGAACCGGCAGGGAACGCATGTCAACGACCAGGTTGCCATAGCCGAAAGTGGTGCCGCGCTCGGTCAGCGAGATGCGCTCGTTGCCGGTGGTGCCGATCTTTTCTACCGCGTGCTGCATGTCGGCCGGGGCGACGAACTGGCCTTTCTTGACGTTGACCGCGCGGCCGGTCCGGCCCGCCGCCACCAGGAGATCCGTTTGGCGGCACAGAAAGGCAGGGATCTGCAGAACATCCGCGCCTTCGGCGGCGATCTCACAGTGCGCGGGCTCGTGCACATCGGTGAGAACGGGAAGGCCGGTCGACTCTGCAATGCTGCGGAGGATGCGCGTGCCTTCCCGGAGGCCCGGACCGCGAAAGCTGGTCACCGAGGTGCGGTTCGCCTTGTCGTAAGAAGCTTTAAAGATGTATGGCATGCTGAGCCCGGCAGTGATGCGGGCGATGCTCTCGGCGATTCGGTGCGCGTGCGCTTCGGACTCGATGACGCAGGGGCCGGCGATGAGGAAGAGCTGGCCCGCGCCGACCGGAACCGGGCCTATTTCAAAGTCGGGGATCACACCAGGTATTCAACCACACTGCCGCGGCCAACCTTCCGGGCGTACGGGATGGATGCCGGCTGCTTGCCGCAGGCCAACGCTTTGCCTGCTTCGTAGCCTCTGAGTAAGGGAGGAGACCCCACATGGCACGGAACACAACGCCGCACACAGAATCAGGGCAGAATCAGGATCTCGACCAGAGTGATCTGGAGCCGGGCATTTCCGTCGACACGGTCGCACGCGGCGAGGATGCTGCTTTGTACAGTGAGAGTGACGGGGCGCAAACCGGCATGAACCGCGGTCCAGTGCACGCACCGTCAAGCGGGCATCGCCACCACAGTGCCGTGCAACCGGATCTCACGCTGGAAGGCTCGCTCGACACCCGGGCGCCCGAAGGGGAGGCACAGGGCATCAGCAACCACTCACAAACAGAAGAAAGCGCCGGGCAGGAAAAGGTCGTTGCGGAACGGCCGGATGCGCAGTCTGGTATCAGTCGGGCGAAGTAAGTTCGCTGATGGTTCGCCTTGATCAACAGATCAAGAGACTGCTTCCAAACCGCAGTAGCGATCTTTCGGTGGAAGCACGACTCGCAAGCAGCCCTACGGCTTCCTCGTCGAGCGCGACCTACGCTTAGGCAAGACGCCATGTCCGACAATGGTGACATGGAGATTCTTCGCGCTTCAGTCGCACACTTCGAGGAAGCAACCGCGTTGTTAGACGAGTACTATGCAGCCGTTGGCGTCCTGCAACCGGAAAGTGCGGAGACGATCAGGAGCTTGCTCGGCACCAATGAGTATTGCCTTTGGATCGCCTACCTAGAAGGGGCGCCGGCCGGCTGCGTTGTGCTGCGCCCGCTTCCGTCCGTCGACCATGCCGGCGAGTGCAAGCGCTTGTATGTCAGGCCACGGTTCCGCAGACGCGGGATCGCCGAGGCTTTGCTCGATGCCCTGGAAGCGCATGCCGGCGCTGAAGGGATCCGGTGGGTATACCTGGATAGCAAAGATGATTTAGACGTAGCTATCCGCATGTACAAGAAGCGCGGCTACCAGCCCTGTGAACCATATAACCAGAATCCCCAGGCCACAATCTACCTACGAAGGCCACTTACGGCCAGGTAGAGTTGGCAGATGTGCAGCGCGAGCGAGATAGGCACAGTTCGCTCGATGCACTGGCAAAATAGCCGTGTCCGCCCAGCTACAAAGGCGCGACTTCCTCGCCCATTCTCGCCCCTTCCAGCCTGCGTAAGCGCCCGGCGTGGCTCGCCTCGATAAAGGCCGCAAACAACGGGTGCGGTTCCAGGGGTTTGCTCTTGAACTCAGGATGGAACTGGCAGCCGACAAAGAAGGGGTGATCCGCCATTTCGACGATCTCGACATACGTTCCGTCCGGCGTAGTGCCGGTGATGCGCAGCCCCGCGCCGGCCAGCAGCGCTTCGTATTCGCGATTGAACTCGTAGCGGTGCCGGTGCCGCTCCGCAATTTCCGCTGCACCATAGGCCTGCGTAGAAAGCGATCCGGGCTGCAACACGCAGTCCCAGGCACCCAGTCGCATCGTGCCGCCCATCTCTTCAACCCCGGTCAGCTCGCGGAGCTTATAGATCACCCGGTGCGGCGTAGCCGGATCGAACTCGCTCGAATTTGCATGCTGCAGGCCGCACACATTGCGCGCGTACTCGATGCACGCGGTCTGCATGCCAAGGCAGATGCCGAAGTAAGGAACCCGGTCTTCGCGCGCGTAGCGGATCGCGTTGAGCATTCCCTCAATCCCGCGCTTCCCGAAGCCGCCCGGGACCAGGATTCCATCAAAACCCGTGAGTTGCTCGGAGTGGTTGGGGACTTCCAGTCCTTCGGCCTCAATCCAGGTGAGGTTCAGCTTGAGGCGGTGCGCCAGCGCGCCGTGCGTCAGCGCTTCCTTCAGCGATTTGTAGCTATCCTCGTACTCCACATATTTGCCGACTATCGCGACCGAAACCTCATCGCGGGGATGGTACCCGTGGTCGACCAGCGCGCGCCAGCGGCCCAGGTCGGCTCCATGCGGCGCCAGATGCAGGTACTTCAAGATAAGTGAGTCCACGCCCTCGTCGGCAAAGTTGAGCGGCACTTCGTAGATCGACTGGACATCGCGCGCGCCAATCACGGCCTGCTCTTCAAGGTTGCAGAACAGCGCGATCTTGTTCTTGAGCTCGCGCGGAAGCGGACGGTCGGAGCGGCAGAGCAGGATGTCGGGCTGGATTCCAATCGAAAGCATTTCCTTGACGGAGTGCTGGGTCGGCTTGGTTTTCAGCTCCTGCGCGGCCCCGATCCAGGGCACCAGCGTGACGTGGATAAAGACCGTGTTCTCGCGGCCCAGTTCCTGGCGCATTTGACGAATCGCTTCAAGAAAGGGCAGCGACTCGATATCACCGACCGTGCCGCCGATCTCCACGATGGTTACATCGGCCGGCCCGGCGCCATCCATGCGGCCGGCCACCTTGCGCATGGCGTTTTTGATTTCGTTCGTGACATGCGGGATCACCTGCACGGTCTTTCCCAGGTAGTCGCCCCGGCGCTCCTTGGTGATGATCTGCTCGTAAATGCGGCCGGTAGTCAGATTGTTGTCGCGGGTGAGCTTGGCATGGGTGAAGCGCTCGTAGTGGCCCAGGTCGAGATCGGTTTCGGCCCCGTCGTCAGTCACAAACACTTCGCCATGCTGAAACGGCGACATGGTGCCGGGATCGACATTTAGGTAGGGGTCAAACTTCATCAGGTTCACCCGCATGCCCCGGCTCTCGAGCAAACAGCCGATGGAAGCCGCGGCCAGGCCCTTGCCCAGGGAGGAAACGACGCCGCCGGTCACAAAAATATACTTTGCTGACATAGAAGCCCTCCGAGCGGGTGGATGTGGGTACCGGAAGAGCGGGGCGGTACGAGTCAGTATCGCAGACCATCTGGCCGTATCCAAGCAGCCTCGGGACCCAGCGTCCCAGGCCGGGAGCACGTGAGCAAAGGAGCAGGAGTGAGCTGGATTGGCCACGCGCGGGCGACCGGGGCGGAACGGGCAGGGAAGATCGCGGCGGTTGCGGCCACAGCCATGTTGCTGGCAGGCGTCGGCTGGTTTGTTTTTCTGTCCAGGAGCTGGCCGCTGGTCAACGACGCAGCGCTGATGCACTACGTCGTTTTCTTGATGAGGGCCGGCATGGCCCCCTATCGGGACATCGGGGACATCAACCTGCCGGGTGCGTACGCCCCGGAATGGCTGTCCATGCAGCTTGCGGCGGCCTGCGGTGCGGGCGAAGCGGGGATGTGGCGCGCCATGGATGCCGGCCTGCTTCTGCTGGCCGCAGCCGCGATGATTGCCATCGCCCGGCCGTGGTGCTGGTTTGCCGGGCTATTCAGCGGCTCGCTGTTTGCGCTGTATCACGCGCGGGATGGCATTGGGCAGGCAGGCCAGCGCGATCTGTGGATAGCGTTGCTGCTCCTGTGGTCGGTTGCCCTGCTGTTGGGGGCCATGCGACAGCACAGGCAAGGCGCATGGCGCATTCTGGGCTTTGGTATCCTGGTTGGCGCCGCGACCACGATCAAGCCGTTCGCGGCCGTCTTTCTCCTCCTGCTCATCCCCGCGCTTTGGGGTGGGCGGCGGGCGGCGGGGTTGCTTTGGGC
>CALMAN010000119.1 GCA_937859835.1 uncultured Acidipila sp. | reverse complement strand
ATGCATCACCGTGCATACTTATGCATTTGCCCTGCGCAAATCGAGTCAAAACACACCAAATATGCGCACCAAAACACACGCTCTCGCCACTCGAAAACCAACAAATCCGGCGCCAGCAAGAGCCCAAGGAACACCCGCCACGAAGTGGCCGCCAGCCGCGCAGGCGGTTCTCGCCTCAGGCCCGTGCTTCCACCTTGCCGTACCAGGGGCTCGCCGCTTCCAGTGCCTTGTTCACGTTCTGGATGTTCTCGACGCCCTGCGTGTTCAGCCACTCCGAAAATGCCTTTTCCCCATCCTTGGCAAAGATCGCTACCCCGTCCGACCAGGTCGCCCGGCCGCACAGCACCCCGTTGAAGCTGGTCCCGCTTTCGGCCGCTAACTGCAGTGTTTCGATGAAGATCGCGTTGGTGACGCCGGCCGAAAGGTAGATAAACGGCTTGTGCGTGGAAGATGCTGCCATGCGGAAATGCTCCAGCGCCTCCTCGCGCGTGTACGCCTGCTCGCCCGCGAAGGCCGTGGTTCCAGCGACAAACTTCATCTGCACCGGCACTTCCACCTTCAAAACATCAATCCCGTACTTGGCCTTGCCAAACTCTTCCATGGAGCCGGCCACGATGGCCGGTTTGCGCTTTGCATAGGCCAGGCCCTTTTCATCCTCGCCGCTCACGTCGTAGCCGACAAACTCGCAGAAGAAGGGCATGTCCTCCCCTTGGCACTCATTGCCGATGCGCTCAATAAAGGCGTGCTTCACGTCGTTGATGTCGCTCTTCTCAAAGGGGGTGTAGTAAAGCAGCACCTTGATGCAGTCCGCCCCTGCTTCCTTTAGCCGCCGCACCGACCAGTGGTCCAGCAGATCGGGCATACGCCCTGGCTCGGCTGCATCGTACCCGGTCTTCTCATAGGCCAGCAGCAGGCCTGCCGCGCGCCGCTTGTGGGTCGCCGGCAGCCCGAACTCCGGATCAAGCAGGATCGCCGAGGCATGCTGCGTCAGGACATCGGTGACCATGGACTTGAAGTCTTCCAGCATGGAAACCGGCACATCCGAAACCCCTTTTGCCTTTGCCAGCGACTTTTGCAGCGACCCGCGCTGGTCCATTGCCGCCGCTGCAATCACGCCGCGCTCGTTTGAAACAGCCTTTAACCCGGCCAGCTTGCCTGGAGTCATCTCAATCGCCATCGCTCAGCTCTCCATTTCTTCGCTCCAGGTGACCCAGCCACCTGTTGCTTCCACCGTATAGATGCCGCTCAGCCGTTTCCCGCCCACCGGGGGCAGGCTCTACGCCTCCGTCGCCCCGGGAGCGGGCACGGCAGCCGCCGCGAGCAAAGCGCGCTGCGCCGCAAACAGCTGCTGCAAGCCGGCCTCCGCCAGGTCGAGCATCTCCAGCAGGCCCGCGCGCGGAAACGCCTTGCGCTCCGCCGTTGCCTGCACCTCGATCAAGCCGCCCGCCGCGTTCATGACGACGTTTGCGTCGACCTCGGCCTGCGCGTCCTCCTCGTAGGCCAGGTCCAGCAGGGTTGTCCCCTCCACCACGCCCACGCTCAGGGCCGCAACCAGCCCGCGCATGGGGTTGCTTTTGAGCGCCCCGGCCGCGGTCATCCGTCCCAGCGCCAGCGCCAGGGCCGCGCACGCCCCGGTGATCGCGGCCGTTCGGGTCCCCCCATCCGCCTGGAGCACGTCGCAGTCCAGGATCACCGTCCGCTCCCCAAGCGCGTCCATGTCCACCCCAGCCCGCAGCGACCGGCCGATCAAACGCTGAATCTCGTGGGTGCGCCCACCCACCTTGCCCCGTTCCGCTTCCCGCGCGTTGCGGGTCAGGGTCGCTCGCGGCAGCATCCCGTACTCTGCGGTGACCCAGCCGCGGCCCTGGCCGCGCATCCAGCCCGGCACGCCCGCCTCCACCGAGGCGTTACAAAGCACGCGCGTCTCCCCCATCCGCATCAGCACGGAACCCTCCGCGGTACGTACGTAATCAGCCGTGAGCGAAAAAGGGCGAAGTTCTGAAGGGGATCGGCCGTTAGTACGGAAAAAAGGCAGAACAGCGTCGGTCATTCCTCCCATTGTATTGGGGCTGGTGCCCCGGAATGGGACAGGAAGCTTTTGTTCCATCTTGGGCAGCGCGAGGGAACTACTTTGTTGTCAATGTTTTACCCGGCCGGCAGGGCTGCTCCGTCCCGATTCGGGCTGCTTTGCTGCCGGCGACGGCTAGGAAGCTGATGAGGATTCTGCTGCTAAACGGTTCTGAATGAACGAGATAGAGAAACAGGGAGCTTTGGCGGTACAGCTGCAAAGAGCTTTGGTAGCGAGGAACAAACACGATGCGAGAACAAAGCCACCCACTGAATGCAAGCCCCAACCTGCTCCCATTTTTGCGGCCGGCTACTCCTGCACCGCACTCGGGGCACCTGGTGCGGCCTGCACTCGTCCAGGATCTCGTTCACGATGAAGGGCACACACCGGCGCGCATTTCCGCGTCTGCGTCCCTGGCGCACGATATCCGCAATGCCTTGTGTTCTCTCCAGATGCTTTCCGGGCTGCTTGCCGAGCCGGGTGTCCTTGTGCAATCGCGAGCGCATTTCGCTGCAGACCTGGCAACCGTGACCGGCACGCTCACAACCTTGGTGAACCGGCTTACCGGTGCAGCCGGAGGCGAGCAGCAGCTTCCTCCCGCCAGCCGGGGCCCGCAGGGGGCGGCCCGGAAGAGTGCCGGCGATGCTCTCGCGGCCGGCTCGAGCCTCCTGCGCGCCATTGCCGGCCCGGGTGTGGCGGTGCATGTTTCTGCCGAAAGCGGGCTCCCACCGCTTGCCCTTGACGAGGAATCCTTGAGCCGGGTGCTGATGAACCTGGTGAAGAATGCGCGCGAAGCCATGCCGGAGGGCGGGGTGGTTCACATCACGGCGAGACGCGCCCTGAGCCGCGACTACCCGGCGGTTCTTCTCCACGTGTCGGATAACGGCCCGGGGATCCCGAGCCACGCGCTTGGCCAGATCTTTGAGCCCGGCTGGACTTCCAAGCGGCCCGGGGGCGTCGAGTGTGGGCTGGGGCTGGCCATCGTCCGGGAGCTGGTGGAGGCCTGTGGCGGTGAGATCCGCGTCGCAAGCACGCCCCGCCGTGGCACCACCTTTGAACTCCGGCTCCCCTGCCTCCCCGAAACAAAGCCGGGCCCCGTACTTCCGTAACTGGAGCGAACTCGAACCAATGTCTAGAATGAGCGGCAACACTTCTGCACAAAAGATAAAACTATGGCCACTTCGTCGCCAGTGAAGATGCACGTCCTGATTCTGGATGAGGACGCCGCGGTCCGCTCCGCCATTTGCGAGATTGCAAGTGCGCGCGGCTTCCAGCCGCACACCGTCGACTCGGTCGACGCAGCCCGCGAGTATCTGCGCGGCAACAGCACCGACGTGCTCCTGCTTGACCTCAAGGCACCCTCCGGCAAGGCCATTGACTTGCTGGACGAGATTAAAACAGTGCGCCCGGAGACGTCGGTCATCGTGATGACCGCCTACGCGACCGTTACCTCGGCCGTGGAGGTGATGCGCACCGGCGCGACGGATTACCTGACCAAACCGTTTGCCATGGATGAGCTGGCGGCGGTGCTCGAGCGAACTGCGGAACGCCGCATGCTGGACTCGGAAAGCCGTCGGCTGCGAGAACGCCTCCGCACGCAGGGAACCCTTGGCACCATCGTCGGGCAAAGCCCCGAGATGGACAAGATCTATCGCATCATGTCCAAGGTAGCCCACAGCAACCATCCAGTCATGATCCTGGGCGAGAGCGGCACCGGCAAAGAGTTGGTCGCCCGCTCCATTCACTGCAATGGCCCAAACGCCGCCAAGCCGTTCCTGCCCGTTGATTGTGGCTCCCTGGTACCGACCCTGGTCGAAAGCGAGCTTTTCGGCTACGTCAAGGGCGCCTTTACCGGGGCCAATCGGAACAAGGACGGGTTGCTGGTCGCAGCCGAGGATGGCACGGTCTTTTTGGATGAGATCGGCGAGCTGCCGCTGGACCTCCAGGCCAAGCTGCTCCGTGCCCTCCAGGAGCGCGAAGTGCGTCCGGTTGGCGCGAGCCATCGCGTGCCGATGCGGGCCCGGGTGCTTGCTGCAACTAATCGCGACTTAAAGCAGATGGTCGAGCAGGGGCGGTTCCGCAAAGACCTCTTTTACCGGCTCAATGTCGTCAGCCTGCGCCTGCCAGCCCTGCGCGAGCGCAGGCAGGATATCCCCTTGCTCGCCGCGCACTTCCTTGACCGGATTGGCAGGGAGTACGCCAAGAAGTTCGAGTTGAGCGACGAAGCTCTTCGCGTTCTGGATGAGTATGACTGGCCAGGCAATGTGCGCGAACTGGAGAACGCGCTCGAGCGCGCCTGCTCGTTCTCCTCAGGGACGGTCGTGCAGCTGGGGGACATGCCCACGCAATTACAGGACTTCCGCATGCAGCAGCGCCGCCTCACCATGCCCCTGCGCGAGGTCCTGGAAGCCGCGGCGGCCAGTTCGCCGGGCGTGACCTCGCTGGCTGAAATGGAGAAGCAGGCGATTCTCGACACGATCCGGCGGCTCAACGGGGACAAGCTGCAAGCCGCGCGGCTACTCGGGATCGGCAAGACGACACTGTACCGCAAGCTAAAAGAATATGGAATCGGCGACGCCATGCTCCACGCACTATGACCGACGCCATCTGATCACTGCGACCCGATCATGACGAGGGCCTTAAGGGAAAGATCCGGACGCCAACAGGGGGGAAGAGGAGAGATCCATGCACAGCGCACTCATCATCACAGGCATCTCGGGCGCGGAACAGTGCGCAGCGAGCTTGTCGAAACAGCTCGGCATGCCAGTCGAGGTCGCGCCTACCCGGCGCGAAGGCATGGCTGCGCTGCGTCGTCGCGAGTACACGATCGTTGTTATCGATGAACCTGTAGCAGAGTCGAGCCCGGAAGGTGCCGATCTGCTTTGGAAGCAGGCCGGCCTGGCCATCCCGCTGCAGATCAACTTCGCCATTTCCGGGACCAATCGCCTGATTCGCGAGGTTCGGGCCGCCCTGCAGCGCCGCGAACATGAGCAGCAGCTCGCCATGCGCGCCGCCACAACGGCGATCGAGAACGATCTCCGCGATACGGTGACCGGTCTTCTGCTCCATTCGCAGCTGGCGCTCGCCGAGCCGCTCGTGTCGGCCCACCTTACCGCCAAGCTGCAAACCGTCGCCGAACTCGCCGGCAACTTGCGGACGCGGCTGGAACGATCCGCGCACCAAACGCTGGCCTAACTGGAAGGCGCCCGTACAGCCGGGAAGGCGCAAGCAGCTGAGGAGCCGATCCGCGCGTTCGCTCCAGACCTCCCGGGCCCCGCAGGTAGTTGCTGTGGAAACATACGGCACCGGCAGCTCCAAGCGGTCAGATCAAACACTACAGTTTCCCTCTGCTGTAGAGAGCCCTGACAACGCGGTTCGGCTCGCGTACCATCGGTAGCAACAAGCGAGTCGACCGAGGCAGAAGGGCGATTTGAAGCCGAGACTTACGTCCCTGTTCAGAAGCTGGATCTACGGTGTTACGGCCCTCGCGCTCTTGCTTTCGGTCACCCTCACCTGCCGCCTCCTTCCTTTCAGCCACGCGGAAGGCGATTTCTGGGATAGCACGCTTGAGACGGTCCACACCGGTCACGTGTCCTCCACGTTTCTTCCTGACACCTACCCGTTTCTCTGCGGGCTGGTGTACCGGCCCTGGGGACCGGACGGCATCATCGCAATGCAGGCTGCCATGTTCGCGGCGATCTTCTTGGTGCTTCGGCTTGTGCTGCGACACGGCACGGCCAGCAACCGGCTGGCTACGCTGGCTGCCCTGCTGATTGTGCTTGACCCGGATCTTCTTTCGTCGATCCCGAAAGTATGGGATACCGAGCTTACGGTGCTTCTGCTTTCCACCCTTTTGCTGCTTTGCCTCTCCTTCCGCTGCGATCAAGCCTGGCCGGTCGCGCTAACAGGGGTGGTTTGGGGTCTTGGCGTGGCGGTGCGTCCCAACTTCGCCCTGATCCTGCTTCCCGTTGTGTACGCCTTGTGGCTCACCTACGGCAAGGAAACGCTCGGGTACAGCACAGCCGTGGTGCTGGTCGCCTGCGGCACCATGGCAGCGGCGAACGCGGCTGCCCATGGTTCGGTGTACATAGCGCAGAACGGGCCGTACAACTTCTTCGCAGGGGCAAATAGCCATACCCAGTGGGCCCTCGTGCACGACTACAACGCCGAAGCATCGATCGCATGGGCGCTCGCCGACCGGGGCCTCCATCCGGCTTCCCTGTACGCGCTGACGCTCAAGCCGCTTTACTCCCACCTTGCCTGGTCGTTTATCACGCGCCACCCCCTGAACTGGTTATGGCTCGGCTGTGTCAAGCTCGCCACACTGCTGCGGCCGGATACGAAAGCGCATCCCCTGCTCACCCCCGCCGGGCTGGCCAAGCTCGCTACCAGTCTCATTACGCCTGCCTGGATCGTGCTGTTGTTCCTGGTCCGTTGCCTGTGCCGCACCGACAGGATTGTGCTGGCCTTCGGCTTCGCGTATGTCCTGCCGTTTGTACTCACCAACGCCGACCCCCGCTTCCGCGTCGCCCTGGACGTCCTTTTGCTGACGCATATTGCGCTGATCGGCTTGCGGCTGCGCACGGAACGCGCCGCACCGGTGCCCAGCCCGAAACCCTTCTTCCGAGCGTCTTCCCGCGCAGCAGGCGGGGCGCCGGTCCGGGAAAACGGCCCTTCCTCTCGTGGCATCCTATAAGGGCCTTATGGAACCGACCCCGAAGACTGCTCCCTCGCTGCTTCTCCCCGCCACCCATCCTGAAAACGACCACAACTTCCCTGAGTGCTCGGTCACGGTGAATGGGGAACCGACCCGGGCGCTCGCGGGCGAGCTCCTGATCGATGCACTCCAGCGCACCCTGGGCGGTACCAAGAGCGAGGTGCCGCACGTTTGCTACCTCAAGCAGCTGGGTCCCATCCAGACCTGCGACACCTGCATGGTCGAGGTCAACGGCGAGTTGGTGCGCGCCTGCGGAACAAGGGTGCAGCCGGGCGCCATCGTCAACACAGAGTCCAAGCGGGCGCACGACGCGCAGCACGAGGCGTTCGATCGCATCCTCGGCAACCACCTGCTGTACTGCACGGTGTGCGACAACAACAACGGCAACTGCACCGTGCATAACACGACCGCGCTGCTCGATGTGGTGCATCAGCAGCACCCGTATCGCCCCAAGCCGTACGACAAGGACGAAAGCAATCCTTTTTACCGCTACGACCCGGATCAGTGCATCCTGTGCGGGCGCTGCGTGGAGGCCTGCCAGAACTACCAGGTGAATGAAACGCTTTCGATCAACTGGGAAGACCCGCACCCGCGCGTGCAGTGGGACGGCGGCCACGAGATCGCCGGCTCCAGCTGTGTCAGCTGCGGTCACTGCATCACCGTGTGCCCGTGCAATGCGCTGATGGAAAAATCCATGATCGGCGAGGCCGGCTACCTGACGGACTGGCCGGCCCCGGTGCTCGAAAACCTGATCGACCTTGTCAAGGCAGTCGAGCCCGAAATGGGGTACGGCCCGATCCTGAAAGTTTCAGAAACCGAGGCCGCGATGCGGCACGTGCGCACCAAGATCACCAAGACCGTGTGCACCTACTGCGGGGTGGGCTGCTCGTTTGACATCTGGACCAAGGACCGTCACATCCTGAAGGTCGAGCCGAGCCAGGGCGCGGCCAACGACATTTCCACTTGCGTCAAAGGCAAGTTTGGCTGGGATTACGTCAACTCGCCCGACCGGCTGACCAAACCCCTGATCCGCAACGAGGACGGCAAGACCTTTCGCGAGGCAAGCTGGGATGAGGCCTTGACGCTGATCGGCCAGCGCTTCGGCGCCATCAAGCAGGAGCACGGGCCCGACGCGCTTGGATTTATCTCCTCGTCGAAGTGCACCAATGAAGAGAACTACCTGATGCAGAAGCTGGCGCGGGCCGTGGTCGGCACCAACAATGTCGACAACTGTTCACGCTACTGTCAGTCCCCGGCCACCCAGGGGCTTTTCCGTACCGTCGGCTACGGGGGAGACTCGGGCTCGATCCACGACATCGCCCAGGCCAGCCTGGTCCTCTGCATCGGCACCAACACCACCGAAAGCCATCCGGTGCTGGCCACGCGCGTCAAGCAGGCGCACAAGCTGCGCGGGCAAAAGCTCATCGTGGCGGACATCCGCGAGCACGAAATGGCGCGCCGGGCAGACATCTTTTTCCGGCCCCGGCCGGGCACCGACATCATCTGGCTGTCGGCCATGACGCGCTACATCCTGGAAAGCGGCCTCGGCAGGATGGAGTTCATCGAGCAGTGGGTCAATGGCCTGGACAAGTACCGGCAAAGCCTGGGCTGGGCCACCATGGAGTATGCCGAACGTGCGACCGGCATCCCAGCCGACGAACTCCGGCGCATCGCCGGCATCATTGCTGCCGAGGAACGGGTCTGCGTCCTTTGGGCGATGGGCGTCACCCAGCACGTCATGGGGTCTGACACCTCGACCGCGATCTCGAACCTGCTGCTCGCCACCGGCAACTACATGCGCCCCGGCACCGGCGCTTATCCGCTGCGCGGCCACAACAACGTGCAGGGCGCAAGCGACTTCGGCTGCATGCCCAACATGTTTCCCGGCTACGAGCACACCGACGACGAAGCCGCCCATGCCCGCTACGAGCAGGGCTGGGGTGCCAAGCTCCAGAAGGAAAAAGGCCTCGACAACCACCAGATGATCGACGCGATCTACGAGGGCAAGCTGCGCGGGGTTTACCTGTTCGGCGAGGACATGTACTCGGCCGACTCCAACGCGAACCGCGTCGGCGGCGGCTTTGAGCGGCTCGAGTTCTTTGTCGTCCAGGACATCTTCTTTTCGGAAACCTGCCGCTTCGCGGACGTGGTCCTGCCGGCCAGCCCTTCGCTTGAAAAAGAAGGAACCTTTGTCAATACAGAGCGGCGCATCCAGCGCCTGTACGAGGTGTTCGAGCCGCTCGGCGAGTCAAAGCCGGATTGGTGGATCATCCAGGAGATTGCCCGCCGCCTGGGCGCGGACTGGAACTATGCCCACCCAAGCGACGTCATGCACGAGGCCGCCTCGCTCGCGCCCCTCTTTGCCGGGGTCACCTACGACCGGCTGGCCGGCTACAAGACGCTGCAATGGCCGGTCGCCATCGACGGCTCGGACCAGCCGCTGCTGTACACAACGGGCTTTCCGCTGGAAGGCAACAAGGCGCAGTTTCACCCGCTCGCGTCGCGGGTGCCGCTGGAGGTCGAAGACGCCGAGTACGATCTGCACCTGAACAATGGCCGTCTGCTCGAGCACTTCCACGAAGGCAACATGACCTTCCGCGTGCCGGGGATCCATGAGGAAACGCCGGAGCGCTGGCTTGAGGTTTCGCCCGAGCTGGCCGAAAAGCATAACCTGGCCAGCGGGCAGTGGGTCGACATCACGTCGCGCCGCGACACGCTGCGGCTCCCGGTGCTGGTGACCGACCGGGTGGAGGGCAACCAGCTCTTTATTCCGCTCAACTCGCCGGACAAGCCGGTCAACCTCCTTACCTCGAGCGACGTGGATGACGTGACCCACACGCCCGCGTACAAGGAGCTTGCCGTCAAGATGAAAGTGCTGCCCTGGCGTGGGGAAAACCCCCTCCGGCAGATCAACTTCCGCAACGGCCACCCCACTCCGCAAAACGGTGTGGAGGTGGAGCGGAAGTGGGCGCGGCCCGGCTATACGGTGCCCGGGGCGCCGCTGGACCTGGTGCAGATCAAGCTGGGGAACGGGCACAAGACCGTGACCTTGAATGGAAAGAAGCAGGGGCGCTAAGTCCATGGCCAAGGCAATCGAGATCCGTCCGCGCCCCACGCCGCCCGCTGAAGAAATGCAGCGCAAGCTCGATGCAGCTCCCCGCGAGCACGCCGACGCCGTGCTGGACGCGTACCGCACCCTGCAAACTCTCCACGACACCGACTCGCTGAGCTTTGTGCGCGGGCTGCTTGGCGCCGGGGATGAAGTCTTGTCGCAGGTGGTCAGCGTGGCCACCTCGCCCCAGTCCACCCGCGCGATCCGCAACCTGCTGGTGTTGACCGATCTGCTGGGCACCGTCAACCCGGATGCCCTGCACCGGGTTGCGAGCGCGCTTCAACCCATGCTGACCTCCCCGCAGCCGGTGCCCGCGCCGTCGCTGTTGTCAACGCTGTGGCGGCTTGCCACCTCCAAGGACGTCCACCGGGCCCTCGGTGTCGGGGTCGCGGTGCTGGCCTGCGTCGGGGCGGCGATGGGGCCGTCGAATACCCGTAGCGCCGAACGCTAAGCCCGCCCACGGGGCGATCAACGCGCCCCGCGGTCCCGCTCCCATGCCTTCGCGTACTTCCAGCTCACGTAGCAGGAGTGGTACAGGTGCTGCAGCAGTCCCTCGCGGCCATCCAGGAAGCCCAAGCGCAACCCGTAGTTATACGCAAAGGTCGCGAGCGGGTTAAGCAGCACAGCCTGGAGAAAGCCCGGCAGCGAACGGCCGCGCGGACCACGCCCAAGGACCAGCGGAACGCTGAGCGAGCTGTAGCGGTTCATATGTTCGAGGTAGAGCGCCAGCGTCGGGTATGCGTCGTGAAGCAGGTCGCCGTGGAGAAAACCGGCAGGGCCGCTGCACTTCGGGGTCGCATGCGGCTCCGTGTCCTCGCGGGCCCACGCCGCTCCCTTGCGGAACAGGCGCAGTTTGCGGTCGGGGTACAGGCCGCCATGCCGCATCGCGCGGCCCAGAAAGAAGTTCCGGCGCGGCACAAAGTACGCCGCGTACGCCGGTGTGCCGCGCAGCAGCTGTTCAATCTCGCGCCCCAGCTCCGGCGACCAGGCCTCATCGGCATCAAGCGAGAACACCCAGGGCGAGCTGCAGGCGCGGAGCGCAAAGTTTACCTGGGCTCCGTACCCCGGCCACTGCCTTTGCACCACGCGGGCCCCAAAGCTTTCTGCCAGCGCGACCGTTCCGTCCGTCGAGCCCGAATCAACCAGAACGATCTCGTCAACCCACCCGGGAATGCTTGGCAGAACGCGGCGAAGGTTTGCTTCCTCGTCCTTCGCGACAATGGCCACAGAAAGCCCGGTGCGCACCCCCCGGCTCACCGCGGGCTCAGGAACCGAGGTGCTGCTGGATCAGGCGAGCGGTAAGCGGTTGCAGGGCTTCGCCGGTCTTGGGCAGCGCGAACTGCCCATGCGCCTCATCCCACTCGAGCTTGAACGAGGTGGAAAGCGCGGAAATCCAGATCTGCCGAACCGGCGTGTTCGGCGTCACCACAAACTTGCCGGAAGGCTCTTCAAACAGGATGTTGAGCGCGCCGTTGTTCTCCTCGACCTCGAAACCGCCTTCGGCCTCGAGCGCGATCAGCGCCTGCTTCAAAGCTTCCACGGACTGGTCGGCGTGGCGGCGAAACTGTGCTTCATCGAGCATGGCACAAGTGTAGCAACTGCCCACCACGCCCGGACGGCAGCCGCCGCCGGGCTCCGCTCGCTCCGGGCAGGGCAGGCCGCCTGGGGATCTTCGGCGGCGCTGACCGGGCCCAGGTTGTCGGACTTTTCGGGCCCCTTCAGAGCGGGCCCTGGGGGGATCCCGTCTTCCTTTGTCCGGGGACGCCCGGGGACGCCCGGACGTTACTTGCGATGGTCCTCGGGTCGGCGCCGGCAGAGGGGAGCCGGGCTGGACCGTCTATGCTGAAAGGGGGCCTTTGTTTTTCCGCCTATGCTGAATCCAAAACA
Source organism: uncultured Acidipila sp. (assembly GCA_937859835.1). GTDB lineage: Bacteria > Acidobacteriota > Terriglobia > Terriglobales > Acidobacteriaceae > EB88. The sequence continues at coordinate 3,173 of CALMAN010000119.1, read as the reverse complement.
GGAAATACCCGCCGCCAAGCTCGCAACCATCCAGTATGTGGTCACGGTGGTGCTGCTTGTGCTGATTGCCGGGCTTTGGCGCTTGCAGGTGGTGGGCAAGGAAAACTACCGGGCACTGGCCGAGGCAAATCGTGTCCGCAAGGTCCCGATCCTCGCCCCGCGCGGGCGCTTGCTCGACCGGGACGGCCGGCTGCTGGTCGACAACTACCCGTCCGTGACGGCGTTTCTGGTCCATGAGCAGGGCCGCGATCTCGATGCCGACCTCCCGGTCGTCGCGCGCGGGCTGAACATGCCGGTCGACCAGATCCAGGCCGCCATCCGGAAGTACGGGATCTCGTCCAAGTTCCAGCCCATCCCGCTCAAGCAGGACATCACGCCGGATGAGCAGGAATACATCGAGGCGCACCGCGATGAACTCCCCGAGATCGAGCTGATCAACGAGCAGCGCCGGCTGTACCCGCGCGACGGCTTTGCCTCTCACCTGATCGGCTACGTGGGCGAGGTGAGCGAGGACATGCTCCAAAATCCGCAGTACGCCTACTACACGCCCGGCGACGTGGTTGGCCGCTCCGGCGTGGAAGAAACCTACGACCAGCTGCTGCGCGGCACCGATGGCTCCCATGACGTGCTGGTCGACTCGCACGGCCGCGAAGTCGGGGTGCTGGGCAACGAGCCTGCCATCCCGGGCAAGGACCTGCGGCTTTCAATCGACCTTGATGTGCAGCGCGCCGCTGAAAACGCGATGGGCGACCGCAACGGCGCCATTGTGGCCATGGACCCGCACACGGGCGAAATCCTTGCCATGGTGTCGCGGCCGGTCTTTGACCCCAACCGCTTTGCCGTCAAGATCGGGCGCGATGACTGGAACAAGCTGATGACCGACCCGGATCATCCCCTGCTCAACAAGGCCATCCAGGCCCAGCTGGCGCCGGGCTCGACCTTCAAGGTCATCATGTCGGTCGCGGGTTTGGAAGAAAACGTCGCGCAAACCCTGCAGGTCAACTGCGGAGGCGGGGCGACCTTCTACGGCCGGTTTTTTGCCTGTGACGCGCGCCACGGGCACGTGGACATCCACAACGCCATCCCGCTCTCCTGCGACACCTACTACTACACGCTGGCCGAACGGCTCGGCATCGAGAAGATTGCCAAGTGGGCGCATGCGCTCGGGGTTGGCCGCAGGACCGGGATCGATCTGCCCAACGAGGTTTCCGGCACCATGCCCAGCGAAGAATGGGCGATGAAGAACTACCACCGGAAGTGGTATGCCGGGGAAACGATCTCGGTCGGCATCGGCCAGGGCGCCGTCGCCCTGACGCCTATCCAGCTCGCCCGCGCCATCGGCGGCATCGCTTCGGGAGGCGACCTGCAGCGGCCGCGCGTAGTGCTGCCCGACCAGCTGCCCGCCCAGTATGTGCAGGCCATGCTTGAAACCTACTCGGGCTCCGGGAGCGCGCAGGTCCATCTCGATCCGGCTTCGTGGGAGATCATCACCGACGGCATGGCGGCAACCACAACCACCGGCGGCACGGCGTTTGCCTCGCACCTGGACGGCATTGATTTTGCCGGAAAAACCGGCACCGCGCAGGTGCTCAATCACTCCTTTGGCGCGAAAAGCGTTTCGGCGTCCAAGGCCGGCCGCGCCAATGCCTGGTTTGTGGGCGTCGCGCCCCGGCGGAACCCAGACATCGTGGTCGCGGTGCTGTGGGAGCACGGGGGATGGGGCGCCGGTTCAGCGCACCTGGCCGCACAGGTCATCGAGACCTTTGTGGACAAGCAGCGCCGGCTCGAGCACAACCTGCGTCCACCCGTGCCGGCTGCCGCGCAGGTGGAGGTGGGCGCGGTCTACTCGGCTCCCGGCGAAAAGGAGGCAGCCTCAACCCCCGGCAGCAAACCCAGCATCAAGAGCCTGACGACGCCGGTCGGCCCGGGCGAAAAGCCGGCGCCCCCGGCACCGCCGTCCCCAACCGCCACCATGCGCGGCGAGCACTTTTTCCTGCCGGTTCACCCCTGGCAGCCCTTGCCGGCCGGCGTCGAGCCGCGGCAACCAACCCTGGCCGCTTCGGCAGAGGAGCCCCGACCCCGATGAAAGGCCGCCTTTTTTCGTTTCGCGACTTCGACTGGACGCTGCTTGGCTTTGTGCTGATCCTGTCGGCGCTGTCTGTGCTTGAAATCTACTCGGCAACCCTCCACACCAAGTTCGTCGGCTTTGAAAAGTCACAGGTGGTGTGGCTGCTCGGCGGCCTGGTTGCCATGTTCATCCTCAGCCGCATTGACTACCACGTGCTGCTCGACATCATTCCCTGGGTGTACGGCTTTTGCCTCGTGTCCCTGATGGCGGTGCTCGCGGTCGGTACCAAGGTCCTGGGCGGCCGGCGCTGGATCAAGCTGCCGGGCGGCATCCACTTTCAGCCCTCGGAGTGGGTCAAGATCGTCCTGATCGTTGCGGTCGCACGGTTCTTTGCAAAAAAGATCGGCAAAACCATGACCTGGGCCGATATCGGCAAAGGGATCGCCATGGTGGCCGTGCCCATGCTGCTGGTGCTCAAGCAGCCTGACCTGGGCACGGCGCTTACCTACTCGCCCATCCTGCTGGTCGGGCTCTTTTTGGGCGGCATCTCGTGGAAAAAGGCAGCCATCCTGGGCGTGGTCGCGGCAACGCTGGTGGGCGGCATCTGGTCAAGCGGCAAGGTGCTGAAGCCCTACCAGAAAGCCCGGCTCACCTCCTTTATCAACCCCGACAACGACCCGCGCGGTTCAGGCTACCAGATCCGGCAGTCCCTGATCGCGGTCGGCGACGGCGGCATCCTCGGCCGGGGCGTGGCCAAGGGGACCCAGACCCAGGGAGATTTTCTGCCCATCCCGTATACCGACTTCATCTTTGCCGCGTTCAGTGAGGAGCACGGCTTCCTCGGCGCGGTTGCGGTGCTGCTGCTATACTTCTGCATATTGATGCGTTTGATCCAGAACGCTCAAACTGCTGCCGACCTGCCCGGAACCATGCTGGTCATGGGCGTCGTGGCGGTACTGATCTTCCAGATAGCCGTCAATGTAGGGATGGTGATCGGGTTCATGCCGGTGACCGGGATTCCACTTCCGCTGATGAGCTACGGCGGGTCATCGGTTTTGTTTACGTTCCTGGCGCTCGGCATGGTCATGAACGTCCGCATGAATCG
>CALMAN010000118.1:30637-44758 GCA_937859835.1 uncultured Acidipila sp. | reverse complement strand
CCGTTGTACATGGTTTCAATCTCCTGCTCGTTCTTGACGCTCCCGGTAGCAAAGACGGTGGCGGTACCGCCGGATGGCACCATCTGCCAGCCCTTGGCTTGCAGGTCTTTGTCGACGGCTGCCTTGATGCGATCCACAAAGAGCGGATTGTCCGTTTTCACGTCGCCCCACGAGTACGTGTGGTAGCTGGAAAAGTTGGCGCTGTGATCGTAGTCGGTGCGCACGTCGGCCGCCAGGGCCCAGGTAGCGGTCAGAGAAGCAAAACAGGAAAGCGTCAGCAGGCTGCGAAGTTTCACGAAAAACCTCTTCGGCATTGCTGATTAAGAAGGCCTTCCGGGGGGAAATGTCGCCCGCTACGGCGCATCCTCGCTCGCCGGCACCGCGTAGTAGCCCTTGCGCGCCTGCACCCGGAGCCCGTCTCCCTTGCACTGCACCTCAATGGCACGGTACCGGCCATCGAAATCGGAGTTTTGCGGCACATAGCTGGCGACGTACTGCGTGCGGAGCTCGTCCTCGATCTGGCCGAACGCGTCTTCCAGCCGTTTGCCATTGTTGCCCACGTCGATCACGCGCCCGCCGGTGGCTTCGGTCATCCGGCGCATCTGCGCGTCGCCGGTGTAGCCACCCAGCATGATGCCTCCGCCGGAGTAGAAGCCCCGGTCCGCGATCAGGATGACGTAGACGATGGCGTTTGCCTTTTGCGCTGCTTCGATGGCGTCCTGCACGCGGTACTTCGAGCCTTCGTCCTCGCCGTCGGTCAGCAGGATCATGGCCTTGCGGCCTGTTTCCTGCCGCAGTTTATCGCCGGAGGCCAGGTACACGGCGTCATAAAGCAGGGTACCCTTGGGTGCGCCCTGGGTGGGAATGGTGCCTTGGCCGAGCCCGGGGATCCCGGCCGAACCGTTGCCCGCAGCCGTGTTGATGACCGCCTTGTTCATGGCGCGGCTCAGCACGCCCGCATTGTTGGTGTAGTCCTCCAGCAGGTCTACATCCACGTCGAAGGAGATCAGAAAGGCTTCGTCCTTGGGCTTGAGCACTTCGCGGAGAAAGGTCGAGCCGGACTGCTGCTCGAGCGGCAGTACGTTCTGCTGCGAGCCCGAAGTGTCGAGCAGCATGCCGAGCGTCAAGGGCTGGTCCGCCTTCGCCTCGAAGTTCCGGATCTTCTGCTCCTTTTTATCCTCAAGCACCCGGCAATCGTCGCGGGTCAGGTTGGGGATCAGGGCGCCGTGCTTGTCCCGGACCGTGAAGTAGATGGACACCAGGTTGGAGTTCACGCGCAGGGTGGTGACCGGCGCGCCGCTCGGCGCGTCCTCGGCCGGGGCGGGCGCGGTGCTCACGGGCGGCGCATCGGGCGAAGGGGCGGACTGCGCCCGGAGCGCGGGCGCGAGCCACAACAGCGGAAGCAGGGTGAACGCGAGGCGGTGCATGGTGATTAGATTAGACGGTCGGGAGCCGGCAAAGGCTGCGGCGCTACGCTCGCATCTTCTGGAGGTACTCGGCGTCGGCCCGCAGCGCTTCGACCCAGGGCAGATCCGGGTACGCCTCCTGCTCCACAAAGATGTGCTCGATCGCGCCCGGCTTCACGGCCGCGAAGATTTCCCGGTAGTTGGCGGTGCCACGGCCCAGCTCGGCGGCCGGTGGCGGATTGCTGGCGGAGATGCGACCGGGCGCCGCGGCGAAGTCTTTTACATGAAGCATCTTGATGCGGTCGGCGTAGTTGCGCAGGTAATGCTCCGGGCTGCCGCCGCCCACGGTCACCCAGCCGCAATCCATCTCCATGATGACCAGCTTCGGATCGGTGTTCTGGAGCAGCTGGTCGTAGGGCACTATGCCGTTTTGCGGAACAAACTCGCGGGTATGGTTGTGGTAGCCGAACTGGAAGCCGGCATCCTTCACCTGCTTGCCCCACTGGTTGAACTGTTCCGCGTTCCACTTCCAGTCGTCAAGGGTGAGCTCGGCTGCCTGGGCCTTGCCGGAAGGTGGATGGCGAAAGCCCGGCGAGGAGCAGATGATGAAGGGCGCCGTGCCCAGATCCTTGTGAAACTGGAGAATGGCCGGGAGGTTTGGCTGCAGCTGCGAGGCCGGGTAGTGCGCGGAAACGCAGCGCAGCCCGGCTGCCTCCATCAGCGCCTTGACCTCGACCGGGGCGTGCCCGTTGAAGCCGGCCGCTTCAACTTCCCGGTAGCCGAGCGCACCCAGCTGCCGGAGCGTGCCCGCGTAGTCCGCCTCCAGCTGCTCGCGGACCGAGTAAAGCTGCAAGCCCAGGGGCAGCCCGAGCGGGTTGGCACGGGCCTGCCGCGGCGGCAGCAGGGTAGCAAGGGCGCAGGTGGCGGTGGTTTGGAGAAAGCGGCGGCGGGAAAGTGCAGGCATGGCAGGAGGGGTCCGATCTGTTGTGCGCGGTCAACAAACCTTGCCACGAAGGAGCCGCGGGTGTCCACGTTTTCCTCGGCCGCCGCGCGCGCTCCCGATCAATCGACGCCGAAAGGCTCCGGCAAACCTCCTCTGGTACTCTACCCTGCGCCGCGCGCGGCACCCAAGCAGAGCAAGGGCGGGGACGCCGGTCCGGGGGGATATACCTGTTTCAAGCTATGAGAGACACGTTTCGGAAGCATGCAGCACTGGCAGGCGTTTTGCTGTTGTTGATGGGCGGGGTGGCGCGCGCGCAGCAGGGGGCGGCTATGCCCGACGCGCCGACTCCGCAGCCCGCGGGCAGCGAAAGCCTTGGCGACCTGAAGGAGACGGTGAAGCCCGGGGCCGCGAACGGCACCCCGGCAAACGGGGGCAGCGGGAACCAGGCGGCAGGGCAAACCTCGTCCTCCTCCTCCTCCTCGGCAACGCCTGATCAGAGTGCCGCGCCCCCGGGCCCGACGCCCGACCAGCAGGAAGCGCCGGATATCCCCCCTCCTGGCCAGGGCCCGGTCCAAACGCTGGTGATCCCTGTCAATGAAGTTCTTCTTTCCGTGACGATCCGCGACAAAAAGGGCGCCATGGTGCCGGCCATTGATTCGCGCCGGTTCCGGGTGTTTGAGGACGGGGTTCGCCAGCGCATTGTGTTTTTCACAACCGATCCGTTTCCGCTTTCCGTGGCGTTTGTGGTCGATCAAAGCCTGCCCGCGGACGTGATGAATCGCGTCAACGAAAGCCTGGCTGCGGTGACCGGAGCCTTTACCCCGGCAGACTCGGTTGCGGTTTTCGGCTACAACAGCTCACCCAAGATGATCACCGACTTCACGGGCGCGCAGGGTGCCCGCCTCAGCGTTGCCTTGAACGAGGCCAAAGCGCCGGGTCGCGACATGGGCGTTCCCCAAGCGGGTGGTCCCATGGACAACGGCATCATGATCAACGGCAAGCCCGTGGACCCCAACACAACAACGGGGGGCTCGACCGGCGGCATCACCACCCCGATCTTCCCCAAGGAGTACCACCCGTTAAACGACGCGGTGCTGGCCGCGGCGGTGGAGCTGGCCAAGCAGCCGCGCGGCCGGCGGCGCATTCTGTACATCATCTCCGACGGCAAGGAACAGGGCTCAAAGGCCTCCTACAAGGAGGTGGTGCGCTACCTGCTCAGCAACAACATTTCGGTGTACGGCACGCTTGTGGGCGAGTCAGCCATCTGGGGTCTCGGCTACCTCGACAAGTTCCACATCCCCCTGGTCCCGACGGTGCGCGACAACATCCTGCCCAAGTACGCGCTCGCGACCGGCGGGACGCTTGACTCCGAAGTTTCTGAGAACGGCATGCAGCTTTCCTTTTCAAAGATCGTGAACGGCGTGCGCGACCAGTACACGCTTGGCTACGTGAGCCACGCCAACGTGCTTGCCAGTCGCTTCCACACCACCGAGGTGCGGGTAGAAGGGATCCCGAACCTCGACATCATTGCACCCGACGGCTACTACCCTTCGGCGCATAACAGCAACACGGCGAGCCGGTAGCCCCATCGCTTTTCCCGGCAGGGCGGCAAAGCCCCTGCCTTCTGCGACAATCTCCTGAGTGCATCCCAGTCCTCTCACCCTGCCCGTGCTGCTTGGCCTTGCAGCCGCGGGCACCTGGGGCGCCGCGGACTTCGCGGGAGGGCTGGCGGCGCGCCGGGGCAGCCCTGGCCTGGTGGTTCTGCTGGCCCAGGGCACCAGTCTTCCCCTGCTTGGCCTCGCTTCGCTCACCTCGCCTGTCCACATGAGCCCCCGGGCAATCCTCACCGGCCTGTTTGCCGGCATTGCCGGCAGCGCGGCGCTTATGGTCTTTTACCGGGCGCTTTCCCGGGGCGCGATGGGGTTGTCCGCCGCGCTCGCCGGTTTGCTGACCGCGGTCCTGCCGGTGGTTCTGGCCATCGCCCACGAAGGGCTGCCCGCCCCCCTGCAACTGGGAGGCTTCGGCCTGGCAGGAGCGGCGATCGTTCTGATCGCGTACCGGCCGCAGGCGCACGACGCCGCGCTGGTCCCGGCCCTCGGCACGCTGGTCATGGCCATGCTTGCGGGGGCCGGCTTCGGCCTGCAGCTCGTCGGGCTCCACAGCTCGGCTGCTGCCGCTGCGCCTTTTCTCCCTTCCGGAGCGTCGGGGGCTTCGGGCGCGAGCCTTGCCCCGGTTCTTCGCGCCCTCCTGTTGTCACGCGTCGGCGGCGTCGGCACCGCGCTGGCAGTCGTGCTCCGTACGCGGCTTTGGACGAGGAGATCCCTCGGCAACCGGCCCGCGAACACCGGAGATCGCTCCGCGTTCGGCGCCCTGCTTGCCCTGGCTGTGCTGGCCGGGCTGCTCGATACAGCCGGCAACACCTTCTACATGCTTTCTTCGCTGCGTGGCCGGCTGGATGTGGCGGCGGTGCTGTCCTCGCTCTATCCCGGGGCAACCATGGTGCTCGCCGCCCTCCTGCTGCGGGAGCGCGCAACCCGCTCCCAGGTCGTGGGCATGGCACTGGCGCTGCTTGCCGTGGCCTTTGTCGCCGGCTAGAGTAAAGCGCATGGGCCTTTTCTGGGCCACTCGCGATGACGAAAGTTTCGCGCCGCCTCACTTCTTCGGCCAGAGCCGCCCGGGGCCGCTGCTAGAGTCGAACGCGATCCAGCCTTCACACACACGAGGAGAGTCGCCCCACCATGCAGCGTGCTGCCCGCTTCGCGCTACGGATCACCTTGCTGCTTTCCGTGTGCTCCCTCCTTTGTTCGGGCTTGCTTGCCCAGGGAAACGAGCCGCAACAGATCAACTTTGTGCCCATCGGCAACGTGCCGGCAAACGCAGCTCCGTTTCAGGTGATTGCTCTTTCCTCGGCGCACCTTCCCGTGACCCTGACAGTGACCGGGCCGGCTGCCCTGAACGGCCGCCTGCTCACCCTGACCGGCACGGGACCAGTCACCGTGACCGCCTCGCAGGCCGGCAACGCGGCGTACGCCCCTGCTTCCGCGCAGCTTACCTTCCAAAGCGCGCCGGTCACGCCTGCGCTTGCCTGGTCGCCCCCAAGCTTCCCTTACGGCACGGCGATCACCCCGGCGATGCTCAATGCCACCGCGGCCGCTGCGCCGCCCACGAACCCGGCCGCCGCCGATCTCGCCACGATCACAAGCCAGCTCAACGCATCCGCACTCAACAGCCTGGCGCCTGCCTACCTTCCGGGCTCCCCGGTGTTCCGGTACGAGGGCGGCCTGGTGACCCCGACCACCGACCCAAACGCACCGGGGGCGTACAACGCCAACGAGATGCCGGCTCCCTACGGGCCCGACTACCGGATTGCGTTCACCTGCACCTGCAAGCAGTTTGAGTTCGCCATCGAAGCGCGCGGGGGGAACACCTTCCGGGTATGGGTTGACGGCGCCTACACGTCGCCCGATGCAACCAACGACGCCACAAACTACCCGCAGCGCAACTACGTGCTGGTGCAGTTCCCTGACAAGCGCAGCCGGCAGATCAAGCTCACCATCCACGGCGATGCGCCCTTCTTCGGACTCACCCCTGGGCCGGGCGACACGGTCGCGGCTCCGCAGGTGCCGATCGGCAAGCGCGTCATCATCTTTGGGGATTCGTGGACCGGGCCTACCATTCTTCCTCCGCTGCTGCCGCCGGCGCAGCCAGGCCTTACCGGTTCGGGCTATCCGCAAACCCTGGGCGAATACTTCAACTGGGACTATTGGGACGACGGCATCGGCGGCACCGGCTTTACCGTCACCGGCCAGGACGTCCTCGAGCGAACGTTTGTGCAGCGCGTGGTGACCGATATCTGCCCGAACGCGCCCGATGCCGTGGTCCTTTTGGGAGGCGTGAACGATGGAGGGGCGACCGAGTCGGCCCTCCAGGCCGCGGTCAGCACGACCCTGTCCGAGCTGAAAGCCTGCCTGCCCCAGGTACCCGTGTACCTGTACGGGCCGCAATTCTCTCAGCCGCCGCTGGATCAAGCCTTCGCCGCTGCCGTCGCTTCCAGCTCTGCCCTGGTCAGCTACACGGACATGGGCTTGGCAAACTGGCTCTACGGGAGCATGACGGACCCGAGCACCGGTAATGCGTACCTGTACATGGGCGGCCATCCCACGCCGCTCGGTCATGACTACCTTGCCGAGGAGATCGCGCAGGATCTGCTTACCAAGTTCCCGAACCTCGCGCCGGAGCCCTACCCACTTTCCTCGCCGGTCCCTGTGCCCGGCAGCGTGGCGTACTCGGTGACACCGGGAACAATCCTCCCGGCCGGGGAGAACCCGGTCTCGCTTGCGTTCACCCCTCAGGACCAGGCCACCTACGCTCCTGCGACTGCGTTGAGTACCCTTAAGATCACCAAGGCAACAACGACCGTCGGTCTCGTTCTTTCGAACAACACTTCGAACGACGTTCCCAGCAACGTTCCCACCGGCGTTTCTGATGACAGCGGCCTTACGCTCCAGGCCACAGTCTCGCCTCAGATTAGCGGCACCCCGACCGGCCAGGTTGCCTTTTTCGCGAACGGCCTCTTGATCGGCGTAGTGCCGGTAGTCCACGGAACTGCCACGCTCGAGCTGAGGAAAGGAACGCTGCCGGCCGGCTTTCGGCTCATCACGGCAGAGTATGGAGGCGACGCGAACTTTCTTTCTTCCTCGACGCCAAAGGCTTTGCCGGTTGCGACGGCAAGAAAGGGAAGGCTGCATCGAGGGGCGACCCTGGAACACGGACACGGGGCGGCCTAAAAGCGCTTATGCGTTGAGACCACTGCGGGGGAACGGGCCCGCGGCTTGGCATCGCTCCCGCTGAGGAGTCTTGGTCGAGCTCTGAACGGCCTTCGACTCTGACGAGCTGGTTCGACGCGAGAGAGAAGAGCTTCGCGAGAAAGAAAAGATCGAGGGCGCTTGTGTGATCTTTGCTGCCCGGGCGCTTCCCCCGGGACAGGTCGGCGGACAGGGCAGGGGGTCAGCTCAGGGGGTCAGCTCAGGGGCAGGTAAAGGAGGGCTAGCGGAGGCTACTTAACCTCGGGGGCTGTCTCGCTTTTCACAGCTTCGGTCTTGGCGGCCGTTACTTCCGGCTCGCCCTTGATGCCCTGCTTGAAGCCGCGGAGTCCTTCGCCCAGGCCTTTGCCGAGCTCCGGGAGCTTGCGGGGACCGAAAACCAGCAGAGCGATCCCGAGAACCAAAAGGAGATGGGTCGGTGTGAACAGATTATCCAGCATATTGGTCTGCCCGCGATGACAGTGCGGGGCTTCCCTCCACCAAGGGCGATTGTCTCATACCTGCCCCGTGGCCTGCGCGCGCCAGGTTACGGCGGTTTGTGCCCGGCCAAGCTAGCGCCGGCTTGCCGGCCCTGCTCCGAGACGCTCGCAAAACATCCGGTAGAACGCGGGCAGGCTTTCCGAGGCTCCCAGGCTCAGGCGCCGGTGCACCTTCATCATCGGGTACACCCGCGAGCCGCTTTCCCACTGGAGGGTGGGGACGGAGAACTCGGTTTGCGGGTAGATGGTCATGGTCCAGTCGCCTCCATGCAGATGACGCAGGAGCTCGCCGAAGTAGCTGCCCCACAGCAGGCTGAGCCAGTCGCTTTCCCCGGCCGGCAGCGGGTCGGGCGCCGGACTCAACCGGTTCAAGATGGCCTCGAGCCTCTCCACGGAGGGCGGTCCGTAGTCAAGGGTCTGGTGAAAGTCCTCCGCCGCAATGGCGCAAGCCGCCGCCGCATAATCTTCAATCATCGGCTCCAGGCCGTCCCAGGTCTTCTCGGCAAACTGTGCGCGCGCCTGATTGTCGTGTTCGGACACGCTTCCAGCCTACAGCAGAGGAACACGGCAGCCCGGCGCGCGATGTACAGTGGAGGCTGGTATCCGGAGGTCCCGTTCTTTGTCTTTGCCCGAAACCCGTTGCATGTTCCAGGCCTTTCTGTTCTGCCGTCACAGCCTCCGCTCTGCCGCCCGCCTCGGCTTCTTCCTGATCGCCGGACCGCTCCTGGCTCACGCGCAGGCGCCGCAGTACCACCCGCCCGTCGTCGCTGCGAACAGCACTCTGTCCGGCGTCACCTACAACAGCCGGTATGAGATCTACGGCGGGTTCGCCTACTCCCACTTTGACGCCGGGCCATCCCTGCTCCAGGGCTCGAACCTGGGTGGGTTCGACGTCCAGGGTGACTACTTTCTCACGCACAAGTGGGCAGCGGTCGGCAACCTGCGCGGGTACCTCGGCACCAGTGGCGCCGTTCCAAACCCGTACGGCATCAAGGGCCCCTTTGTGAGTGAGTACATGGCCCTGGCGGGGCCGGAATACCGCGCACTCGCAAACCAGCACGCCTCGCTGACGCTTCACGCCCTGTTTGGCGGCACCTACGGCTACTTCAGTTCCGTGTTCGGCAATGTGGTGAATGGGCACAGAACCGAGCCTGCCGATGCCGGCTTCTTTAATGACCAGATCGCCTTTGGCAGCGCCATCGGCGGGTCCATCGATCTCAACCGGTCGCCCCGCCTCGCGTTCCGCATCTCGCCGGACGCGACCCTGACCGACTTCAAGAGCCAGACCGGCAACGGGGATTTCAAAGAGCAGTTTGCGCTTTCGGTCGGCCTGGTTTACCGGCTCGGCCATATCGACCCCGAACGCCCCGGGGCTCCGCAGCGGCCCGTCCGGTAGCCTCCCCGCATCCTGCTGGCCCGGAACCCTTACCGAGTTTCTTTCGCCTTCGCCGGGTCCATGTGGTACAGCACCAGGTCATCGCGGTCCTCGTCATCGAGCGCATGCCAGTGAGCCACGGCCCTCAGGTCGTACCCCGCTGCGTGGATGTCTTCGAGCGTGCCCGGGTCCAGCTCATTCCACTGCGCATACCACCCCGGCCGGTACCGCGCGATCCTGTCCGGCAGGTCGTCGGTGCCAAAGTCGTCACAGATCGCTGGCAGGTGGGTCATCAGCGTGATCTCGTCTCCGGAGATCGAAAGCAGCATGCGCCGCCCATCAGAAGGATGCGCATCGATGTATCCGGTCAGACCCCTGGCTGCCTCGAGCAGGGTGTACTGCGGATGCCGGGCGAAGTAGATGCTTTCCCACACCCCCTGCGCAAACAGGAGGACCAGGATCCCGCCGCCCACGCCGGCCAGGAGGCGGCTCCGTGTCCGCAGCTGTGCCAGCGCCAGGATGGTGACAAACACGACGGGGTAGATCAGCACCATGTAGTACCGGGGCTGAGGACTGTTGTGCCAGCCGGTAAAGCCGATGTACCCGGCGGAGGCGAGCAGAGAGGCCTGGACCAGCGGGCTGTTCCGGAAGGAGCGAAACCACAGGCCAAGCGCCAGCAGCACCAGGGCGGTGCACACCAGGGGCGGGCCCACCCAGAGCAGCCCGTGCGCCGCCCACCAGAAGGCGAGCAGCCGGTCGTGCAGGCCCTTAGGCTGCACCCAGCGATTGGCTGCGAACAGGTAGTGGAAGTCGAGCGAACGCCGCCGCGCCAGGCCGAGAAAGTACGCCAGCCACGGGACGGCGCCGCCCGCGCACGCGATCGCCAGATTGCGCGCCGCCGCGCCGGCCCTCCAGCCGGCGGCCCAGCAGACGATGGCCGCCGTGGCCGGCAGAAGAAATAGCGCGGTGGTTTTGGTAAGCACTGCCAGGCAGGCGAGCAACCCGACCAGCAGCAGGCGCCGGAAGCGGGCCGGGCTGCTTCGGGCCTTGAGCCGCATCGCCACCAGCCAGCCTGCCAGGGTCCAGAAGGTCAGCAGCGGCTCCAGGATGGCGAGCCGGCTGAAAGCCCAAAGGTAGACGCTGCCGGCCAGGAACAACACGCCGCCCAGCGCATCCCGCCGGCACACCCCGGCAACACGCAACAAGGCAAAGCTGAGCCAAAGATTGCCGGCAAAGACCAGCAGCGACAGGCCACGGGCTACTTCCAGCCGCACCCCGCCGATGCGAAAAGCGACCCACTCCAGGGCAGGCCATACCGGCAGGGCCACCGCCGGATTGAAGTCACCGGCGAAGTACCAGTGCCCGAACAGGACGGCGCGGATAGCGGCATTGCCGTACCAGCCCTCATCGGTGTATTTCGCATAGTCCATCCATGGCGAATCGTTGGGGAAGTCGGCGCGGAGGTGAACCCAGTGCAGGAGCCACAGTGCCAGGATGGAAGCGACGGCGAGCCCGGTCGTGAGCAGGGGGCGAAGCCGCGCAGCGCGCGGCTCTTTACTCGTAGGCAAGCGCGTCGATCGGATCCTTGCTCGCTGCCTTCATCGCCGGGTAGATGGCGCCCAGCAAAGCGCCTGCCAGCGCGATGGCAATGCCGGCCGCGCGCCATTGCCAGCTGATAAGGAAGGAAAGTGTCGGGAAACGGTAAGCCAGTCCCAGCTTGATCACCTGTGTCAAGATCAACCCCAGCACGATGCCGGCCGCCGTGACCAGGGCGGCTTCGCGCAGCACGCTTCCCATGATGAACAAGCGGGACGCGCCCAGTGACTTCAGAATACCGATCTCGCGGGTACGCTCCATCACGGCGGTGTACATCGATTGAAAGATCACCAAAAAGCCCACGATGGTCGCGATGGTGATCACGCTGTCCAGTGCCGGCGTAAAGCCAGGCAGGTGGTCCGGCGTCATCAACGACATCCACTGGTCCAGCGTTTGTACCTGGTACTGCTCGAGCCCCGGTGTCGCGTGGATTTCGCGCTCGATCGCACCCTGGTTTGCCTCCTTGTCGCTGCTGAGGTAAAACAGCGAGGCATTGTTGGCATTGCCCAGCAAACCGCCCAGGGTGCGGATGGGGACGAACTTGCGGCCGCCCCGGCCATGCTCAACAATACCCGAGATGCGAAATGGGTTGCCCTTGATCTGGATCAGTTCCCCCACGTGGTGGCCATGGTCGGAACGGGCAAAATAATCGTCCACAATGGCATCCGCGGGGCCTGTAAACGGCCCCCCGGCCAGGAAAACAAACGGTTTCAGCGCGTTATAGCTCGGGTAATCGATGCCCCAGATGGTTTCAACCGAGCCAACCGTGCTCAGGTCCGTGATGACCGGCGCGGCGGCAGCGACGTGGGGTAGCCTCGCGAGCACCCGGGCGATGGAGGCTGGAACCGGCGCGCCGCCGACCCCTGACAAGAAGCTGCTGTTTGGCGGCCGCACAATGATGTCAGCCCCGATGCCGCTGGTCTGGCTCCGCGCGTTCGAAATCTGCCCGTACATGATGCTGACTATGCACAAGATCATCACCACTTCGGTGGCGACGGCCAGCGTGGTGATGAGGGTGCGAACGGGCCGGTAGAGCAGATTGCCCACAACGAGCTTATTCATAGGGAAAGGCTGCCCAGACGCGAGGCAAAGGCTACCCGAGTGTAGCAAAGCGGGCTTTCGGAGCCCCCGGCGCACCCTTTTTCCCGGAACCGGAATCCCTTGTTTGGATTGGGTATTAAAGTCACTGAACACTTTGACGCGTTTGCCGATGAGCACTAAGGTAAGGGCAAAGGCGTCCAATCGCCGGGGCTTACAAGCATGGGACACTTCGGCCAGGAGCTGCGCAGCGAGCGGGAAGCCCGGGGCGTAGCCATCGAGAACATCTCCGATGTCACCAAGATCAGCGGCCGGCACCTGCTTGCGCTGGAGGAGGAAAACTTCGCCGCGCTGCCCGGCGGGGTGCTGAACAAGGGGATCGTGCGCGGCTACGCGCGAGTTTGCGGCATGGACGAAGACGCCTGGGTGGGCCGCTACCTGTCGGCCTACCACCAGAGTGGCCAGCTCAAGGATGATGACCAGAGCTGGATGGAGTTCGCGGAAAATGTCGGCAAGGCCCGCAAGGGAGAAGAGCCGGAAACAGATACCCGGCTGCGCTGGGCCGGCGTCGCCGTGCTGATGGTCATCCTTGCCTTTTTCGCCTGGTACGTCGCGCACTACGTCGGGGTACGCTCGGCGGCGCTGGCCCCGGCTGCACAGTCCTCATTCGGGCTGCCTGCATCGACGCCGTTTCCCCTCGGGTCCGAACCGCCGCACAGGGCGACCTAAGGCACGGAGCCCCGAGGGAACGCCCGCTTGGCGATTGGTCCCGGGCGCCGTTACCCTGAAGCTGCAATGCTTTCCCATCTCGAACCGCGCGGCATCGCCGCCATGCTGGCCATGGGCGTCCTGCTTCTTCTGCTGGCCGCGATCGCGCTGCGCTTGCGCCGCTCGCGCTACCCGGCGATCCTGTACACCTGCGCCGGCTACATGGTTCTGCTGCACGCGATCTGGATCGTGGGCCTGCTCACCGGGCCGCTGTTTGATTCCGGCTTTGCCACCCTCGAGCTGCTCACCTTTCCTTGGAGCACCGCGGTGATCTTCAACATGGGCATGGCCGGCTTTGGCACCCTCCCGGACCTCCTGCTCAACTACGCGCGCTTTGTGCTTGGCTTCGGGGGGCTGCAATGCCTCCTGCTTACCTTGTTTGTTTGGGAGCTGAGGCTGCGGCCGCGCCGGCGCTAGGGTTCCATTCAGCTGCGCTTTCTGCCCGCTCGCGCCCGTCCCCTGCGCTTCCGGTCCCCGGCTTTGCTCCCCGCTTCGGGGCTCAGGTAGCATCAGAAGCTGGCAGCGTTCGGGCCGGCTTCCTGCACCGATGCCGCTGGCCCGCCGAGCCTTCCCTCGCGTTTTCAGGTCTTCAGCTTCTGCGGAGGCGCCTTTCAGACCAGGGTGGACCGGTCCCGACTGCCCCCAGAGGAGCAACCATTGCAAGCACGCGACAAATTCCTGTTTACCTCGGAGTCGGTCACCGAGGGTCACCCCGATAAGATCGCCGATCAGATCTCTGACGCCATCCTGGACGCCTGCCTCCAGCAGGACCCCCTGGCCCGCGTCGCCTGCGAAACCCTTACCGCCACCGGCCTGGTTGTCATTGCCGGCGAAATCACGACCAAGGCCTACGTCGACTTCCCGACCCTGGTGCGCAGCGTGGTTCACGATATTGGCTACAACGATGCCGTTTTTGGTTTCGACTCGAAGACCTGCGCCGTTGTATCCACGATCAACAAGCAATCCGGCGACATCGCCATGGGCGTGGACACCGGCGGCGCCGGCGATCAGGGCATGATGTTCGGCTTTGCGACCAACGAAACAGCAGAGCTGATGCCCTTGCCCATTTCCCTTGCGCACCGGCTCACGCGGCGCTTGAGCGAGGTCCGGAAAAGCAGGCAGCTCCCCTACCTGCGGCCCGACGGCAAAAGCCAGGTCACGGTCGAGTACGACGCCGGCGGCAAGCCCGTGCGGGTCGATGCGGTGGTGATCTCGAGCCAGCACGCCGAGGAAGTGACAACAGAAACGCTGCGCGCCGATGTGCTCAAGGAAGTGATCCAGTGGGTCATCCCGCCCGAGCTGCTGGATGCCGATACCAAATACCACATCAACCCGACCGGCCGCTTCGTCATCGGCGGTCCGATGGGCGACACCGGGTTGACTGGCCGCAAGATCATCGTCGATACCTACGGGGGCATGGGGCGGCATGGCGGAGGCGCCTTTTCCGGCAAGGATCCGACCAAGGTCGACCGTTCGGCCGCGTACATGGCCCGCTACATCGCGAAAAACATCGTCGCCGCCGGCCTGGCAGATCGCTGTGAGGTGCAGCTGGCCTACGCAATCGGGGTCCCGGAACCGGTTTCCGTGCTGATCGATACCTTTGGGACGGGCACGCTGCCGGCCGGGGAGCTCGGGGCGCTGGTCCGGGAGCACTTCCAGCTCACCCCCAAGGGCAACCTTGCCAGCCTGGACC
>CALMAN010000118.1:12443-30627 GCA_937859835.1 uncultured Acidipila sp. | reverse complement strand
GGTATTTTGTGTTGTAAACGCCCGCCTGGGCGGGGGCGTGCGGGTTCGGGCCCGCGACCAGGGACGCAGGGGGCGCGAAGTAAGTGGCCGAACGGCTCCGGGCAGGCAGGCTGCTTTTGGCGCACCGCGGCGAATAGCTCCCGAACCGAGGCGGACCAGCTCGCGGAAACGCGCGCCAACAAGCGAGCGAGAGCCGCCACGGTTTCGCGGCCCCCAGGCAGCCCCGGGCGCAGCGCCGGGCGCCGCGGAACCCGGATTGGGAACAGTTGCCTCCTGTCTTCTATAATCGGGATTCGCTAGAAGACAAGCGCTGATCTCCGTTTTAGCCGAGGGTGTCCCTATCTTTCCCGAACTCCGAGGGAGTCAAACCTCCCCACTGTCCACGCGGAGGTCTGCCCTTCGCTTCATCGCTGTTCTGCTTTTCTGTTTCTCCGTATTCTCGATCGCGTGGGCACAGGCGAACATCATCACCGGCATCCGGGTCATCGGCAATCGCCGCATCCCCAAGGAAACGGTGCTGGCGCGGCTTTTTTCGCGCGAAAACGAGCCCTACGATGCCGCCACGGTCGAGCGTGACTTCAACTCGCTTTGGAACACCGGCTACTTTGAGAAGGTGCGCATTGAGCGCGAAGACACGCCCAAGGGCATCGTCCTGGACATCTACGTCCAGGAAAAGCCGACCATCCGCGAGATCAACTACAAGGGCCTGAACTCCATTACGCAGTCCGACATCCTGGACGCGTTCAAAAAAGGCAAGGTTTCCCTCGCGCAGGAATCGCAGTACGATCCGACCCACGTCGCCCAGGCCGTCACCGTCATCCGTGAGCTTGAGTCCGAGCACGGGCACCAGTTTGCCTCGGTCCGCACCGACGTCAAGGTGATTCCGCCTTCAAGCGTGCAGGTCAACTTCACCATCAAGGAAGGCCCCAAGGTAAAGGTCGGCAACATCACCTTTACCGGCAACGAGCATGTGCCCTCCCGCCTGCTGCGGGCTTCCATGAAGAACCTCAAGCCGATCGGCGTTCCCAACTCGATCCTGCTTGAAAACCTGTTCGCCAAAACTTTCGACGCGACCAAGCTCGAGGAAGACACGGAGCGGGTCCGCCAGGCATACCGGGATCGCGGCTACTTCCGCGCGAACACGAGCGAGGCGGAAACGCACATCCGCAACGAAGGCGGGCTTTCGCTGCTGACCTTTCGGCCGAAAACCGGCAAGGACATGGACATCCACATCCCGGTTGAGGAAGGCCAGCGCTACCGCTTTACCGGGATCACCTTTTCCGGCCCAAACGCTCAAAAGTATAACCATGCCGCGCTGCGCGCCAACTTCGCGATGAAGGATGGCGACTGGTTCAACGCCACGGCGTTCGGCAAGGGTTTGCAGGCGCTGACCAAGCAGTTTAACGGCGGCGGCTACATCAACTTCGTCCCCAACGCCACGCCCAAGTTTGACGACACTGCTCACACCATCGGCTTCGACATCAATCTCGATGAAGGCAAGCAGTTCAAGGTTTCGCGCATCGAGATCCAGGGCAACAAGCTTACGCGCGACTTTGTGGTACGCCGCGAACTGCTGCTCGAAGAAGGCCAGGTGTACAACTCGCGCCTGTGGGAGGCGAGCTTGCAGCGGCTCAACCAGCTGGAATACTTCGACCCGCTCAAGGTCGACCAGGATTCGGAAACGCACCAGAACGCGGACACCGGCACCGTCGACCTGCTCTTGAAAGTTCACGAAAAGGGCAAAAACTCCATCGGCCTCAATGGCGGCGTTTCGGGCGTTTCCGGCTCCTTTCTGGGCCTCAACTACCAGACCAACAACTTCCTGGGCCTGGGCGAAACGCTGTCCCTCCAGGCCAGCGAAGGGAACCTGGCGCGCAACCTGAGCCTCGGCTTTAACGAGCCCTACCTGCGCAACAAGCCGCTCAACGTCGGCTTCCAGGTCTTCACCAACAAGACTGATTTCAACTCCAACAAGGGCATCAACACGGCCGGGCAGTCTCCCAACGCGGCGGCCTTTAACAGCTCGCTGGTGCAGAACTACAACCAGTCCTCGACCGGCTTTACCCTTTCAGCCGCCTACCCGCTGCGCCACACCTTCAAGTTTGCCGGGTTCAGCCGCGTCGGGCTCACCTACTCCTGGAACCGCTCCGCCGTCACCGCGTTCAGCGGCGCCTCGCAGAACCTGTTTCAAACGCTTGCGTTCCGCTCCGGCATCCAGGGCCAGAATGCCCTGACCGGCATTGTGACCAGCCAGGCCTCCTTCTCCTACAGCTACAACCACCTGGACTCGAACTTCGCCCCCCACTCGGGCTCCGAGCTTCAGGGCCTGTTTCAGATCGCCGGCCTGTTCGGCAACGTCCGCTACATCCTGCCGACCATCGAGTACAAGCACTGGTACCCGGTACGCGGCTACCATCTCGACCCGCTGGGCCGCAACGCCGTCGGCTACCGGATCCAGGTCAACTACGTCCAGGGCATCTCGGGCGACGTGGCGCCGCCCTTTCAGCGCTTCTACACGGGCGGCGAAAGCGACATCCGTGGCTTCGGCATCCGTACCGGTACCCCGTACGCGTACATCCCCACGCGCGTGCTCTTTAACCTGAACAACCCGGACGGCACCTGCGTGTCGCGCCAGCCCGGCGCGCCCCAGACCAACCAGTGCGTCCAGGTGCCGCTGCCGGTGTACGGCATTGTTTCCGCGGGTGGCGACACCTCGTTCCTCAACAATCTCGAGTACCGGATCCCGCTGGTCGGCCGGACTGCGTCGCTGGAGATATTCAATGACTTCGGCATCGACTCGGCGATCAACAAGAACCAGCTGCGGCAAAGCCCGCAAGGGATCGCCAACCTCGACTCCCCGCTGTACGGCTGCCGCACCTACGTCAACGGCGCCTGCCAGGGCGGCATCCAGGTCCAGTTCAACAACAATGTACGCGTCATCTCCGGGACCAACGTGGTGCCACGCGACTCGCTCGGCGCACAGATTTCCGTCCTGCTGCCGATCGTGAACGCCCCGTTCCGGATCTACTACGCCTACAACCCCCTGCGGCTGAGCAAGGGCGTTCCCGGAGACAACATCATCACCCGCGAGCTGTTCCCGCAGGGCTCGGCAGGCGACTTCAGCTATGCGCAGGCAACGCAGCTTTACGGCGCGGTCTACCAGCTGCGCGAGCCGGCAAAGACCTTCCGCCTCACGGTCGGCACTACCTTCTAAGCAGGCGCAGGCAAAACGAATGGGCGCAGGCAAAAACGAAAAGGCTGGGCTCCGGGCCCAGCCTTTTTCACTCTGGTTCCAATGTCAGATGCCCATGCCGTACTCGGCGGGACCGATCGGATCGCCGGCGTTGCTGAAGAAGTCTGAAGGGGTGCGACGGCGAAAGCGGTAGCGGAACCGCAGCTCCCTGCCGACATACAGCCCCAGCGTCACCGCTCCAACCGCACCCACCAGGGCAGTCGCCAGTCCCACCCGGCGCAGCGTGGACGACGCTCCGTCCGGGAAGAACTCTTCTTCTAGAGCGGAGAAAGTGAGGGGGCTCATGGACCACATCATAGCCTAGAGCGACAACAGGGAAGTGATCGCGCCCGCGAAAGCTACACCAAGGTCACATGGCGGTTTCGAGATTGCGCAACAAGCTGAGCTTCCGTTCCGCGGGCAGAAAACTTGCCTCCAGCGAGTTCGCGGCCAGCTCCCGCAGCTGTTCCCGCGTGAACTCAAACTGCCGTGCCAGCAGCCGGTACTCGTCTTCCAGGTCGCTCCCAAACAGGGCTGGATCGTCCGAGTTGATGGTGATCATCAATCCCTGCTCGAAGTAGGCGCGTACGGGATGCTCAGGCAAGGAGGGGCAGCAAGCCGTGCGCAGGTTTGACGTAACGCAAATCTCCAGCGGGATCTGCCGCTCGGCAAGCACCGCCATCAATTCGGGATCGTCAATGGCGGACAGGGCATGGCCGAGGCGCTCGGCTCCGATGTTGATCGCCCCCCAGATGCTGTCCGGCCCCACGGTTTCGCCCGCGTGGGCGGTCAGGCGCAGCCCGGCGGCCCTGGCCTCGGCATACAGATCGCGAAACACATCGGCCCCGGTGCGGCGCTCATCGCCCCCAATCCCAATGCCCACGATGCTGGGGTGCGCGCCGCGCATCTCCGCGGCCTTGCGAAAGACCCGCGCCGCCTCATCCGGACCGAAGTGACGCACGGCGTCGAAAATCCAGTAGCAAGTGATGCCCCAGCGGCGCTCCGCCTCCACCCTGGCCTGCTCCATGCCGGCAAAGAGCGGCTCAAACTCGGTGCGGCGCCAGTAGTACACCACCCCGACCGACACATACACTTCCGCATGCACGACCCCCTGCCGGTGCAGCCGCTCCAGCATGCGCAGGGTTACCAGCTCGTAGTCTTCGGCGGTTTGCAGCTGCTCGGTGATCGCCTTGAAGGCGAGCAGAAAGCCGGAAAAGTCGGCGTACTGGTAGAGGGCGCGCACCTTGTCAACGCTCAGCTCTCCGCCGCGCCGGGCGCTCAGGGCAGCCAGTGTTTCGGGCGCGATCGTGCCTTCAAGGTGCAAGTGGAGCTCGGCCTTGGGCAGGCCGCGGATGTAGGAGATCCGGTCGCTGGGCATGGGCCCAGCATACACAGCCCTCCCGGGGCGCCATGCGGAAACCGCCCAGTGCTCTTCCGGGCGAGGAAACGCCGCGGCGGGGCAGCGCGGAAGCTCCCCGGGGCAAAGGCTCGCTAGGCTTCCTGGCCCTGCGCCAGCTCCTGCGCCTGGCTCTGTACCTGCACCTGCGCCGGGCTTTGCGCCTGCACCTGCGCCAGGGAAGCGCGAAACGCGTTGGCCTGCGCAAACACCGCGCGCAGCTCGGGGGTGCGCAGGTTTTCGCGGACGTGGGCGATCTCCTGCTCAAGGCGCAGCAGCGCCCCGGCGACCGCGTGTTCATTGGTCAGGGCGATGTCGCGCCACATCGAGTAGGGACTTGCGCCCAGCCGCGTCATCTCCCGCAAAGCCCGGCCGCCGATGCTGTGCAGCGCGCCCGGATCGCCCGCAAACTCCTGCCCAAACTGGGCCTGCAGCATGGCGGCAAGCGAGGAAGCCAGCAGCTGGGGCAGGTGGCTGATCGAGGCACACAGCAGATCATGCCGCGCCGGCGTCAGCACCACCGGGCGTGCGCCCATCTTGCTGACCCAGCTCACCCACAGGGCCGCGTAGGGATGCGCGGGCAGCGTGTCCTCGGCTTCGGACGAGGCCCCGGTAAACAGCCAGGCTGCGTCCTCGAACAAGGCCGGGTGCGCATGCGCCGCGCCGCTCTGCTCCTTGCCGGCCATCGGGTGCCCAGGGAGCCATCCTGGCTGGTTCGGGCCGTTGTACAGCCCGGCTGCGCGCTCGACGAGGAAACCCTTCACACTGCCCACATCGGTGACCAGCTGCGAGGGAGAAAGCACCGGCGCCAGCTGTTCCAGCCAGTCGGTGATCCCCAGTACCGGCCCTGCCAACACCACGAGGTCTGCTGCCAGCGCGCAGACAAAAGGGTCGTTGTCGGCTTCCCCGGCAATGACCGGGTCCACGGCCCCGCGCGCGCGCGCCTCGGCCAGCGCGTTTGGGTCCGGGTCCCAACCAAGCAGCGCGCCGCGAAAGCCTGCGCGCCGCAGGCCTAGCCCAATCGATGCCCCGATCAGGCCGGTGCCGAAGATAGCCACTCTGTTGATTTGCTTTGCGGGCGCTCCAGCCGGCTGAATCAGGTCCCCTGTCATTGTTCTACCTTTCCTATCCAGCCAGCCGGCGGCCCAGGGCCGGAGCGATCGCGCGGAGTTCTCCCATCAGCGCTTCCAGCTGCTCTGGAAACAAAGTCTGCGCACCGTCGGAAACAGCCTTTTCCGGATTCGGGTGCACTTCGATGATCAGCCCGTCGGCCCCCGCGGCAAGCGCTGCCCGCGCCATCGCGGCCACCAGGTCCCTGCGCCCGGAGCCGTGCGAGGGGTCGCCGATGATGGGCAGGTGGGAAAGCTTTTTCACAACAGGAATCGCCGAAATGTCCATGGTGTTGCGCGTGTATGTTTCAAAGGTCTTGATCCCCCGCTCGCAAAGCATCACCTTGTAGTTGCCTCCGGCCAGGATGTACTCGCTCGACAGCAGCAGCTCCTCCACCGTGGCCGCCGGACCGCGCTTGAGCAGCACCGGCTTGCGCACCTGCCCCAGCTCGCGCAGCAGGTTGAAGTTCTGCATGTTGCGCGCACCCACTTGGAAGCAGTCCGTATACGGCAGGATGGTCTCAATCTGCGCGATCTCCATGACCTCGGTAATGATCAGCAGACCCGTCGTGTCCCCGGCTTCCCGCAGCAGCTTCAGCCCGTCCAGGCCCATGCCCTGGAACGAGTAGGGCGAGGACCGGGGCTTGAACGCCCCTCCGCGGAGAAACTGCCCGCCCGCATGCTTCACGATCGCCGCGGAAGCAAACAGCTGCTCGCGGCTTTCGACCGCGCAAGGGCCGGCCATGACAACCACCTCTTCGCCACCGACCGACACGCCGTTGGGGAAGCGGATCACCGTGCCTTCCGGCGCGAAATTCCGGCCCGCCAGCTTGTACGGCGACGAGATCCGGTAGGCTTCCGTGACCCCGTCGAGCACTTCGTACTCCTTCACATCGAAGGAGTCCGGCCGGCCTACCCCGGCCAGGATGATCTGGGTGTTCCCGGTAGTCCGGTGCACCTTGAAGCCGTCTTCGACCAGCCGCTCCACGACGTGCTCAATCTGCCCGGCGCTTGCACCCTCCCGCATGACCACAATCATCGCCGCTCCTCTTCTGCCCTGCCTGCCCGCTGCCGCGCGGCCGCGAGCTCTTCCTGCTGCAGGGCGCGCATGACATCAATCAGCCGCTCGTAAATGTGGGTCAGCTCCATGTCGGGCAGCGGCCCCTGGTTGGCGGCGCGGACGTTTGCAAAGATGACCGCTTCCCGCTTGGGCTCATACACAGGCAGCGTACTGGACTGCTTCAATCTGCCGATTGCCTGGGCTGCCCGCGCCCGCTCGGAGATCAGGGCAACGATCTGCCGGTCGAGCTCGTCGATGCGCAGACGCCAGGCTTCAATATCCCAGCCTTCCTGGTTCATGGGTCTTTCCTCACACGCGTGTCGATGGGGTGGTTCCGGAAACAGAGGGCTAGGAGCGGGCCAGCGCCGGGGAGCGCAGGCCCTCGATAAATCGGCCGATGGCGGCGGGCGCAATCTCGCGGCTGCTCGCCTCAATGATCGAGACCAGCGCCGAGCCAACCACGGCCGCATCCGCGAAGCGGCCTATCTCGAGAACATGCTCTGCCCTGGAAATGCCGAAGCCGACGGCGATGGGCAGGTCCGTGTAGCGGCGAAGGCGGCTCACCAGCTGCTCCGCATCGCCGGTCATCGACGGCTGCGCGCCGGTGATGCCCACCCGCGAAATCGCATACACAAAGCCGCCCGAAACCTCGCCGATCTTTTGCAGGCGCGCGTCCGGGCTGGTAGGGGCCGCCAGGAAGACCGGGGCAAGCGCGTGTGCCCGCATGGACCGGAGATACGGGCCGGCCTCTTCGGCGATCATGTCGGTGAGCAGGACGCCGTCGACCCCGGCCTTGGCTGCTGTGCCGCAAAAGCGGTCAAAGCCCTTGCCCCGGCTGAACTGGAGTACCGGGTTGAGGTACGAAAACAGCACCAAACCTGCCTCCGGGCGGGCTTCCCGCAACCTCCCTGCCAGCTGGAGCACATCGGCCAGCCTGGTTCCGCGCCCTACCGCACGCTCGCTTGCGCGCTGAATCACCGGGCCGTCGGCGACCGGGTCCGAGAACGGAACGCCCAGCTCCACCACATCCGCGCCGGCGTCAATGGCAGCCAGGGCAATGGCATACGTGGCCGAAAGGTCAGGGTCGCCCGCGGTCAGGTAGGCGACGATGCCGGGTTTCTCCTTAAAGCGTATCGGCATGCTTGCCCGAGGCTCCTTCCAGTTTGAGCTCGCGGGTCAGGATGCCGAGGTCCTTGTCGCCGCGGCCGGAAAGGTTGATGAGCAGAATATCGTCCGTGCTCATCCCGGGCGCGATGCGCATGGCTTCGGCAACCGCGTGCGCAGTTTCAAGCGCCGGGATAATGCCCTCGGTGCGCGACAGCGCGACGGTCGCGCGCAGCGCATCCGCGTCCGGGCAGCTGACGTACTCGGCCCGCCCGGCATCGTGCAGTGCCGCGTGCTCGGGGCCGATCGAAGGGTAGTCCAGCCCGGCCGAAACGGAATGGGTCGGCACGATCTGGCCGCCCTCGTCCTGCAAAACATAGGAGTAGGTGCCCTGCAGCACGCCCGGCGAGCCGCCGCCCGCAGCCAGGAAGCGGGCCGCGTGCTCGCCGGGCCCGGAGCCGCGTCCGCCGGCTTCCACACCGATCAGGCGTACGTTCTCGTCGGGGAGAAACTCGTAAAAGGCGCCGATCGCGTTGGATCCCCCGCCGACGCACGCGACCACCGCGGAAGGCAGCCGGCCTTCCCGCTCCAGCATCTGCCGGCGCGCTTCCTTGCTGATGCAGCGATGGAAGTCGCGCACCATGGTCGGGTACGGGTGCGCGCCCAGCACGCTGCCCAACAGGTAGTGGGTGGTGCGCACGTTGGTGACCCAGTCGCGCATGGCCTCGTTGATCGCGTCCTTGAGCGTCTTCTGCCCGGAGCTGACGCCGCGCACCTCCGCGCCCAGCAGGCGCATGCGGTACACGTTGAGCTCCTGGCGGCGCATGTCTTCCTCGCCCATGTAGATCACGCAGTCCATGCCGAACAGCGCGCACACCGTTGCCGTGGCCACCCCGTGCTGGCCCGCGCCGGTTTCGGCAATGATGCGCCGCTTGCCCATGCGCCGGGCCAGCAAACCCTGGCCGATGCAGTTGTTGATCTTGTGCGCGCCGGTGTGGAGCAGGTCTTCGCGTTTGAGGTAAATGCGCGCGCCGCCGAGCTGCTCGCTCATGCGTTTCGCGTAAAAGAGTGGGGTAGGCCGCCCGGCGTAGTGGGCGAGCAGCTCGTCCAGCTCCGCATGAAAGCCAGGGTCGAGCTGCGCCGCGGCGTAGGCCTCTTCCAACTCTTCCAGCGCGGCCATCAGCGTTTCGGGAACGTAGCGCCCTCCATACGCACCGAAGCGGCCGGGGATCGCCTGCTTTTCGGAACCAGCGGGTGCTTCAGCAACAGTGCTCATCGGGGCCCTCGTGTGTTTCTAGGGTACGCCGGGCGGCGGGTTCGCTCCACGATTCCGCGCGTTTTTCTCAGGCCAGCCGTGCGGGGCAGCTCCCGGAGATCCGGCCGGACAAGCGCGCCCTGCTTGCTCGCCGCTCGCACGACGCGCCCGTCACGAGCAGGAGAGAACTCGCGCCGGAGCTGGTCAGGCTGGGGACGACGGCCAGTCGCAGGTTTCAATCAGGAGGCCTGCCGGGACGGGCTGCAAACCGCTACCCGATCCGGTGCATGGGCTTACAGCTTGGACGAGCGCTGGACGTCGCGCACGCCGGCGATCCGGCGCAGCCCCTGCTGCAGCCGCTCCAGGTGGCGAAGGTCCTGGGCGTCGAGGGTGAGATCGATCAGCGCGCTCTCGTTCGGTCCCGGGCGGGTATCCATGGAGCGGATGTTTGTGTTTTCTTCGCTCGCAACCGCGGTGATCTCCTTGAGCATGCCGGGGCGGTCGTCGCAAACCACGGTGAGCTTGACCGGGTAGGTGGCACGGCGCGCGACCAGCCCGGCCCCCGTGCCCGCAACCGATCGCCCTTCACGGGCCCACTCCACCGTGATGCGCCGGTCGGACTCGTAAAGCAGGTTCTGCACATTGGGGCAGGTGCGGCCGTGCACGGCGACCCCCTTGCCGCGCGTGACATAGCCGACGATCTCCTCGCCACGGATGGGGTTGCAACAGCGGGCCCGGTAGACCAGCAGTTCGTTCGAGCCCTCGACTTCGAGCGTTTCCGAGGCAGAGCTGGCGTGGATCTGCAGCCGCTTCGCGTCTTCGGCCCCGGTCGGCAGCGCGGGCTCGTCTGGCGGAGCCTGCTGATGCAGAATGCCGGGCGCGAGCCGGTTCAGCACCTGGCGCGCAGAGTATTTGCCGAAGCCGATGGCGGCCATCATGTCACTGGGCGTGGACACGGAGTACTCGGCAGCCAGGCGGGCATAGTCGGACTCTTCAAACCGCGAAAGGGCGATCTTGTACTTGCGCGCTTCCCGCTCCAGCAGCTTGCGGCCGATCTCGATGGCACGCTCGCGCTGGTGCTCGTTGATCCAGTGCTTGATCTTGTTGCGGGCGCGCGAGCTCTTGACAAAGGTGAGCCAGTCGCGCGAAGGGGTGTGGCCGTTCTGCGTGACCACCTCCACAATGTCGCCGTTGCGCAGCTTGGCCCTCAAGGGCACGATGCGGCCGTTGACCTTGGCCGAAACGCAGGTGTGCCCGACCTCGGTGTGCACCGCGTAGGCAAAGTCGAGCGGGCTTGCGTCCTTGGGGAGCACAACGACCTTGCCCTTGGGCGTAAAGGTGTACACCTCTTCCGGGTACAGGTCGATCTTGAGCGTGGAGATGAACTCGTTGGGGTCGGTCATCTCCCGCTGCCACTCCACCAGCTGCCGCACCCAGGCGAGTCGTTGCTCGTCCCGGGCCGAAACCGGCGAGCCCCCGGCCTTGTACTTCCAGTGCGCCGCGATCCCCTCCTCGGCAATGCGGTGCATCTCCTCGGTGCGGATCTGGACTTCAAACTGGTGGCCGGCCTCGCCCATCACGGTGGTGTGGAGGGACTGGTACAGGTTGGGCCGGGGCATCGCGATGAAGTCCTTGATGCGGTTGGGAACCGGGCGAAACAGCGAGTGGATCACGCCGAGTACGGCATAGCAGTCCCCGACCGAGCCGGTGATCACGCGCAGGGCAAGCAGGTCGTGCACCTGATCGACGCCGGCACCGGTTTCGGCCAGCTTCTGATGAATGGAGTACAGCCGCTTGATGCGCCACTCGACGCGCGCCTTGACGGCGTGCTCGGCAAGCTTCTCAGACAGCAGAGTTTCCACCGCCGAAAGAAACAGCTCGCCTTCGGTGCGGCGCGATTCAATGGCCGCATGCAGCTGCTCAAAGGCGGGCCGGTCGACGTAGCGGAAGGCAAGATCTTCAAGCTCGCCGCGCAGCTTGCCCATGCCCAGCCGGTGGGCAAGCGGCGCGTAGATGTCGAGGGTTTCGCGCGCAATGGCGGCCTGGCGCTCCGGCTTCAGGTGCTGGAGCGTGCGCATGTTATGGAGCCGGTCGGCAAGCTTGATCAGCACCACCCGGACGTCGGTGACCATGGCAAGCAGCATCTTGCGGACGCTCTCCGCTTGGCGGTCTTCGCGGTTCGCAAACTGGATCTTGTCGAGCTTGGTCACGCCCTCGACGATGTGCGCCACCTGCTCCCCGAACTGCGCAGTGATCTCGGGCGTGGTGACGGTGGTGTCTTCAACCGCGTCGTGGAGCAGCCCGGCGGCAATGGCGGTCGAGTCGAGCTTCATCTCCGCGAGTACGATCGCGGTTTCAAGCGGATGGAGCACATAGGGCTCGCCCGAGGCGCGAAGCTGGCCGCGGTGGTGCCGCAGACAGAACTCCCACGCCTTGCGGATGATCTCGGTGTCGTCGGAAGGGCGGTTCTGGTGCACGGTCGCGATCAGCCGCTCGTAGCGCGGCCCGGTCAGCGCGGCGGTTTCCGTGTCGTAGCGCGCCAGCGCTTCGGCAGCCGGCGGCTTGGGCAGCGCCGGAGCCTTTCCGGGCGCGG
The DNA here is from genome assembly GCA_937859835.1 of uncultured Acidipila sp. Classification (GTDB taxonomy): domain Bacteria; phylum Acidobacteriota; class Terriglobia; order Terriglobales; family Acidobacteriaceae; genus EB88. The sequence continues at coordinate 18,878 of CALMAN010000118.1, read as the reverse complement.
ACCGCCGGGAAGGTTCAGGTTGCGCGGGAATGGGGTGCGCAGGCGCCATGCCTGATTATAGGGGTGAAAAAAGCAGCATCCAACCGCGACCGCAGTTCGCGATCGCAGTTGAGCGGAAGGGCGCGCCACGCTGCGTGGACGGCGAGGCAGACGCACATCGCACGCGCGAGCACTCCCGCCGGACCTCCTGCCGGTCCGAAGCCCCAAGTCCATCGATCGAGAACCACCGGGCCCGGAGTGGGTTCGCGAACTCCTTGCTGCGCCCGTGCTCCAGGCGTTACGGCAGGCGCACGGCTTGCGAGCCCGAACTCGGAGCCTTCCCTGCGCGCACCCGCTCCACCTCTTCCCACATGGCCGCCCAGGTCCGGTCCCAGGAGTTGGTCGCGAGCTTTGCTTCCACCGCTTCGCGCCACGCGGCATCGGGCGGGGTGAGGGCTTTGTCAAGCGCCGCGGCGAACTCCTCCGGCGTGCTTGCAATCGCGACCAGGCCCTCGTCGCCGTAGCCGCGCACCACGTCGTGGATGGGTGTGGACACCACGGGCTTGCCGGCAGCCAGATATTCGGGCGTTTTGGTCGGCGAGATAAAGCGGGTCGACTCATTCAAGGCAAACGGGAGCATGGCGACGTCCCAACCGGCCAGATAGGCCGGCAGTTCGGCGTAGCTCTTGGCGCCGAGGTAGTGCAGGTTGGGGCTGTGGGGCAGGCTCGCCGGGTCGATCTTGACGACCGGGCCAATCAGCACGAACTCGATCCCTGGCCGCAGGCGCGCCAGCTCCGCCATGAGCGCGACGTCGAAGCGCTCGTCGAGCACGCCGTAAAAGCCGGCACGGGGATGCGCGATGGCGGCCTGGTCGTCCGGCTCGCGTCCCGAAGAAGAGGCCGCGGCGCGGAAGTGCTGGACATCGATGGAGCTGGGGAAAGCGTGGACATTGCCGTGCTGCCGGCGCTTGCTTTCGTACAGGCTCATGCCGCCGGTAAAGACCACCTCCGCGCGCCGGAACAGCTCGCCCTCGCGCGCGCGCAGCTCGGGCGGCGCGCCTTGAAAGGCGCTCAGCTCGTCCATGCAGTCGTACACCGTGACCGCGGGGCGGAGGTCGCCCGTAAAGCCGAGCGCCATGGGCGTGTAGTACCAGCAAACGTACTCTTGGCTCGCGACGTCGCGGAGCAGGCCGGCCAGCAGCTCCCGCTGCCCCCGGTCTGCATCAGTGCCCGGGGCGAGGTGCGGCCGCACCACCTGCAGCCCTTCGCCTGCTTCCAGCAGCTCGAGCCGGGGCTCGCTCTCGTCAAACACCGGCTCTTCCCAGAAAAACACGCGACCCCCGCGCGCAGCGCGCGTGAGCAGGTGCTGGGGCCGCTGGGTAACGAAGTGCCAGCGGAGATGGCTGAAGCAAAGGATGTCAGGCGCGGGGGAGCCTCGGAGGCCGTCGCTCTCCGACGGAGACAGGCTGGACAAGCGATTCCTCGTTCCCGGAGGTGGAGTGGCTTTCGCCCTGCCCCGATGGTAAATGGGCGCCGCTTTGCCCGTCTCGGGCCGCATCCCAACCAGGGTGCACCAGCAGGGAGACAGCCCGGCCGCCACCCCGGCCCCGACAGACCCATTCCGCCTCCAGCGCTTTGTGGAAGCGCAGGAACACGTGTATGCGCAGGCCCTTGCCGAACTACGCGCCGGGCAGAAACGAACCCACTGGATGTGGTTTATCTTTCCCCAGATCCGCGGGCTCGGCAGCAGTCCGGCGGCAGTGCGCTATGCGATCGGCTCGCGGGAAGAAGCGCTTGCCTACCTCGGGCACCCGGTCCTAGGGCAGCGCCTGCGAGCAGCGACGGCCGCGGTGCTGCGGCACCCAGGAAGAAGCGTGGACGAGATCTTTGGCTACCCGGACGATCTGAAGTTTCGCTCGTCCATGACTCTGTTCGCCGCGGTAGGGGAGCCCGGCAACCCGTTTGCACAGGCCCTCCAGATCTTCTTCGGCGGCGTTCCCGACCCGGAAACCCGGGCGCGGCTCCGCTAGCCGTCGAGGCGCGCAAAGCGCGCCGGCCGCGGCTAGAACCCCCGCAAGGCTCGCGGTACACTGAAGGTTCACAAACCTTTCCCTGAGAGTGACGACAGCCCTTGAGACAGCTCTACACTGCCCGCCTCGCTACCAAGCTCCTTTTATCCGATGTCGCCCAGTGCTTCCATCTTGAGTTCGCCGTCGACGAACTCCCGGAGTTCGCCTTCAAGGCGGGGCAGTTTGTTTCCTGCGTCGCCGACGACCCGAAAACAGGCAAGCAGCAAACGCGCGCCTACTCGATCGCTTCGGCGCCACGCGAAAACATGTTCGACATTTGTGTGAACCGGGTTGAGGGTGGCTTCTTTTCGAATCTCCTCTGCGACCTCGAAGAAGGCGACACGTTGAAGTTCCACGGCGCCCATGGCCTGTTTACCCTGCGGCAACCGCCCGTCGACAGCGTGTTTATCGCGACCGGGACCGGCATCGCGCCCATGCGGGGCTTCGCGCAGTGGCTCTTTCCCGAGGACGGGCCCAACCGCAGCGAGGGCAAGGACGTGTGGCTGGTCTACGGGACCCGGTACGAAAGCGACATCTACTACCAGGATTACTTTGAACAGCTCGCCGCGAAGCACCCCAACTTCCACTACATCGCCACCCTGAGCCGCGGGCAGGAAAGCTGGACCGGCCAGCGCGGCTACGTGCAGGAGCACGTTGCGCGGCTGGTAGCCACACGCGCCGAGCAGAAGGTGCTGGTCGGCGCCGGCGATGTCCAGCCCGAGCGGAACCCAAACGGCCCTTTTGAAATCTACGCGTACATTTGCGGGCTGAACGACATGGTTTCGGCAAGCCGCGACCGGTTGGTCGGCATGGGCTGGGAAAAGAAGCAGGTCGTCTTCGAGCGCGACGACTAAGAGCCCGCTTTCCCAAATAAGAGAGCCCAGGGGGGGGCAGGCGCGCCACGCGGAACCGGAGACAGCGGAGCCGAAGCGCGCCCGCCCGCGCTTACTTTGGCCGGCGCGGGGAGTTGCCGGCGGCGTGCGCGAAAAACATCCCAGCCGCGAAAAAGACGACCGCAACCGCCAGTGCGCCGAGGGTCCTGTCCGGTGCGTTGAAGCGGAGCGACAGGGCCGCAACCAACAGCCACACAGCAGCACCCACAAACCAGATCCCGTAACTCCACGCCCTCATGCATCCATTCATGCCACGTCCGGCATACAGCTTGCAAGGCAGCCTGGGCCACTCCGCCGGGCTCCGGGGCAACCAGCGAGGCCGGCGTCCCCGCGCTTGCTAACCGCCGGATTGCCGGCTCCCGCGCTCGGGTGGGTGTTGTACACTGAGAGCGAGCGGCAGCCCTGCCGTTTTTCGCTTTTAGGCGCGTAGCTCAGTTGGTTAGAGCGCTACCTTGACACGGTAGAGGTCGCTGGTTCGAATCCAGTCGTGCCTACCAAAGAGCGGTCCCGGCAGGCTGAAGCAGCCAGGCCTTCGAACACCCTCCCGGCAATCAAAACACCCACGCGCGGACCTCACCTAGTGGCCTGCTGCTGCACGCTGTCCGGCTGCGACATGGATGGCGGCGCGGCCTCGGGCGCGCTGCCCCACTGCCGGTTCGGCGTGGGACCCATGGTCAGAACGAGCTTGCCGCCGTCCGCTATGTCCGCGTGCGCAAACCAGGGCTTGTTCCAGGGCTTGCCGTTGAGGGTCGCCGATTGGATATAGAGGTTGCTGTCCGAATTGTTGGTGGCTGTGATCTCAAACGTCTTGCCGTTGCCCATGTGCATGGTGACGTGCCGGAACAAGGGGCTCCCGAGAATGTAGTTCGGGCTTGACGGATCCACCGGGTAAAAACCCATGGCGCTCATCACATACCAGGAGGACGTGCTGCCCTGGTCGTCCATCCCTGGGTAGGCATAGCCCGAAGCATCGCTTCCGTACATCTCGCGCAGGATCCGCCGGACCAGCGCCTGCGTTTTCCAGGGCTGCCCTGCCCAGTCGTAGTAGTACGCGGCCTGCTGGTCGGGCTGGTTTCCCTGCACATACTCGCCAACGAGTCCGGTGCAGTCGCGGCAAACGACCTTGGCGGTGTAGGGCGTTGAAAAGAACTGGTCGAGCTTGGCAGCGAACTGTTCGCGGCCGCCAAGCTCATTGGCAAGACCCTGCACGTCGTAGGGCGTGAGCCAGAGCGTCGACCACCCGGACGCCTCCTTCATCATGAAGTTGTAGTACGGCTCGCCTGGATCAAAGGGAGAGATCCAGGCGCCATCGGCGGTCCGCCCACGCACAAAGCCGACCGAAGGATCAAAAACATTGCGGTAGTTTGCGGCGCGCTTCAGAAACATGGCGGCGTCGCCCTGCTTGCCCAGGCGCTTCGCGTACTGCGCCATGGCGTAGTCGTCCCAGCTGTACTCAAGCGTCGTTGCGGCGCCGGCCTTGCCGTCGGCATAGGGCGGGCTCGGGTTGCCGGCCGGGATGTTGTCAGCGATCCAGCCCTGCTTCATGTACTCCGCCAGGTAGTGGCGCGGGCCGCTCGGATCGGTCGCGTTCTTGCGCAGGAACTCGTAGGTTCCGGCCCAGTCGAAGTCAAGGCCGCGCTCCCAGTCGCACAGGTACATGTACACAGCATTGTCGCCATGGAACGAGGTGCCCATGTAGCCCGACTCGCGGGCCATGTCGAGTTGGGAGCGCAGGATGTCGAGCTTGACCTGCGGCTCAAGCAGGGTGAGCAGCACGATCTGGTTGCGGCCAGTATCCCAAAAGGGCACCTCGCTGTAGCGGTCGTAGGCTGCGGTGGTGATGGTGCCGTCCCGCAGGGCGAGCGGCTCCCCTTTCCTTGCCACAAGCCGCGGGCTGTCGAACGAGTGCAGCAGGCAGGAGTAGAACAGCATCCGCTCCTTGTCCGAGCCACCCTCCACTTCTATCTGGTTGAGCTTGGCGGCCCAGCGGTCGCGAGCCTCCCCGCGCACGCGGTCGAAGTTCCACCCGGGGTTTTCCGCCTGCAAACGCCCTTCGGCCTGCGCAAAGCTGGTGCCGTGCGCCACCTTGACGAGCACCTGCTCGCCTTCGGTGGTCCTCAGGTCTAGGTAGGCGCCCGCAAACGGCCCGGAGATCGCAGCCTGGCCGGGATCGACCTCCTTGCCGCCGAGCATCGAGCCCGCTTCCCCTTTCTCGCCATCCCGGGGCGGATGCTGACAAAAGGTCCCAAAGGCGTGGAAGGGCTTGGAAAACTCCGCAACAAAGTAGCTTTCGCCGCCGTGAGGGCGGGGGAAGTGGCCGCGCACGGTATGGTCGCCAACGACCGCGATGCTGCCGCCGGCCCAGCCGAGATCGATGAGCAGGTGCGCCTCCGTACTGGCCGGATAGGTGATGCGGTACAGGCCGGTCCAGGTGGTCGCGGTAAGCTCCACCGTTGTTTTGAAGCTGTCCAGATAAACCGAGTAGTAGCCCGCGCTCGCATGCTCACGCGCTTTGTTGTAGTAGGCGACGGTACGCTGCGGAGGGACGCTCCAGTCGCCCACAACCGGCATCAGGATGGGGCTTTCGCCCTCCCCGCTCGAAAAGCCGACCATCGTCGGGTTGGGATAGTAGTACGGCGCCGGCACGCCGGCTTCGTAGCTCAGCGGCAGGTTCGCGTTGATGGGTGCGATGTCGGTGGAACTGTGCGGCAGCTGCGCCCCGGGCGAAGTGAAGCCGGAGTAAAGCTGCTCGCCGGCGGGCGGCGCGTTGCCGATCAGCTTTCTGTCTGTGAGCGGCGCCGTGCCGACCAGCGGATCCGCATAGTCGACCGGGCGCTTGCCGCTGGTTTGCGCGCCGGCAAGCGAGGCTAGGAGCCCCAGCAGCGTGGCGGCAGCCAGGACGGAACGGCGGGGAGCACGCAGCACAAATCTACCTCCGGAGCGGTTGGAGTGCACGCGCCTCGCTGCGCTGCGCACTTCGGGCTGCGCCGGAAACGCCGGGAATCTCCATGCGCCAGTGTACCCGTGTGTCGGCCGGCAGGGTGCATCACGGAGTGGCGTGGCTACGGGAGCTTTCCCGGCCCGCCCGAAGTGACACTTCCGCGCAGGCACGCGGTCAAGCCCAGGCCACAAGCTGCGGCAGGCGAACGATCGCGCCGAGGGTTTTCGCGTCCGGCGGAGATGCGAGGCTGCGCAGCCCAGATTGACTTCCTCGACGGGCTGCGCTTTTCTCCCCGGCGTCAAAATACACCCATCCGCGACCGGACGGGACACACCGCCCCGAACGGGCTCTTGCACCCTACCGGGACCAGGCCACGCCCACCCCCTAGTGGTGGCCGCCGCCTCCGGAGCTTCCACCGTGGGCAGCGCCGGCTGAAGCCGACGGGCCCCGCGAAGCACCCGCCAGGCCGGGTCCGCCCGCCGTACGCGCGACCGAAACAGTGTTGTTCGCCGCTGTGCCCGTCGGGTGGGCGCTGGCCGGGATCATCCCGCGC
>CALMAN010000118.1:3189-12433 GCA_937859835.1 uncultured Acidipila sp. | reverse complement strand
GCGCTCCGACTGGCTTTCGGAGACCATCGTCGTCACGGAACCATGTTGCTCTGCCTTCTCCGAGATCTTGGCAAGATGGTCAAACGCGCCGCGCGGCACGCCAAACCCTGCTGAGCCGCCGGCGAACACAAACGAGCCATCCCCAGTAGGCCGCGATACCGGCATCGCCTTGAGATTGACGGGAACGATCGTCGCACCGCCTACTCTTGGTGGTTCAGGCGCAAGCGGACGCCCCTGGACCGGCCGCCGGACCGCCACGTTGTTCAGCCCGTTCCAGCCGCCCCCCGGCCGCCAGCCCCAGCCACTGCTCGGGCAAAACTCCCAGCTTCCCGAGTGGTAGGGTGTCCACCCCCACGGGTAGGGCGAAACCCACGAGTACCCGGCCCCGGGATACAGGCTCCACACCCCGCTGCCATACGGATCCCACGCCGCGTCGGCCAGGTATGGCCGCCACAGCATGCCGCACCCGCCAAAGCTCGCAAAGCTGCCGTAGTAGCTCAGGTCGTTGGTGCCATAGGCGTACGGCGAGTTCGCAAAGCTCGAAGCCGTGGAGTTTACCTGGTGGTAGTCCGCCTGCGTCTTGTCCCACTTGTCGTACATCGCGGGCCCGTCGTTGTGGGCGTCGTTGTGGGCAACGACCGGCGGGGCGCCCGACGCGGTATCCAGCCGGAGGGTCTGCTTCTTGCTCACCACCATTGTGCCGGCAGGGCCGGCGATGGACACATTGCCTTTAAGGACCACCAGCTCGGCAGCCGGGGCCGCCATGTCCAGGCGGAAGTGGCTGGATGGGCCGGGCGTGATGGTCTGGTTGCCGGCATGGATCGTGTAGCCGTCCAGCCCCTTGCCGTTCATCAGGCTGACGTACATGGTCCCGCTCAGCAGCGTTACGCTGGACACCGTGCTGCCCGAGGCTTCGCGTGCAAGCGTGGGAAACTCAACGAGCGAGTTTGGCGTCAGGCGCAGCGAGGTGTTGTCTTCAAACTCGACCTCGGCCACGCCGGTCAGGGTTTGGAGCCGGTCCCCGCCAACAATGGGCAGGTTGGAGAAGGCTTCTTCAAACTTCTGGCCGGTTTGCCGGTCCAGGCGCACCTGCCCCTGCACTTGGCTGAGGCGGACGATGCGCACCTGCGACGTCGCTGGGACGCTGTCGGCAACAGGGGTGCTGCCGGTGGAAGGTGCGGCCTGGCTGGGTGCGGGAGCCTGGGCACCGCAGGCAGCTCCCACGCTTGAAAGAACTGCCAGGACCGTCATCGAAAACGCTCTAGTTGTCACGCCTTGCCTCCACCACGCCGTGCACGCACTCACAACCGGCCCGGGTGCACGCCTGGGTTCTTGGTGGGCTGAGTATAAGCCGCTTCGCGGTCGTTTGGGGAGGGGATCCGGTTGCCCGCTTTCGGCGCACGCAAGCGCGCCGCCTGAAACGGACCTGGCTGCGCTCGCGCGACCCGGCTTGCATCGACGGGCGGGATCGCAGGGCTGGTTTGAGGTTGGGACGTGTATTCGACGTGCAGGCGACGTGTATTCGACGTGTAGGCGACGTGTAGGCGACGTGTAGGCGACGTGTAGGCGACGTGTAGGAGACGTGTACTAGACATTTAAAACATGCCAAGCCACGAGCCGGACGGTCAAACTAAATTTCACTGCGCATGCTCGCCTTGGTGCCGGGAGGGGGGGTCGAACCCCCACGACCTTGCGGTCGGCGGATTTTGAGTCCGCTGCGTCTGCCAGTTCCGCCATCCCGGCTCCGGGTGCGCCGCCCGGCTGGGGAGCCGGGCACAGTGGACCCAGTGTATCGCAACGCCGGCGCCCGGAGTGGCCGGGAAGCTGCCCGCGTCTCCGCCGGTCAGCATTCACTCGCAGCCATTCCGGCGGCGCACAGCATCGCCGTAGAGGCCACCAAATCAGCTCAGGAAGCGGCGCTCGTGGGCCCACAGCCCCAGGCCTGGATGCGAGACGAAAAAGACTTCCTCGCCGGCTACCGTGTTCCAGCCGTCCACCAGCTGTGCCGGATCGTAGCGCTCGGTGGTGCTCCGCAGTTCTCCGTAGCCGAAGCCGACCGACTCGATCTCCTCCCGGCTCAGGGCGCCTGGGCAGTAGGTCACGCGGAAGCGACCCTCGCTCGAGCCGTGGATCAGGTGCGCGGCGGCACTCAGGTTCCCGGCCAGGTCGCTGTTCCGCTGCACCGCTCCGAGCGTTTGCGGGGTGCCGTGGTAGCCGTACTTGCGGATCAGCCGGTCGATCGCCGGGTCTTCGCCAAAAACCCGCACCCCGGGCGCGAGCACGATCAGTTCCGCCTCGTCGGCCAGCGCCATACGGGTACGGTAGATCGCCTTGTTGCCCAGCCAGGTGCTGTGAAATTCATGCGGATCCAGGTACACGATGGCCTTGTGGATGGCCCGGTCGAGCCGCACGAAGTTCACCTGCAAGGCAAGCGCGGCCGCCCGTTCGAAGCACTCCGTGTCGTCCCCGATGAAGAGCCCGCGGACAAGGAGCGCATCGTCGCTCCCGCGGCCCACAACCGTCAGCACGTACACCAGGGGCAGCCCGGCTAGAAAATGGTGGGCCGCATAGTTCAGGATGCGCCGCACCGGCGTGTCCGCCCGCCCCATCATGCGTTCCATGCCGTACACGGCGCCCAGGTAGTGGCTGCGGTCGATGCTTTCGACGCCGCCCGTCCCCACCAGGATGTTCTTGTTGCCATTGGCCATGCCCACCACTTCGTGCGGCACCACCTGGCCGATCGAAAGGATCAGGTCGAAGCGACCCGCGCCAGAGCCCTCCGGGAGCAGACGGTTCACCTGCGCCGGCCACGGGTACGCAAGCCTGCCCTCGGACTCTTCACGAATGATCTCTGACGGGACCTCCCCAAGCGTGACCACGTCTTCGCGCCAGTGGTGGACGCGAAACAAGGCCCGGGGCACCGTGCCGAACATGCGCGCCAGCGCGGCTTCCCCCATGGGCGCGTGCGTGCCCAGCGCGGGCAGCACAGCCTGGATGCGGTCGCCGTAGTAGCCGTACGCCATCTCGGTCAGCACGCCGGCGTGCGAGTGGATGCGCGAAGCATCGGGCGGCACCACCAGCACCCGCTTGCGCTCACCCAGCTGGGCCAGCACCTGCGTGAACGACTCCTGGAGCCGCTCGTCAGAGAACTCGCTGGTCGGGGAGCCTTCGGCGTAGAACAAAGCCATCGAGTGCCTCGGAGGATTACTGGTTGACGCCGCTGGCTAAAAAGCCGCCGTCGACCGCAAGGGTTTGCCCGCTGACGTAGGAGGCCGCTTCCGAGGCCAGGTAAACCACGGCGCCCACCACTTCTTCGGTTCGGCCGAAACGGGCCATCGGGGTGCGCAGCAGCAGCTCCTGGCCGCGCGGGGTGCTGTCGAGCAGCTCGGCATTGAGCGCGGTGCGAAACACCCCGGGTGCGACGGCATTGACCAGCACCCCGCGCCGGGACCATTCAACCGCCAGCGAGCGCGTCAGGGCGGCAACCGCCGCCTTGCTGGCTGCATACGCGGCCACTTCGTTGAGCGAAACAAAGGTGTTCAGCGAGGCGATGTTGACGATGCGCCCGTAGCCGCGCTCCAGCATGGGCGCGCCAAAGATCTGACAGCCTCGCAGCGTCCCGGTCAGGTTGGTGTCCAGGATCTCGTTCCACTGGTCTTCCGGAAAGGTGAGCGTGGGGGCGCGCCGGATCCTGCCGGCGCAGTTGACCAGGATGTCCACCTTGCCGAACTGCTCCAGGGTGCGATCACACAGGCTTTGGAGGGAAGCGCGGTCGCCGACGTCGGAAGCGATGCGGAGGGTACGGCGGCCAAGCTGCTCAATGGCCGTGGCGGTTTCGCTGACCTGCTGTTCGCGGCGCGCGGAAGCAACCACATCCGCGCCGGCGGCGGCCAGGCCGAGCGAAAGCGCAAGCCCGATGCCGGAGGTGCCGCCGACCACAACGGCAACGCGATCGGCGAGCGAAAGGAGGTTTGGGATCGATTGCGGTAGCACGGGAACCTTTCCGGAGTTTCTGCCATTATCCCCGACAAGCCCCGACCGCCGCCTCGCGACCCTTCCCGTTCGCACCGGCGGCGGCGACTTCTTCGCGAAGGACGGGGCCCCGGCGGTGGCGCGGCCCGGCAAGGAAGCCCAGCGTTCATGCCTCCTTTATCCTGTATTCATCTTCGAGCCCTGCAATGATCCTGCCCCGCGCACTCGCCCGGGATCACTCGGAGGCTCCCCCTCATGGATCGACGCTCCTTTATGAAAAACATCGCCGCAACCGGCTCGCTGGCATGGGTCGCCGGCTCCAAGCCGGTCCTTGCACAAGCCGCGGGCTCGAGCTACAGGCAGCCCGTGCCTTTCCTCGGCAGCCCGGCCGACGCCGGCCTGACGCCGGACGAGGTCCTGCTTTTGTTTACGGTCGACCCGGCCGCGACAGCTGCCAACCAGTCCGCCATGTACCCGCAAAGCGTAGCGTCCGGCGACCCCCAGCCCAGCGGGATCGTGCTGTGGACGCGCGTTGACCCGGCAGAGACCGGCGGCAGCTTCCCCGACATGGTGGCATGGCAGATCGCGAGCGACCCGAGCTTCAGCCCGGCGTCGACGCTTGCCTCGGGGGTGGCTACCCTTGACCCCACCCGGGACAACACGGTGAAGCTGCCGGTGACGCAAGCCGCCCTGCAGCCCTACACCGGCTACTTTTACCGCTTCATCTACAACCAGACAGCGAGCCGGACCGGGCAGTTCAAGACCCTGCCCGCGGCCACCGATGCTCTTGCCCAGCTCAACATCGGCTATGTGGTTTGTCAGGATTACGGCAACGGCTTCTACACCGCGCTCGCCTATCTTGCCCAGGAAGATGTTGATTTCGTGATCCACCTGGGCGATTACATTTACGAAACTCTGGCGCCTACCGCATTTCCGTCCATGCCGGCCCGGCTGGTCGGTCCGTTTCCCAGCGGCTCCACAACCATTCCCACCGGTCTCGACGACTACCGCTACCTGTACAAGCTGTACCGCAGCGACCTGAACCAGCAGGCGGTGCATGAGCGCTTTGCCTACATCCAGCTGTGGGACGACCATGAGTTCGCCAACGACTGCCACGGGGACTTCCACCCGGACGACAACACCGCGCCGGTTTCGGCCACGACGCCGCAGCCGGCGCTGCGCCAGGCCGCAAACCAGGCCTGGAGCGAGTACGGGCTGGCCGACGTCAGCTTCGACCCAACGCAAAGCTGGCAGCAGTCGATCCAGGTGTACCGCAAGTTTTCGCTTGGCAAACTCGCCGACCTGATCGTGACCGACGAGCGCCTGTACCGGGATGGGCCGCCCTGCGGCAACGGCATCGCCGGGCAGCGCTACTTCTCGCTCGGCTGCCCGGAGATCCTCGACGGTCGCCGCACCATGCTGGGCGCCGCGCAGAAGCAGTGGTTTATCGACCAGGTAACCGGTTCAACGGCGACCTGGAAGATTTGGGCGAACGAAGTGCTCCTGATGCAGCTCAAGGCGACCGCGGTGTACGTCGATCTGGACCAGTGGGATGGCTACGGCGAAGAACGCAAGTCGCTCCTCAGCACCTTTGAAAAGGCAAAGGTCGAGAATCTAGTGGCGATCACAGGAGACCTCCATACCTTTCTGGCCGGGTACCTCAAGCCGGACTTCGACAACATCTTTGCGTCGCCGGTGGGCGTGGAGCTGATGGTCGGCTCGCTGACTTCGGCCAACTTCGAGGAGGAGATCGAGTCGGACATCGACCTGCCCAGCGCGGCGGTGCCGGCAAAGATGTTTGGCGTGGCGCCCAATCTGCTCGACCCCCTGATCCGCTCGCTCAACCCCCATATCCATTACTGGGACTCATCCACGCATGGCTACGCGGTCCTGACCCTTACCCCGTCCGAGCTCACCTGTCAGTTCAAGGCGGTAACCACCATCCGGGAACCCACGGCAAACCTGGTCGCGCTCAAAACCTTTACCGTCCCGGCCGGCAAGGTGCAGTTGAACAGCTGAACGGCTCGCGTCAAGGCCCCCAACGGTCGGCCAGCCGAGGACCTCCTGCTTGCGGCGCCCGGCTTCAAGGCGGGCCGCAGCATCCGGATCGCCCCCGCCCCACTGAAAGAAGAGCGCGGTGCGGGTCTTGCGGTGCGGGACTTGCGGTGCGGGTCTTGCGGTGCGGGTCTTGCGGTGCGGGTCTTGCGGTGCGGGCCGGGCGGTGCGGGCCGGGCGGTTCAGTCAGGCCGTCTGGTCCGGGCGGTCTGGTCCGGGTTTTGGGCACTGGACACAGCTCCGTTGCTTCGCTTACCGTTCACCCAGTCCTTTGCACGCCCCGGACGTGAAAGCGAGAACGGCGTCGACCATGCTTGACCGCAGAACCTTTCTTCAATCCGCCGCGGGCACTGCCCTGGCCCTGTCTACGCAACTCCATCCGCTCCTGGCGCAGGCAGGCGAGGGGCGCTCGGCCAACGATGCCATCCAGCTTGCCTTGATCGGGGCCGGCATCCAGGGCCAAAGCGACACCTCCATCGCGCTGCAGGTGCCCGGCGTCAAGCTGGTCGCGGTCGCTGACTGCTACGACGGACGGCTTACCCACGCCAAGGAGCTGTGGGGCGCCGACCTCGTCACGACCCGGGACTACCGGGAAATCCTGGCCCGCAAGGACGTGGACGCGGTGCTGATCGCGACGCCCGACCACTGGCACAAGCAGGCTGCCGTCGATTCGCTCCACGCGGGCAAGGACGTGTACCTCGAAAAGCCCATGATCCACGTGTATCCCGACGGGCCGGCGATCATCGAGGCGGCCGGGAAGGGCAACCGCATCCTCCAGGTAGGGAGCCAGCGCGTCAGCAACGTGGCCTACAGCAAGGCCAAGGAGCTGCTCGCCGCCGGGGCCATCGGCAAGCTCAACATGGTGTCGGCGCACTGGGATCGCAACTCGGCCACCGGCGCTTGGGACTACTCAATCCCGCCCGACGCTTCGACCGAAACCTGCGACTGGCCTCGCTTCGAGGGCACCGCGCCCAAGATCCCCTTCTCCGCCGAGCGTTTTTTTCAGTGGCGCAAGTGGAGAGACTACGGATCGGGCGTGGCCGGCGACCTGTTTGTGCACCTGTTTAGCGGCACCCACTTCATCACCGGCGCCCACGGCCCCACGCGCGCCATGGCTACCGGAGGGCTGCGCTTTTGGAAGGATGGCCGCGACGTGGACGACGTCCTGCTGGCGCTGTTTGATTACCCGGAAGGCTTCAACCTGAGCCTCCACGTCAACTTCGTCGACGGCGGCGAAGAAAGCGAAGGCTTCCTGTTTACCGGTTCCGAAGGGCTGATGGAGATCGCCGGCGATACCGTCACCGTATCGCGCACGCCGGTTGAGAGTGAGCCCGGCTTTACCGTTTCCACCTTTTCGCAGGCCATGCAGCGCGCCTACGTCCAGCAGTACCGCGCCAAGTACCCGCCGGCGCACCCGAGCGGCCCGGCGGTGCAGGATGTGCAAAAGTTTGCCGCGCCCCACGGCTACTCCGACCGCTACGCGCACTTCAACAACTTCTTCAACGCGGTACGCAGCCGCCAGCCGGTGGTCGAAGACGCGACCTTTGGCTTCCGCGCTGCCGGGGCGGCGCTGCTCAGCAACCTCAGCGTGCAGCGCGACAGCATCGTCCACTGGGACCCGGAAGCCATGAAGCTTGTGTAAGGAAGCTGCCCGAAGGAGCGCCCGTATGCGCGTCAGAAACACTGTGTTGCCCGCGCTTTTTTTGGCCTGCGCCGCGCCCGCTGCCCTGCTGGCGCAGGACCCGGCGCATGCCACCGAGTTCCGCATGCAGCACCCCGGCCCCGGCCCCGGCGGCGAGTCCCGCATGGCTTTTGTGGCGCACCGGCTCGGCAACGATCACGCCGAAGGGATTTCGCTGCTCGACATGAACGGAGACGGCTTCACGGACCTGCTGAGCGGCGCCTACTGGTACCAGAATCCGGGCGCGAACGGGGGCGAGTGGACCCCCCATCAGTTCCGCACCGTCGGCATCCACAACGAGTTTGTTTCCGACTGCGGCGAGTGGATCGTCGATGTGGACCACGACGGCCTTCCCGATCTTGTGACCGCCGGCTGGATCGCAAACGGGCTGTGGTGGTACCGCAATCCCGGGCCTGCCGCCACGGCTGCCGGCACCCCGTGGCAGGCGGAAAAGATCGCCGACAGCTTTGACACCGAAGGTGGCGCCTTTGCCGACATCAACGGCGACGGCAAGCCCGATGTGGCGCTCGCCCACTACAACCGCTCGGGCGTGCTGTGGGTGGACTTCAGCCAGGCCACCCCAAGAGTGCACCACCTGGGCGGCCGTGAACAGGACGGCCACGGCATCGGCATCGCGGATATCGATGGCGACGGCAAGGCCGACGTCCTGACCCCGCACGGCTGGTTTCAGCAGATCGACGCCAACAACGACAAGTGGCAGTGGCACGGGGACTGGGACCTCGGCGACGCCGGCTTTCCCATCCTTGGCTACGACGTGAACCACGACGGCAAGCTCGACCTGATCTACGGCCAGGGACACGGCTACGGGCTCTACTGGCTCGAGCAGGCCGGCACCCCCGCGAACCCCAAGTGGATCCGGCACACCATTGACGAGTCGTTTTCGCAGTCGCACGCGCTGGCCCTGGTCGATCTGGACGGCGATGGAACGCCGGAGCTGGTGACCGGCAAACGCTACCGGGGGCACTCGGGCAACGATCCGGGTTCATATGATCCGGTCGTGATCTATGCCTACCAGCTGCCGACGCAGGTGCAGTTTGCCGCCGCCGCCCAGGCCCACACCGGTGCGGGCGCGGGGCTTTCGCCCGCGGCCGTGCCCACCATGGAGATCAGCTCCAGCGCGGCGGACCCGGTCTTCACCCGCGCCGCGCTGTCGGTAAACGGGACCGCCAGCGCCGGCACGCAGTTTGTCGCCGCGGACCTGGATCACGATGGCGACATGGACCTGGCCAGCGCGGGGAAGCTGGGCGTGCACGTGCTCGAAAACCTAAAGATCAGCGTCGTGCCGAAAGCGGTTCGCGAACAAACGCAGCCGCTCAACCGCAAGTGGCCGTTCCCTGGTGAGGGCCCGGAGATTGATCAGGAGGATGGACCCAAACCCTGAGCGCCCTGCCCCGGGTCCAGGGTTTGCGCCCGGGGTGCGCGCTCGGTTCTGCGCCCGGGTTTTCGCCCGGTTTTGCGCCCGAAGGAGCTTCGCCCCAGGTGCTCTCTGTGCACCGGCGCTCTTCTAAAGGCCTT
>CALMAN010000118.1:0-3089 GCA_937859835.1 uncultured Acidipila sp. | reverse complement strand
CGAAGGAGCTTCGCCCCAGGTGCTCTCTGTGCACCGGCGCTCTTCTAAAGGCCTTTCGACAAACCGCCATCGACCAGGATGGTTTGCCCGGTGATGTAGGACGCGCGCTCCGAAGCGAGCCAAACAATCGCGTCGGCCACTTCCCCGGCTTCGCCGACCCGCCGGAGCGCGGTTTCGTTGCCCAGCTGTTCCAGAAGCGCCGCCTCGCTTACGCCTGCTTCCCTCGCGCGCCGGGCCACCAGCGCGCGCAGCCGCGCCGTTGCCGTAAACCCCGGCCCCACGTTGTTGACCGTGATGCCGTCCTTCCCAAACTCGTTGGCAAGGCTTTTGACCAGCCCCAGGACGCCCGCGCGCACCGTGTTCGAGTACACCAGGTCAGCCACCGGCTGCCGCACCGAAACCGAGGTGATGGTCACGATCCGCCCCCAACGCCGGCGCTGCATCCCCGGCAGCACGGCATGCGCAAACAGCACCACGCTCTTCAGGTTCAGCGCAAAGGCGCGGTCCCACTCGTCCGGCGTGGTTTCGAGAAACATCCTGGGCGGCGGCCCACCCGCGTTGGTCACGCATACATCGATGCCGCCGAAAGCCTCCGCCACATGCGCCACAAACTGCGGTACGCGCACGGCATCGGTCACGTCGAGAACTTCGGCCAGCACTTCGGCTCCCTGCTCACGAACCGCCGCCGCCGCCCGGTGGAGCTTTTCCCCGTCGCGCGAGCACATGGCGATCCGCGCACCCTCGGCCGCGAACCGGAGCGCCGCGGCAAAGGCGATGCCTTCGCTCGACGCGCAAAGGAGGACCCTGCGACCGGCAAGCCGGAGGTCCACCTCGGGCTAGTCCCTGCTGCCCTGGGCAGCCTGGGCTGCTCCCTCGGCTGCGTCCCCGGCTGCTTCCCGGGCTGCTTCCAGCACTTCCGTCGCCGAGCCGGGTTCGCCCTGCGTGCGCAGGTAGCCGTCGTTGCCGCTGATCCAGTCGTGGCGGGGCGGGTGGAACACGTCCAGATCCACCGTGTCTTCAAGCGCCCAGGCCTCGTGCGGAACATGGGGCGGGATACAAAGAACCTCGCCGGCTCGGACGGAAACCTCCCGGCCTTCCAGCGCAAAGCGCAGCGAGCCTTGGAGGATGTAGGCAACCTGCTCATTGGGATGGCTGTGCAGGGGAACATGCGCGCCCTTTTTAAGGAGCACGCGCGCCAGCATGACGCCGGTGCCGACCACATACTGCCGTCCGATAAACGGACTCATCGGCTCAACGGCCACGTCCGCCCAGCGCGTCAACCTGGCGCCCAACCCTTCACTCTCGCTCATCGCTTGGGTCCTTCCTCCGGGGGAATGGCTACAGCTGTTGCTCGCGCGCCCGTGCGCTGTCGAAGTCGGTAAGCCCCACCACCGCTGCTTCCACCACCGAGTTGATCTGAAAGATCCGGGCCGCGGGCGTGTCCCGAAAGCCAAAAACCCGCGGCACCGCCCAGGAAAGCGAGGCAAAGCCCGCGTCCATGCGGCCATGCTCCGCAAACGGGATCACCGGCTTCGCCCCGAGCGGGTAATCGGTCAGCAGCGACTGGACGAGAACAAGCAGCCCGGTGCTGAGCGAAGCGATGGCTGCCCGGCCGTTTTTCTTCCGGAGAAAAAAAGCAGAGCCAAGAAAAAAGGCCGCGTGGGAATAATCAATGACCCCGTGCGTCCGTGCGCTGACAACCTTGGGGAGACGACTTTCCAAGGCCGGAACAACCGTTGAATCGATGATGGACATGGGTTCCTCGCGAGTTCGAAAAGCGGGGGGAAAGCCGGGGCCGCCGGTCCAGCCTGCCTCTTCGGGATACTCTGGTTGCTGCGTTTTACCATGAGATGCGCCCCCCGGGCGTTGCATGCGCGGGCGGCAAACCGCCGTTCCGGGAGCCCGGCTTTGTTTCAAACGCGACCCGGTTTGTTTCCGGTGGCTCGCGGCAATCCCAGCCCACGATCGGACGTGATTTGCTCGCCCTGTTGACCCTCGCCTCTGTGTTCGCCGTCCAGGCCCTCGCGGTCGCAGCTGCCTGGGGCTTTCGCGCGCGAGAGCAGGCAGTGCGCGCGCAACTGCCGAACCTGGTCAGCATCGCCATCGGCGTCCTCCTCGGCACCGCGCTGCTGCACCTGCTGCCCGAAGCAGTGGACGCGCTCGGCAACGGGCGCGGTGTATGGCTGGCAACCGGGCTTACCCTGCTCGGCCTGTTTGCTTTGGAGCGCGGCCTCCTTGCCGCAACCGGCGCCGGGGGGCAACGCGCGCAGCCTTGCCCCGGCGAGGAACCAGCGGGGCGCTCCCTGCGGCCGGCCAACCTCCTGCTGGCCAGCGGGCTCCACAGCTTTGTCGATGGCGCGGCCATCGCGACCGCCTTTGCCGCCAACCCGCGCCTGGGCCTGCTTACTGCCTTTGCCGTGACGCTCCACGAGGTGCCGCACCGGCTCGGCGACGTGGCCGTGCTTCTCCACTTCGGCCTCGCCGCGTCGCGCGCCCTGCGGTATGCCGTGCTGGTTGGGGTCCCGGCCCTGCTTGGCGCACTCGTCGTGCTTGCGGTCGGCGCCGCCCATGCCGGGCTGTTCCGCTGGCTTGTGCCCATCAGCGCGGGCAGCTTCCTGTACATCGCGGGCGTCAACCTCCTGCCCGAGCTCGAAGTCCCGGCAAGCCCGCGCGCCACGGTGCTGCAGCTGCTTTGCCTGTGCGGCGGTGTTCTGCTGGGCGGGCTGGTGTCCGGGCGGCACGTGGGCTAGTGGCCGGGGGGCCCAGGCCGGGCGGCTTTGCCTGGTTGCGGTTCTCGGGCCCGGTTCTCGGCCCGGAGCACATGCGCTATGCTTGGAAGTTAGCAACCAGCGCGCAGATGAAGCCCAGAAGCAAAGTCCTCGCCATCCTCCTCGGCCTGTTGTGCATCGCCTTGGCGGTCTTTATGACCGTCGAAGCGGCGCACAGCCACGTCGGCGTGGCGGCTTCCGGACACTGCTCCCTTTGCGCTTCGGCGCACCTGGCCATCCATACCGAACCGGCATGGCTGACGCCGCTGCTTCTTCTGCTGCTTGGCACCGTGTTCTTCGGCGAAGCCCTCCCCGGCTCGC
>CALMAN010000117.1:42972-56374 GCA_937859835.1 uncultured Acidipila sp. | reverse complement strand
GTCCGCAAGGGCGCCGTGTGGCATGGGGGGCTCGGGCAAAAGGCCGACGCCAACGTCCTGCAAAGCTTCGTCGTCTGTGAGCTGCCGGTTCTCAGGCATGGATGGCCTCCTCGCGCGTGCCGGCGTGCTTGCGGCCGTGCAGCAGTCCAAACACTGAAGGAACAAAGGTGAGGGTCGCGACGGTTGCGAGCAGCAGCCCACCGATCACCGCGCGGCCGAGCGGGGCGTTTTGCTCGCCGCCGTCGCCCAGCCCGAGCGCCATCGGGACCATACCCAGGATCATAGCCAGCGCAGTCATGCAGACCGGCCGGAAGCGCGTCGCCCCTGCCTCGATGGCAGCGCGGAGGGGCTCGCCGTGTTCGGCCAGGCGGATCTTTGCAAACGAGACGACCAGGATGGAGTTCGCGGTCGCGACTCCCATGCACATGATGGCGCCCATGAGCGCAGGCACGCTCAGCGCGGTGCGCGTGAAGAACAGGAACAGCACGATCCCGGCAAGCGCCGCGGGCAGCGCCGTGATGATGATGAACGGATCGAGCCAGCTTTGGAAGTTCACCACGATGAGCATGTACACCAGCACGATGGCAAACAGCAGACCGGCCAGCAGCGCCAGGTAGGCCGATTGCATGGTGACCAGCTGCCCGTGCAGCTCAACAAAGGTGCCCCGCGGCAGGTGCTGGCTGTTGTGCGCGATGATGCGCTGCACATCCGCGCCGACCGCGCCCAGGTCGCGGCCCTGCACGGCGCCGTAGATGTCGATGGTGCGCCGGATGTTGAAGTGCGAAATGACTGCCATCTCATCCTGCCGCTCGATGGCGGCCACGTCGCCCAGGATGCCGTTAGCCGGCGAAAGCGACGCGTGGATCGGGATGTTCTGGAGTTCCTGCATGGACTGCTCGGCGTACTGCGGGGTTTGCGCCACCAGCGGGTAGTCAACGCCGTTGTGCGGATCGAGGAAAAACATCGGCGTGATCTGGAAGGAACCGCTTAGGCTGTTGAGCACGCTTTGCGCAACGTCGCGCTCGGTAAAGCCGCCCTGCGACGCCTTGGTGCGGTCGACCGCCACGTGCAGCACCGGGTAGTTGAGCGGCTGCTGCACGCGCACGTCAGTCAGGCCCGGCACCTGCCGCAGCTGCTTCAGCATGGTATCGGCGATGGCTTTGCTCTGGTACACGTCCGTGCCCACAATCTGTATGTCGAGGGGTGCGGGCAGGCCAAAGTTCAAAATCTGGGTCGTGATGTCGGCGGGCAGAAAGTAAAAGATGTTGCCTGGAAACAGGGCCGGCAGCGAGGTACGGAGCTGGCGGATGTACTCGCCGGTGGGGTGGTGCCCGGCATTGAGGCTGACGATGATGTCAGCGTCCGCGGCGCCAATCAGGCCGGAAGTCGCGTGCATGGTGTTCATGCCGCTATAAGGCAGGCCGATGTTGTCGAGGATGGTCGTTAACTCGGCGGAAGGAACGGTGCGGCGGATCTGATCCTCGACCAGGTCGCATAGCCTGGCTGTTTCCTCGATGCGCAGCCCGGTCTTGCCGCGTACGTGCAGGATGAACTCCCCCGCGTCAGTGCTTGGGAAGAAGTCGCGCCCCAAAAAGGGCAGCAGCAAAAAGCTGGCGAGGCAGGCCAGCAGAAACAAGGGAAGAAACACCACGCGCCGCAGCACCAGGGTGGTGAGCAGCGCATGGTAGCTGTTGCGCAGCTTGTCGAAAAGGCGCTCAAACCCCTGCTGGAAACGGACCAACGGGTTACGCGAAGGCGCCGGGTGATGCACGCGGAGCAGATACATGGCAAGGGTGGGCACAAGCGTTCGCGACAAGAGGTACGACGCGAGCATGGCGAACACCACTGCTTCCGCCAGCGGCACAAACAGGTACCGGGAAACGCCGCTCAGAAAGAACATGGGCAGGAACACGATGCAGATGCAGAGCGTAGAAACCAGCGCAGGCACGGCAATCTGCGCGGCGCCGTCGAGGATGGCCTGCCGCAGCTCGTACCCCTCCTCAAGAAAGCGCTCGATGTTTTCAATGGTCACCGTAGCGTCATCGACCAGGATGCCGACAGCCAGGGCGAGGCCGCCGAGCGTCATGGTGTTGATGGTTTCGCCGAGAAAGCTGAGCAGCAGGACCGAGGACAGGATCGAAAGCGGGATGGAAATGGCAATGATGAGCGTCGAACGCCACGAGCCGAGGAAGAGCAGAATCATCAAGCCCGTAAGCCCCGCGGCGATCACCGCTTCGCGAATGACGCCGCCAATGGCCGCGCGCACAAAGACCGACTGGTCGGCAATGGGCGTGATCTTGAGCTGCGGCGGCACCAGCGTTGCCACGCGCGGCAGCGCGGCGCGGACGCCGGACACCACGGAAAGCGTGGACGAGTTACCATTCTTGAGCACGCTGAGGAGCACGCCCCGGCGGCCATTTTGGCGCACGATGTTGGTCTGGTTCTGGAAGCCATCGCTTACCGTGGACACGTCGCGGATGTACACGGTGCTGCCATTGACCTGCTTGATGGGGATGGCAGAGATTTCGGCCACGGTTTGCGGCGATGCGTTGGTGGTTACGTCGTACTCGCGTGCGCCGATCTTCGCCGTACCGGCAGGCAGAATCAGGTCCTGGGTTTCGAGCGCGTTCAGAAGGTCAAGCGGCGCCACGCCCTTGGACTGCATCAGGTGCGGCTCCATGTTGACGGTGATCTGGCGCTGCTTGCCTCCGTACGTCAGGGGGATGACCGTGCCGGGTATGGTTGTCAGCTGGGGGCGAATGAAGTTGGTGGCGTAGTCGTTGAGCTGCTGCTCGGTCAGGCCATCGCCCGAAAACGCGAGCTGCAGGATGGGTACGCTTGAAGCAGAAAAGTTGATGATCTCCGGGGGAAGTGTGCCGGCCGGCAGCTGGCGCAGCAGGTACTGCGAGGCAGCCGTGACCTGCGCGTTCGCCGTGTCGAGGCTGGCGCCGGGCTGGAGAAAAATCTTGACTACGTTTTCCCCGTTATAGGTGGTCGACTCGATATGCTCGATGTTGTCGACCAGGGTGGTGACGGCCTTTTCGTAGGGCGTGGTGATGCGGCCTTCAAACTCTTCGGCATCCAGGCCGGAGTAGACAAAGTTGACCGCGATCACAGGGATATTGATGTCGGGGAAGATATCGGTCGGGGTGCGGAGAATGACGACCGGACTGAGGATCAGGATCAGCAGGGCGAGGATAATAAATGTGTAGGGCCGCTCCAGCGCAATCCGGACGATCCACATAGCACCTGTTCCTCCCTTGCGGTTGGCGTGTCTCCTAGATTGTGCGCTGAAAGTGGAACGCTTGTCATCCCGGTGCCGCAGGGAAAGCCGGGCGCGGGCCTCCACCGATGCACCTTGGCACCAGAGTTAGCAACAGAGGAGGGTTTCGCCTATGCCTTCGTTTGTTACCGCCCGACGTGGCATCCAGTGCCGGCTTGCTGCCATGCTGTTTCTCCAGTACTTCATCTGGGGAGCGTGGTACGTTACGCTGGGCACCTGGCTGGGGCGCACGCTGCACTTTTCGGGCCAGGGCATCGCGCTGGCCGCGGGGACAACGGCGATCGGAGCCCTGCTGGCTCCACTGCTGGCCGGAACGCTGGCCGACCAGGCCGTTGCCACGGAAAAGCTGCTCGCGTCCTTGCACCTGATGGGTGCGGTGCTGCTTTGGGCTGCCGCCGCGGGGCACACCTTTGCGGCCGTATACCTGCCGCTGCTGCTGTATGCCTGCTGCTACATGCCGACCCTCGCGCTGAGCAACACGCTTGCGTTTCGCCAGATGCGCAATCCCGGCGTAGAGTTTGCGCCGCTGCGCGTGCTGGGCACGGTGGGCTGGATCATGGCCGGTCTGCTGGTCGGCGGGCTTGCCCTGGAGGCAACCGCGGAGCCCTTGCGTCTGGCTGCGGCGGCCTCGCTGCTGATGGCCGGCTACTGCCTGACGCTGCCCCACACGCCCCCTTTGGGCGCGGGCGGCAGCGCCCGGGCTTTCTCGCCCGCGGTGCTCCGGCTTTTTCGCGATCGCGCGTTCGCCGTGTTTGCCGGCGCTTCGCTGCTGATCTGCGTGCCGCTCCAGTTCTACTACGCGTTTACCAACCTGTTTCTGAATGAGCGAGGGGTGCACGACGCGGCCGGCAAGATGACCGGCGGACAGTTTTCCGAGCTGGGCTGCATGCTGCTGATCCCGTGGTTCTTCCGCAGGCTCGGCGTCAAGGGGATGCTGCTGGGCGGCATGGGAGCCTGGGTCGTTCGCTACGCTTTGTTCGCCTTTGGCAACAGCGGGCGCGGCATGCCGCTGCTGTGGGCAGGCATTCTGCTGCACGGCATCTGCTATGACTTCTTTTTCGTCACCGGGCAGATCTATGTGGACCGCAAAGCGCCGCCGGCAGTGCGGGCGGCGGCACAGGGACTCATCACCCAGGTCACCTACGGGGCGGGCATGCTGCTCGGCTCCTACCTGTCCGGTGCGGTGGTAGACCACTATGCCCTGCACGGGGCAGCGGGCGCCGCGGGGGCGGCAGGCTGGCGGGGCATCTGGCTGGTTGCCGGGGGTTGCTCGGCGGCCGTGCTGCTGTGCTTTGCACTTACGTTCAAGGACCGGGTTGCGGCCCCGGCAAGCGAAGGGGAGCTGGCGGAAACGGTTGGCGGCGCTGCGGCAGCTGCTGTGTAGCTCCCGAGTGGCTAGGAGCCGGCACGCCCAGCCCAGGCCCCGAGCCCGACGGCGGCGAGCCCGCACACGAGGCTGCTGAGCAGGTACAGGCTGGCGATGGGGGCAGCACCGTTCTCGAGGTTGAAGAAGATTTCCCACTCAAAGGTGGAAAACGTGCTGTACGCGCCGACAAAGCCGATCGGGATAAAGTAACGCCACAGGGGATTGAGCTCTGGCCGGCGCGCAAAAAGAGTCAGAACAAATCCGATCAGAAAGCAGGCTGAAGTGTTGATCAGAAAGGTTCCCCACGAGAAGCGGCTATTCCCTGTCCGGCTGTTGACCAGAGTCGCCACGGCGTAGCGCGCCAGGGCTCCGAGCGCGCCGCCGATCGCGATGGCAAGCAGTCTAAACAGTGGACAAACCCTCCAGCGGAAACAAGACCAGGCGAGCGCCCCCCTTCCAGAGTAACGCGCCCGCGATTGACCTCCACCGGCCAACAAGAAAACACCGGGAGCCTCCTGACCGTGCAGCCTTCATCTGAGTTGTCCATCACAAATCCCAGCACGCTTCTAGCCTTGCTACGCCGCAGCCTGAGCGATTGGCTGGATGACGACGCGCAGCGGCTCGGGGCCTCGCTCGCCTTTTATACAATCCTTTCCATCTCTCCCCTGGTCGTGCTTCTTGTAGCGATCGTGTCCCTCGTCTTTGACCGCTCCAGCGCGCAGGCGCGGCTGCTCACCGAGGTGCAGGCCTGGGTCGGCGCGGACGGCCGCGAAGCCGTGCGGGCCATGCTGGCCAGCAGCCAGAAAGCGTCCTCCGGCGTGGTTGCCACGGTGCTCGGCCTTTCAACCCTTGCCTTTGGCGCGACCGGGGTCTTTGCCGAGCTGCGGTCGGCCCTCAACCTGATCTGGGAGGCAAAGCCCGCGGGGACGTCCGGCATTTGGGGCTTCCTGCGGGAGCGCTTCTTTTCGCTGGGCATGGTGCTCAGCGTCGGCTTTCTGCTGCTGGTCTCGCTCATCATCACCACCGCGCTGGCAGCGGCTACCAAGTTCTTCGGCGGCCTCCTGCCCATCCCTTCGATCGCGCTGGGCATCCTCAACTTCGTCATCTCGCTCGGTGGGATTTCGCTGCTGTTTGGGCTTGTCTTCAAGTACGTG
Source organism: uncultured Acidipila sp. (assembly GCA_937859835.1). Taxonomy (GTDB): domain Bacteria; phylum Acidobacteriota; class Terriglobia; order Terriglobales; family Acidobacteriaceae; genus EB88. The sequence continues at coordinate 50,571 of CALMAN010000117.1, read as the reverse complement.
CCAGAAACAACGGTGAGCTGGCAGGATGTGCGCGTCGGCGCTGTGGGCACCGCGCTTCTTTTCGTGATCGGCAAGACGCTGCTCGGGCTGTACATCGGCAGGACCAGCCCCGGCTCCACCTATGGCGCGGCCGGGTCCCTGGTGGTGCTGGTGACCTGGGTGTACTACTCGGCGCAGATCTTTTTCTTTGGCGCGGAGTTTACCCATGTCCATGCCCTGGCACGGCGAAACGCCCTCGATTCTGAGAAGAAAAGCAGTGCGTGAGCGTGGCTCCAGCCCGGCGATCTGCACGGTACTTTCGACTCCCGGTCGCTGCTTTCAGCCTCCCGGCCTGGCGGTCACCCCCTACTTATCAGGCATACTACGGATTCAGGAGACTCACCCGTGAAGCAGTTGGACCTCCAAAACACCACCTTTCATCCCCGTCCCCAGTTCCGCCGCGAAAGCTGGGCCTCCCTGGATGGCGATTGGGAGTTCTCGAGCGGCCGCGGTGCTGCCTACGTTCTGCCCGAGCACGTGTCCTGGGACGCGCACATCACTGTTCCCTATAGCCCGGAAACTGAAGCGAGCGGCATCGGGGATACAGGCTTCTACGAGGCGGTGTGGTACCGGCGCACCTGGGAGCAGGCGCCGCTTGGGCCCGGCGAAGAGCTTTGGATCAACTTCGAGGCGGTGGACTGGCGCGCTACTGTTTGGATCAATGGCCACCCGGTAGCGATCCACGAGGGAGGCTACACTCCGTTCCGGGCCAACATCACAGAGGCCCTGGTCGCCGGGTCGTTGCAGGAAGTGGTCGTGCGGGCCGAGGACGATCCGGCTGACCTGGCCAAGCCCCGCGGCAAACAGGACTGGAAACTCGAACCGCACTCGATCTGGTACCCCCGCACCACCGGGATCTGGCAAAGCGTTTGGCTGGAGATAGCCCCGCAGGTGCGTTTGCAGTCGCTCCACTGGTCGAGCAGCCTCGACAGGTGGGAGATGGGGATGGAAGCGCTGGTCATCGACAACCGCGAAGAAAGTCAACGGCCACAGTCGGGGACCAGCACCATCCAGCTCAACGTCCGGCTCACTGCGGGCGAGCAGCTGATTGCGGAAGATCGCTACGCGGTGATCGCCGGTGAGGTCCACCGGCGCATTGCCCTGTCTGACCCGGGCATCGACGACTATCGCAACGAGCTGCTCTGGTCGCCGGCTTCGCCCACCTTGATCGATGCGGTCGTGGAGCTGCGCGACCGGGACGGCAAGATCCTGGATGCTGTTTCCAGCTACACTGCCTTGCGTTCTGTCACGACGCAGGGCGATCGCTTTCTGCTGAACGGGAGACCGCTGAGCCTGCGGCTGGTGCTCGACCAGGGCTACTGGCTGAGTACGGGGCTGACGCCGCCCGACGACGAAGCCATCATCCGCGACATCGAGCTCACCCGGCAGCTGGGCTTCAACGGCGTGCGAAAACACCAGAAAATCGAAAGCGCACGCTACCTGTACTGGGCCGACCGGCTGGGGCTGCTGGTCTGGGAAGAGATGCCGAGCGCGTACCGCTATACCAACAAGTCCATCCAGCGGCTCACGCGCGAATGGCTCGAGGTGCTGGACCGCGACCGCAGCCACCCGTGCATCGTGGCCTGGGTGCCCTTTAACGAGAGCTGGGGTGTGCCGGACCTGCCGGACAGCCCCGCGCAGCGACACTACGTCCAGTCGCTGTACCACCTGACCAAGGCGCTCGACCCCAGCCGGCCGGTCATCGGCAACGACGGCTGGGAAAGTGTCGCGACCGACATCATCGGCATCCACGACTACGATCACGAACCGGAGCGGATGGGGTTGCGCTACGGCATCAACGAGATCGACTCGAAGCTGCTCAAGCGCGAGCGACCCGGCGGCCGGGTGCTCACGCTGGGCGGCGAAAACGTCAAGTGCACGCAGCCGATCGTGCTGACCGAGTTTGGCGGCATCGCTTTTGGGGGGAAAGAGGAAAAGATCTGGGGCTACTCCCGGACGGAAACCTCGGAGCAGCTGCTGGAGCGCTACCGCGCTTTGCTGGAAACGGTACGGAGCCTGCCCGCCCTGGCCGGCTTTTGCTACACGCAGCTTACCGACACCTACCAGGAGGCCAATGGGCTGTTGTACGCGGACCGGACCCCCAAGGCCCAGGTGGAAGCCATCGCGGAAGCGACCAGCGGGTTGATTCCGGAGTTTGATCCGAACGCAGAGCTTGCCTGGAGAGAACACCTCCTGCACTCCTGAGGCGTCGCTTCCACCCTGGTCGGATTGCCCTGGCTTCAACGTGTGGCTTGCTGCGTATGGCAAGCCGGGCGGGAAGCCGGGCGGGAAGCCGCACCAGGATTTTCACTGTCGGGCACCTGCAACAGCCAGCGGAGCTGGACCCTCAGGCCACCAGCTCTGCTTCCGCGTCGAACTGGATCCGCCAGGGCTGCTGCCACCAGCCGGGCTCCGCGAGCGCAGGGTGCGTCAGCCGCTCGCCGCGGGCGCACTGGCGAACGATCTCGGCCAGCGCCGTAGGCACGGGCGCGCCGCTCGCCAGGTTGAAGACCCCCGGCTCATAGTGACCGTTGTCGGCCGTCACCAGGCCGTTCCAAAAGTAGGAGCCCAGCAACGCCCAAAAGGTCACCGCGGTGCAGCAGGCCCCAGCGGCGCGGGCATGGTTGGCCCCGTTCCAGGCCTCGGCTGCCCAGCGGATCTGCTCCTCTACCCTGTCTCCCAGGTGCACCTCGGTGATCGCCACGGGGGCGTGATAGCGCGCATGCGCATCGCATAGCAGGCTTTCAAAACCCTGGATCCCTTCAGGGCGCACGCGAACCGCTTCCAGATCCGCAAAGTGCCCTTCGGCAGAGCGGCAGTCGCCCGGGTAAAGGTGGACCCGGTGGTCGAGGAAACGATCGCTGGTTGCATAGTAGTTGACGCCGAGGACGTCGGGCGGGCAGGGGTTGTCACCGAACCAGAGGATTTCCGCCGGCGGGATGCCGCCCTGACGCAGGTAGTCGAACATGGGATGGCCCCGGTCCACAAGGCCGTGGAGCAGGTCATACGGAAGCCAGCGGCGCTCGTTCAAAAGATCGCTGGTCGCCTGCAGCGGGGGCGTCGACCAGGTGCGGCCCAGGTCGTCGGTCTGAACCAGTTGGGCGTCCGAGCGGACGGCGCGGATCGCGCGCATGCTGAGCACCACTGCCTTGACCTGGTTGACGAAGGCCCGGAGATAGCTGCGGTGCGAAAGGTGATGGGGGTACCAGATGCCGTACCGGCAGGCGAACCGTGCCGTGGTGTGCGGCTCGTTCACAGGCGTGTAGGCCTGGACCCAGGGGTAGCGGGCCGCTACCTGTCCTGCATAGGCAGCCAGCATGGGAGCAAACTCCGGGTCGAGCAGGCTGGTTGCCCGGGGCCCGCTGCCGTGGTGCACAAGGCCGACGATCGGTCGAAGGCCGGCTTCGCGCACCGCTCCCAGCCGCTCGTCTGCCCAAACCCAGGAGGGATCGAGATCGTGGCGCTCCCACAGGAGACCGCAGCGCAGAGCCCGTATTCCGAGCTCTGCAAACGCCTGGAGATCGTCCAGCCGACGGGCATGGCCGGACAGGTGCATCTGGTCGAAATACTCGTCGCGGACGCGATTGCAGGTGTACTCGGCGCCACCCCACACTTCGATCGGGGCACAGGTCTGCGCACTTGAAGCGTCCAAGTGGGTTTCCATGAAGCTAGGCCACCCTGTCTTCGCCCGTCTTGGTTTTGCGATGGCTTTCTTCCGCGGCTACCTCGACCGGAATCGCCAGGAGGCGCTTGTCGAGCGCTTTGTCGAGTGCCTTGTCCAGCGCCGCGGTCTTTGAAGCCAGGTTGCGCTCGACCAGCTTCGCATAGAGTGCCAGCGCCTGCGCCACGACCTGGTCCATGTTGTAGTACTTGTAGGTGCCCAGCCTGCCGGCAAAGTGCACGCCGGGCAGCGCATCGCCCAGGGCCTTGTAGCGTGCGTACAGCTCTGCGTTCTGAGGTTGCGGTACCGGGTAGTACGGGTCGCCCTCACTGGTCGGGTACTCGTACACGATGCTGGTCTTTGCGTGCTCCTGCCCGGTCAGATACTTGAACTCGGTCACGCGCGTGTACGCGTGCTCGTTCGGGTAGTTGACCACCGCGGCCGACTGAAACACCGGGCGATCATGCGTCTGGTGCTCGAACTGCAGCGAGCGATACGGCAGACGGCCGTAGCAGTACTCGAAGTACTCGTCGATCGGCCCGGTAAAGATCAGCTCGCGATAGGAGACTTCGTCGCGGATGTCAGCAAACTCTGTGTTGAGCAGGATGCTGATGTTGGGGTGATCCAGGATGCGCTCAAACATGCGCGTGTAGCCGTGCAGCGGCATGGCTTGGTACTGGTCGGTGAAGTAGCGATCATCGCGGCTGGTGCGGATCGGCACGCGCGCCGTAACCGATGCGTCGAGCTCTGACGGGTCAAGGTTCCACTGCTTGCGCGTGTAGTTGCGAAAGAACTTGGTATACAGCTCACGGCCTACCCGGCTGACTACGACGTCTTCCGAGGTGCGGATCTGCGCTGTCGGCTCGGCAACGGATGCGAGAAAGGCTTCCACCTGTGTGCTGTTCAGGTTCATGCCATACAGCCCGTTCAGGGTGTCGACGTTGATGGGCATCGGCAGCAGCTGCCCATCGACACTGGTCTTGACACGATGCTCATACGGGCGCCACGCTGTGAAGCGCGACAGGTAGTCAAAAACCTTGGATGAGTTGGTGTGGAAGATATGCGGGCCATACCTGTGGATCAGGATGCCGGCTTCATCGTGGTAGTCGTAGGCGTTGCCGGCAATGTGCGGACGCTTATCCACAATCAAGACGCGTGCGTCCAGTTGCGAAGCCAATCGTTCCGCCAGTACGCTTCCTGCAAAACCGGCGCCCACAATCAAGTAATCAAACATTCCACAGCTCCCCGTTTTGGATTGTCTGCTCTGCCCCAAACGTCGCGGCAAACTTTCTCCCTGTTCTCGTTCCAGGCAACATGTTGCATGGCACCCGCGGGATGTTCGGCAGATGCAGAAGACGCGCGGCGAAGTCTACGTCACGCCTGTACACATAGACCGCCAGCTGGTGCAAGCGGCCTGCGTTCGCAGCACACGGATCTTGCGCAAACATCGCGGGCGATCCGAGCGTCTTCGCTTTTGGATGCAAAGAACGGAGATCGCGTGCAAGAATTTTTCGCGCGGGTACCAGGAAGAGGACGTTCCTGCGGCTCAGCGGGCGCGGGAGTTCAGTTCTTCTCGAAGATCAGGAAGTAATCCTGCCCATCGGCCTTGGTGAAATCATAGCGGGCCGTGCGGTGAAAGCCGGCTGCCGTGATCTCACGCACCACCACGTCCTCATTTAAACCGTGATCGGCGCCGTTGCCGTTGCGCTCGATGATGCCGAGCCGCGCACCCGGCTTCATCGCAGGCTCGAGATTGTGCAGCAGGACCTCCGGATGTGCGATCTCGTGGTAGACCTTGAGCATCAGCACGGCGTCGACGCTGCGGGGCGGCAACTTGGGATTGTCAGGGGTTCCTTCCACCGTGCGAATGTTGCCGAGGTTTTCCTTGCGCGCACGATCCCGGATCGCATCCACAGCCGCGGGATTGATGTCCTCCGCGAAGACGACGCCGCCCGCACCGACCCGCGTCGCTGCGCGCACGGTAAACCAGCCGGAGCCTGCGCCTATGTCCGCAACGTCGCTGCCGGCGTGGATACCAAGCAAATCCATCACACGATTGATCTGCAGTTTCTTGTCGCGATCCTTGTATTCAAAGATCGAAAGATCGCCGCTGTAGGGCGTGCTGGTGGGGTGTGAAGGCGCTGCCGCGTTTTGCGCGCGGGCAACGGGATGTAGGCCGGTAGGGGCAAGCAGCGCAAGAAGCACGGTGGCAGCGCGCAGCTTGCACGTGGTTTTCAAACACAGGCTCGTCAGCATTTTTCTCCGTGCATCGACTCCGCCCCTCAGGCACTCTCAGGCTCGGAAGCAGTGAGTGTGAGGGTAACGGTTTGCGCGCCAAGTCTCAAATGCCGTGCAGTCAAGCGCACGGTTCCCGGCTGCTCACCAGCCCGCAGCCATACGGCGCCGGTGCCGCCCATCAGGGCAAACGGATTGTCACCGACGAGCTCCGCCGGCCCTTCCAGGGTGAAAGCGATTGGGTCGTTGGCCTGAGGATGGACGTTGCCAAACTCATCGGTAACGCGCAGCACGACGCGCGTCGTATCCGCGCCGTCGGCCACCAGCGTTGTGTCGTCCGGCAGGAGCGCAAACTTGCTCGCGACACCTCTGCCTGAAAACATCCGCGAGACGACCTGCTTGTCGTTGATATAGCCGTCGATGCGCAGGTCGCCCCAGGGAAAGTCGAGCGCCCTGCGATTCATGGCCCGCATGTCGAGCTGGAAAGGCGCGTAGCGCAGATGCTGGAACTCAAGACGATCCGGATCGGTTTCGGCGACCAGCGTCCAGGGATTGCTGGCGAGGCTGCGCTCGCGCATGTACCACTTCAGGTGATCGCAGTTCGACAGAACCACGGCGCGCCGGAAACCAATGGCCTCGTCGCTGCTCGCCCAGTGAAACGCGGGCTCAAGTACGATCTCTTCCTTGGGGTCGCACTGCGACTTGTAAAACGCGGCCGCGCACTTGGGCTCGCGAAAGATGTCGACGACGCCGTGGTAGCAGATGCGATCGCCCGCGCCGAAGTTTGCATGGGTGTTGTAGTCAAACGCGCACCAGCCGATGCCGCCTGCGTAGCCGGGGCTGGACGCAAGCTGGTCGTGGATGCGCGCGTGCCGCAGCGTATGTTCGCGCTGCCGCTCATCGTCGTCGGTGGTCTTCACCGGGTAGGTGTGGCCCACAAACTCGGTGTTGAGATAGAGCGGATGGTTCGGCGTTTGGAGGGGAAAGTCAAAGTCGTTGATGGTGAACACGTCTTCGAGCAAATGCGAAGTGCGGAAGTTGCGGATGCCGCCGGTTGGGCGCGTTGTGTCGAGCGCGTGCGCAAGCGCATTGGTGCGTTCGTAAAAAGAGTCGTCGTCCCGGCTCTCGTTGATGCGCACGCCCCAAAGAACAATCGCCGGGTGGTTCCAGTCGCGGCGGATCATCCGGCCCACATTGTCGATGGCCACCAGCTTCCAAGGTTCGGGACCGATGTGCTGCCAGCCTGGGATCTCTTCGAGCACCAGCAGGCCGATCTCGTCGCAGCAGTCGAGGAAGTGGCGCGACTGCGGGTAGTGCGACGTTCTGACGATATTGCAGTGCAGCTGTTTGCGCAGGATTACGGCATCCTGCCGCTGCACACGGGCCGGCATGGCCTGGCCGACAAATGGAAACGTCTGGTGCCGGTCGAGCCCGCGCAGCTTCACAACCGTTCCATTCAACTGAAAGCCGTTCTCGGTAAACATGGCTTCGCGAAAGCCGATGCGGCGCGTGTCTTCGTCGACCACAGCGCCGGCGCGCAGCAGGCGCACATGCACGGTGTACAGCTTGGGATGGTCGAGATTCCACAACTCGATTCCCGAAAGCTGCTCGAGCTAAACGGTGTGACGGTTCCCGTCGTGCTGCGTTTCGCTGCTGCCATAGAC
>CALMAN010000117.1:40219-42962 GCA_937859835.1 uncultured Acidipila sp. | reverse complement strand
GCCATAGACTGCGGCGTTTGTGGTTGGGTTGAGCGCCGCATCAGGATCGCCGGCCGGTGAGGCGGCGACAGTACGCGTGTTTTTGGCGATGCTGCGCTCGCCGTCGCGCAGCTCGACCTCAAGGGTGTGGGCGCCGGGGCCGCGGCCGGACAGAAAGCAGTCCACATCGAGCGAGGGAGCCGCCCCGAGCACATCGCGCGGCATCGCGTGGATGTTGTCGACAAACATGTCTGGAACGATGCGAAGCGAAACCTCGCGGTAGATCCCGCCAAAGGTCATGTAATCGATCTCGTAGCCGAAGGGAGGGATGTCGGCACGCTCGGTCGAGTCCAGCTGCACGACCAGCACATTCTCCCCATCGAAATGGAGGTGCGGCGTCAGCTCAAAGGAGAACGGCGTAAAGCCGCCCTTGTACTCGCCCAGGGCGGCTCCGTTGATCCACACGGTTGAGGCTGTCATCGCGCCTTCAAAATCTACGAACACGCGCTTGCCTGCTGCGGCCTGCGGCACACGAAAGCGCCGGCGGTAGGTCGAGATGAACTCGTACTCCGCATCATCGAAGTTGTGCCAGGGCAGGCGGACGTTGGTGTGCGGGATCACGACCCGCTCAAAACTCGCGTCGTCGAAGCCGGGCGCTTCGGCGCCTTCGACCTTCGCAGCGCGGTAGCGCCAGCCGCGATTGATGGGCAGCACCAGACGCGCTCCGTTTGCAGGTGGAGCGGCAAAAGCTGAAGAGTGTGGCAGAACAGAAGCAGCCAGCAGCGTGCCCGTGGTCTTGAGGAAGTCGCGTCGGTCCAAAGGAGTTTGCATAGTCTGCGGACATCTTAGGCAATCCACAGCGCGTTTGTCAGGCAGGATCTTGTGGGCGTGGCCGAGGCGGCGTCGCGGCTCACGCCAAGGCGCGAGCGGATCTACTGCTGCAGCGGCGCGGTGGCCACGCCCACAAACGAGTCGGCGGTGCCGTAGTACAGCCACCAAGCGCCCTTGAACAGCACCAGGCCCTCGGTGAAGACGGTGCCTGCGGCATACTGGCCAGACTTTTCAAAGGGGAGCTTCGGCTTCAGGTAGGGGTGGTCGCTGCGCGCCAGCAGGCGCGGCGGGTCATCGGCTGAAAACAGCGCCTGCCCGGCGCTATACGCGCCCGCACCGATGGTTGGATCGCCGCCGCTGCCCGCGTTCTTGCCGTTGTACAAAAGCACGATGCCCTGCTTGGTCAGCACGGGAGGCGGTCCAACTTCCGGGAAGTCGCTGTCAAAGAGCCCCGGCCGGCGCGCCAGCAGAACCTTGGGCTTCCCGCTCGCGTCCTCAACCGGGCTCCAGTGGACCAGGTCGGTCGAGGTGGCGAGACGGACCTCGATCTCACCCCAGTACATCCAGTACTTGCCGTGCACCCGCGCTGCGATCAGCCGGCCATCAACAAGCCTGCACAGGATGCCGGCTGATTTGTAAGCCAGGGAGCGATACTTGCCGCCGGCAGCCGCGGCAAAGGCCGGCCCGTACTTGGTCCAGTGCTCCAGATCATGCGAGGTCGCGGTGCCGACCGTGTACGTTTGCCGGTTCCACTGCGTGTAGGTCAGCACGTATGTACCGTCTTCTGCTTCAACCAGGCGCGGATCCTCGACGCCGCCTGGCCATTCCCGGCTTTGCTCTGCATCGCGCGAGGGGAAAAAGACGGGCTCCGGAAGCCTCCGGAAGTGGGTTCCATCCGTGCTTTGCGCCAGACCCAGGCGCGAAGTGTGCCCGCCAATCACCATGGCTCCGCTTGCGTCCTCGGCCCGGTACAGCACCACGATGCGGCCGTCCCTGACCACCGCGGCCGGATTAAAGGTGCTGGTGGCCTCCCAGTGAACCAGCTTGGCTGTGACCGGATCAAAGAAGACCGGCAACTCGTCGGGCGCGAGCACGAACGCCACCAAGGGGCGGTGAAACGGCCCCAGCGTCCAGTTCCCAGCCGCCGTTTGCTCAGGGGATTGAGACCGGCCGGTGCAGGCCAGGAGCAGCATGCATCCCCAAAAGGTCCACGGTCTCCGCTTCATCTACGCACAATCTCCGCACCATCTCCGCAACGTAACGTCTTCCCCTGCCCCGAACCATTGCCTGAGCGGTGGGCAGCAGACCAGCCCGGGGACGCCCCCTACCAGCGCGACAGAACTTCGGCGCCAGCCTCGCTCACGGCAACAACGTCGCAGTGCCGCATTCCCCCGTACCCATCCACGTAAGCCGCCGGCTCGATGTTGAATGTCATGCCCTGATCCAGAATGTCGGGCGAAGCGGGATGGATGCGCGGCTGCGCCAGGGGATTGGCCGCCGCAAAGCCTACGCCGTGGCCGGTGGCGTGCTTGAACGCCCGGCCGAAGCCGTGCTTTTCCATCACGTCGCGTGCCGCCCGGTCGACCGCACGCGCCGCCACCCCGGGCCGAATCGCCGCGAGGGCGGCAAGCCTGGCCTCGTCAATCGCGGCGCGCATCGCTTCGTGCTCCGGGGGCGGCGGCCCCACCGTGTAGGTGCGCGTCAGGTCGGTCCAAAAACCATCCGCGCAGGTGTTGGCATGGATCATGACCAGATCGCCCGGCGCAATCCGCCGCTGCCGGGTACGCGCGTAGGCAGCCGCGGCCAGGGCGGAGTGCGGTCCCGACATGCAGAAGAAGAAGCCGTAGCTGCGCCCGAGCGCTTCGGCTTTCGGCGACGACGCAAACGCGGCCTGCACCCGCGCCGCGATCTCGGCTTCGCGCAAGCCCGGCTC
>CALMAN010000117.1:0-40209 GCA_937859835.1 uncultured Acidipila sp. | reverse complement strand
CTCCATTGCGCGAGGGTCGCGCCCGAGCAGGTCCACCCCTTCCCGGATGCGCTGGAGCTCGCCCGCCGTTTTTGCCGCCTCTAAACCAGCCAGCAGCGCGTCGCAGGCGACGTACTTGGCCCCGGGCTGGATCTTCTGAAGCAGGTCGAAGAGCGACGAGCGGAACCGGGTCGAGACCGCATAGGTGGATGGCTGTACGCCATGCCCGAGCTGTACCCCGACGGTGGCGCGGCCAAGCCCGCACCTCGCAAGCGTCGCGCGCAAGGGGGCTTCCAGCGCGTCGGAAGGGCTGACCAGACGATCTTTTTCGCTCGGCTGGTACACGGCGAGCGACGCGTCGGTGGTCGTGCCGGCCAGCTCGCTTTCATCTTCCGGCAGCACCACCCATCGCTCCCCCGCAGAGGTGACCAGTGCCAGGCTTGCGTCCATCACCGGCCAGTACCCGGTCAGCAGGAGCACTTCGGTCGCCGAGCTCGAAAGGATGGCGTCGAGCTTGGCCGCGGCCATGGCAGCCAGAACCCGGGCGTGGCGCTCGGCATCGTGCGGCATACAGGGGGAACCTCCGGCCTCCGAGATAGTACAGAACCGGGCCCGCACCCGTCATGCAGGCAGGCGCCTGCCCCGCGAGCTTCGTGCGCGCCGCTTGTTTCCTGGCCTCTGGAGCGGGCGCGGTTTTCGCTTGGGGGCGTGGGCGTTGACAACCGTTTTGGCAAAGCAGGATGCTCATGCTGCGCCGTTTCTCACCGACTCTCCGGAACCTGCCATGACACCCTCCCCGCACCGGCTCGAAGCCGAGCTGGACCCACCCTTCGCACGCACCACCCTGGAAAAGGGCGCGTTTCGCCGCGAAAACGGCTACCGCAGGCCCAAACACGGGTTGTTCCCCGCCCTGCTCGGGCCCGGGCTCGGGACCGGGCTCGGACCCCGGCTCAAACCCCTGCTCAAACCCCTGCTCGAAACCGGCCACCTCCTGGCTTTGCCGCGCAACCCGGCCGTGTTTCCAGCACGGCTGCGGGAGTTCTAGGTGGCTTACACCCGGCGCGACATCCTGGCGGCGTGCAGCCTGGCAGGCCTGGGCGCGGCGATCCCGCCGCTGCTCCGGGAAGCAGCCGCTTCCCAAGGCGAAAGCGCAGACCCGTTTCGCCTTGCTGTCATCAATGATGAGATTTCCCAGGATTTTGAACGGGCGTGCGGGATCGCGGCCAACGAGTTCGGCCTCCGGTGGATTGAACTGCGGGGGATGTGGAACAAGAACGTCACCGAGCTGAGCGCAAAGGAAGTGGACGACGCGCGCAGGATCCTGGCCGCACACAAACTGCGGGTAACAGACATCGCAAGCCCCCTGTTCAAGACCGACTGGCCCGGCGCTCCCCTGTCCCGGCAAAGCGAGAAGCGCGATCAGTTTGGCGCGGCTTTTGACGCACAAGCGCAGGACAGGCTGCTTGAAACCTGCATCGGGCTGGCGCACTCCTTTGGCGCAGACCGCATCCGCTGCTTCGATTACTGGAGGCTGGACGACCAGAAACCGTACCGGGCAGCCATCAATCGCAAGCTGCAGGAGGCAGCGGAGCGATGCGCGAAAAGCAAGGTCATCCTGCTGCTTGAAAATGAAATGTCGTGCAACACGGCGACAGGCGAGGAAGCGGCGGCAGTGTTCCGGGCTATCCCCAGCCCCAACTTCATGCTGAACTGGGACCCGGGCAACGCCGCCGCGCTTGGAAGCACGCCCTACCCGGACGGGTTTGCCCTGCTCCCGAAGACGCGCATCGGCCATTGCCATGCGAAGAACGTGGAGCGCAGCCCTGACGGCAAGTACAAGTGGGAGCCGGTGGATGTTGGCGTGGTGGACTGGGTTGGGCAGCTGCGGGCGCTCAAGCGCGACGGCTACCGCTACGGCCTGAGCCTGGAAACACACTGGCGTGGTGCCGGGTCGCCGGAAGCCTCGACACGCATCAGCATGGCCGGGCTCAAGAAAGATCTGGGCGCGGCAGGCATCGCTGTGTAGCCGCAGCTCGGGTCACCGAACCAGAGAAAGGGAGCCCCGCTGCCCCGCGGGAGGGATGCCGCGATGATCACACGGCGTGATTTTCTGGATAAGTCGGTGAAAGGGACAGCAGCGGTCGCGGCAGCCGCCACGGCCAAAAGCTATGGCCAGATACTTGGCTCGAACGATCGGCTGCACTTCGCCATCATCGGCCTGAACAGCCGCGCCTACGCGCACCTGGCGGCGCTCAAAGCCAACAAGAGCGCCGCGCGCGTTGCCTATGTATGCGACGTGGACACAGCCATCCTGGCGAAGTTCGCGACCACCGCCGGGCAGGCCATGGGCGATGCGCCCAGGACCGAGCAAGATTTTCGCCAGGTGCTCGCCGTCAAGGAGGTGGACGCGGTGACGATCGCCACGCCCGACTTTTGGCATACGCACATGGCGATTGCGGCCCTTCAGGCGGGCAAGCACGTGTACGTGGAAAAGCCGTGCAGCCACAATCCTGCCGAAGGGGCGCTGCTGGTTGAGGCGCAGCGCAGGTACGGCAAGCTGGTGCAGATGGGCACCCAGCAAAGGTCGTCTCCCCACACCATCGAGATCGTTGAAAAGATCCATGGCGGCCTGATCGGGCGTGCCTACTTTGCCAAGGCCTGGTACAGCAATGTGCGCAAGTCGATCGGGTACGGCAAGGAAGTTCCCGTGCCGGCGACACTGGATTGGGACCTGTGGCAGGGGCCGGTTCCCCGGCGCCCTTACCAGGACAACCTCCACCCGTATAACTGGCACTGGTTCCGCACCTACGGGACCGGCGAGTCCTTGAACAACGGCACCCACGAGGTCGATGTATGCCGGTGGGCTTTGGGTGTGGACTATCCCCAGCGTGTCGCGGCAACGGGCGGCCGCTACCAGTACAAGGATGACTGGCAGTTCTACGACACCCTGGTGACCAGCTTCACCTACCCGGACACCATGATCTCGTGGGAAGGCAAGAGCTGCCAGGGCGCCAAGTACTACAACCGCGACCGGGGCACTACGGTTCTGGGCACCAACGGAACGGTTCTGGTCGATCGCGACGGCTACGAGATTTATGACTGGAAGGGCAACAAGACCGGCGAGTTCAAAACCGGCAAGCAAACCTCATCGACCGATCTGATGGGCAGCGACTCGATGACGGAACTCCACTTTGCCAACCTCATCGCGGGCATTCGCAAGGGCGAAAAGCTGAACGCTCCGGTGGCAGTCGGCAACGTCGCAGTGACGATGCTGCAACTCTCAAACATCGCCTGGGAGATGAAACGGGAACTGCTGCTCGATACCGCCGACGGCAAGATACAGAAAGACCCTGAAGCGATGAAGATGTGGGGCCGGGAATACGAGAAAGGCTGGGCGCCGCGTATCTAGTAAGGCCGGTAGAGGGCGCCTGACGAGGCGGAAAGGCGGGACCTCTCACTCAACGCTGCGCCGCCGCCCGCGACAGGCTGCCGGCGGGAAGGCTCCCCTTGACCGCCGCTGCGGGGAGCAGCACGGAAAACTGAGTCCCTGACCGGCCCGCGGCCGTGCTGCTGCGCAACTGGAGCTTGCCGCCGTGCTCTTCCACAATAGTGGCCGCCAGCCACAGCCCGACCCCGGAGCCGGCCTGCCCCTTGGTGGTGAAGAAAGGCTCAAACACTTTCTTGCGCAGGCTTTTCGGGATGCCCGCGCCGCTATCGCAGATCGTGATCCGGACAGCAGGGAGCATGCCCTGCATGGAGCGCATGGAACTGCGGCTGACGCGGACGGCAAGGCCTCCGGTGTCCGAACAGGCTTCAATCGCGTTGCGGACGATGTTTGAAAAAACCTGCCGAAGCCGCGCCGGGTAGCCGGTGACGCTCAGCGAGGCGTCCACATGCGACTGCATGGCGACCTGCTTGCAGCCGGCTGTCCGGCAGCTGAGTGCGAGGACATCTTCGACCAGTTCAGCAATTGGTACGTCGACCGCTTCGCGTGTTTCCCGATGAAAGGAAAGGACCTGGCGCGTAATCTGCGACACACGCTCCACCTGTTCGGCAGCCGCGGCAAGAAAAGCGTGAACCGGATCGTTCACCCCGGCGGCCGTTTGTGCAAGGTAAAGAAGATTGGTGATCGCCTCGAGCGGATTGTTGATTTCGTGCGCGATGGTGTGGGCCATGCGTCCGGTAGCAGCGAGCCGCTCAGTGAGCAGAAGCGCTTGTTCGGCTTGCTTCTGGGCTGTTGTCTCGGCAACCAGCAGCACCGTTCCTGCGAGGGCGCCATCGACCGGCAAAGGAGCGGAGCAGATCCGGAAGAAGCGGTCATTGACCTGGACGTCCAAAGAGGCTCCGCCTTCGAGCGCGTGCGCTTCCACGGCGAAGCGTAGCCGCAGGAGCGCCGCATACGGCTGCTGTTCGATCTGGCCGTAGGAGGCCTCGAGAAGCTCGGTCATGGCCCGGTTGCAACGCTGTACGACTCCATCCTGCACCAGGGCCACGCCCTCGCTCAGCGCGTCAAAGGTGGCGGCCCACTGCTTGGCCGCGGCGTGGGCCTGCTTTTCCGCTTCCCGCAGCCGCAGCAGCGAACGCACCGTGGCCACCAGAACCAGGGGGTCCGCCGGCTGGATCAGGTAGCTGTCTGCTCCGCTCTCAAGCGCGTACAGCTTGCTTTCCGCGGTAAGAAAGGCGGCGGACAGTTGAAGAACCGGAATGTGGCTGGTTTGTGGGTTGTTTTTGAGCCGGCGGCATACCTCGTATCCCAGGATGTCCGGGAGGCGCACGTCGAGAACGATGACGTCCGGCAGCATCCGGGAAAGCTCAAGGGCCTGCTTGCCGGTCGCGGCCTCGAGCGTCTCGAAACCCGCGCGCGACAGGGCATGGCAAAGTGTGTAGCGGTTTTCTTCGCGATCGTCGACGACCAGAACGGTTCGCTGCGGATCGCTCATAGCACCCCGGCGCCAGCAAGGGCCATGCGCAGGCTCGCCGACGAGTCTGCTTCCGCGAGCTTCTGCTTGGGGTACAAGGAAGCGCCGAAACGCTTGATCACTTCGAGCTCTTCCTGGTTGAGGTCTTTGGAGGTGTGGATAATGACCGGAACATGCGCGGCGAAGGGGCTGTTCTTCAGCTCGCGCAGGGTTTCAAGCCCGGTAAAGCCCGGCATCGTGATGTCCAGGAAGATGACGGAAAGCGGAGCGTGCGCGGCGGCTTCCAGGGCTTCGCGGCCGCTGTGGGCTTCCACAATGCGGAAAGGAAAGGGTTCCAGCGCTTCCCGCAGCAGGTAGCGGTTGATCTCGTCATCGTCCACAAGCAGAGCGGCGTGCGCAGGGGTGGTTGCCAGCAGCTCATTGAGCTTCGCGCGCAGCGCCCCGGGTTCGACAGGCTTCTTGAAAAACGCATTTGCCCCGGCCTGCAAAGGCATGATGCTGTCTTCAAGCACGCTGACGACGACAAAGCAGCCGCGGTACCCGGAACGCTTCAGCTCCTCGATAAAAGGGAGTGAATCCTGGCCGTCCAGGACGCGATCCAGCACGATGGCATCGGGCGCGGCCGTGCTTAGGAGCGCACGGGCTTCCGCAAGGTTGCGCGCAAACTCGAGCGCGTAGCCGCCTGCCTTAAGCGCCGTCCGGTGCACAAATCGTGTTTCGGGATTGTCCTCGATCACCAGGACCGTGGGCTTGCCGGGGCTGCGGACCGCGGTGACCGGCTTGGGCGCAGGCGCTTCGCTGTAGTGAAGCGGCAGTCGCGCTGAAAAGGTGGAGCCCTGGCCCGGGACGCTTTCCAGGGTGAGCGATCCGCCAAGCAGGACGGCGAGCTTTCGGGCCAGCGGCAAACCCAGCCCGGTGCCACGCACCGTGCTCTGGATGCTGTTCTGGACCTGCTCAAACTCCTCGAAGATGCGCTCCTGGTCCTTGGCAGCGATCCCGATCCCGGTGTCGCGAACGCGAAACACAACGTCTTCGCCTTCGCGCTCCGCAGTGACCCGCACGCTGCCGCGTTCCGTGAACTTGAGCGCGTTCGAGGTCAGGTTGCGCAGGATTTGAGACAGCTTGGACTCATCTGTGAGGAGGGGCGGAAGGTCCTCAGCCGCCCAGAACGTGAGCTCGACCACGGTGCTGGTGAGCAGCGAGCGCAGCATGCCTCGCAGCGCACCAAACAGGTCGGCAACGGCAAAGCTTCGCGGGCGCACCTCCAGCTTGCCTGCTTCCACCTTGGCGATGTCGAGCAGGTCGTTGACGAGCTCGGTAAGATCGGCCGCGGAGCGGCGGATATAGGAAAGCTGCTTTTCCTGTTCTGCGGAAAGATCGCCGTCGGCCTTGTCCGCCAGGATCTGGCACAGGGCAGTAATGGCGTTGAGGGGGGTGCGAAACTCATGGGAAAGGTTCGAAAGAAAGCTTGTCTTCAGGTCGGAAACGCGGCGGAGGTCGTTCGCATTCTGCTCGAGCTCGGCATAAAGGGCCACGACGCCCCGGTTTGTGTCTTCCAGTTCGCTGTTGACCTGGGCGAGCTGATCCTGCTTTTCGCGCAGATCGGCAAGGGTGCGCAGCAGCTCCTGATTTTGCCGCTCCACCTCGTCAAACGGGTCGGTGTCCGTGTTTGCGAGGCTGGCTGCGATCGCCCGGACGCGCTCGGCGGTGATCGCCGGCATCGCCGGGGGCAGGCACTTGGCAACCTGCACGGTCGTGCCGGTAGCCGCACTGGTGATCGTGAACTCATCCATCAGGCGACGGGTCCCGAGCAGGCCCCTCCCCAGGCCTGTCTTCGACTCGTAGCGCCCATCCAGGATGTCCTGCAGATGGGCAATCCCCGGGCCGGCATCGGTGACCGTGACGACCAGACTTTGCGGCCTCGCTCCGGCCACCGCAAACTCCACCGCGCCGCCGCGGGCGTAGCGGAACGCGTTCCGTGCCAGCTCGGAGGTAGCGGTAGCCAGGCGCACCTGATCCTGCCGGTCAAAGCCAAGCAGGGCGGCGATGTCGCGCGCCCGTTGCCGCGCGTGCACCACGTTTCGTTCAAACTGCAGGCGCAGCTTCAGGAGGACGAACGTGGCTGGAGGGATCACGGCTACAGTCTGGCGACGAGCACGGTGGAGTCGTCGCGTCTTCTGCTGAAGTCCCGGTACAACACGCCGGCAATCAAGCCAGGATGCCGTGCAGCGAGGCTGGGGTAGGCCGCCAGGTTCCACCGGGGTTGGAGCCCGTCGCTGTGCATCAACAACGTGGATCCTTCACGCAAGGGGTAGGTGAACTCCTGCAGTGGGCCTATGTTGTGGCCCGGCGTACCGTTCATTGACACCATGCTCCTCATGTGTCCGGCGCAGTAAACAGATGCTGTGATATTACCGGAACCGGTGTAGATGAGCTGATTACCCTCGTTCGGGACTTCCGCGATGCCGATCGCGGCTCCCCGGGTCTTTTGGAGCGCGGCGTGGATGGCCAGCAGGATCTGCGTCGGCGGCAGATGAGCATTGCTGTGAAAGGCGCGCATCGCTTCCCGGGCTGCTTCTTCGGCCAGCGAGCCGTGGCCGAGACCGTCCGCCATCGCATACACAGCGCGGCCCTCGGCAAGGCTGACGCCCCACGCATCGCCGGACACAGTTTCCCCTCCAAACGGCACCCCGAGCGAGCCCCATCGTGGCGGCTGCGGAGCCCGGGCCTTTTCAGCCCGAAGCAGCCGCGCGAACAAGGCCGTTCCCTTTTCTGGCTGCGAGAAAAGCTCAAACGAGTCGGCCAGCCTTGCGATCGCGCCCAGGCCGGTTCCCGGGGTCCCGCCGGTCGAGTAGCCGTCCTCAAGAACCTTGGCCATATCGCGGATGCCGACCCCGGTATCGAGCGCGAGCACATCCACGCCGGCTGCGTCCTGAAACTTCCAGGGCGTCAGCAGAAGCTCGCCGCCTCCGCCGTGGGCTGCCAGGTTCCGGGCTGCTTCGGTCACCACGATGCCGAGCTCGGCGCAGCGAACCTCGGTAAAGTCGAGCGCCGATCCGAGCGAAAGCGCTTGGCGGCGCGCATTGCCCACCTCGCTCTGGTCCCCGGCTTTCGCGCGGATGACGCGGCTTACCATCCCGGTCACTTCCATCGCACCACCGTGACCGTGGCGCCGGCGCTCGGGCTGGACTCGATTTCAAACTCGTGCACCAAGCGCTTGCTTCCTCCAAGCCCCAGCCCTAGCCCTTTGCCGGAACTGTACCCGTCGGTCAGGGCAAGCGCGATGTTGGCAATCCCGGGCCCCCGGTCCTGAAAGCGGAGCCGGATGCCAAGGCGCCCGCCATCCTTGAGCACCTCCAGGTCGACCGAGCCACCCAACCCGTGCTCCAGCGTGTTCCGTGCCAGCTCGCTCGCGGCCGTCACGATCTTGGTCTGCTCCACGATGGTGAACCGGTGCTCGACCGCACACGCCCTGACTCGCTGGCGCACCAGCACCACATCCCCGGAGGTTTGGATGGGAACAGTTTCACTCTTCAGTACTATTCCGGCGCCAATCATCAGGATCCTCCGCATCTCTCACGCTGCGGCGGAGAAACTGCATCCCGGAGTCGACGTCCATGGCGGTATGGATGCCCGGAAGCGTCATGCCCAGCTCGACCAGGGTGATGGCCACGGCCGGTTGCATGCCGACGACCACCGTGGCCGCGTCCAGGACGCGCGCCATGGAGGCGATGTTGGCCAGGGTTCGCCCGATATAGGAGTCAACGATTTCAAGCGCGGAAATGTCGATCAGCACGCCGCGGGCGCCGACCTCGGCGATGCGGTCGGTCAGGTCCGTTTGGAGGGTCAAGGCGAGCTGATCGTGCATATCTACCTGAATGGTGACCAGCAGGTAGGTGCCGATGCGCAGGATCGGGATGCGTTCCATCAGAGCGCCCGCTGCGCGCTGTCCGCGGGCGCGGAACGCTCAGCCCGGACCACCTTGCGGCCGCTCGCTTCCAGCGCCATGCGAAACGCGTCGGCCAGCTTGGCCTTGGTCACAATGTCCTGGAGGTTGATGCCCAGGTGCACGATGGTTTGCGCAATCTGCGGGCGAATCCCGCTCAGAATGCACTCGGCTCCCATCAACCGAGCCGCCGTAATGGTTTTCAAGAGGTGCTGGGCGACAAGCGTGTCGACGGTGGGGACGCCGGTGATGTCGATGATGGCGTAGCGTGAGCTGGTTTGCACGATCGCCTGCAGCAGCGATTCCATCACGACCTGCGTGCGGGCGCTGTCCAGGGTGCCGATCAGCGGCAGGGCGACGATCCCGTCCCACAGGGTGACCACAGGCGTTGACAGCTCGAGCATGTCTTCCTGCTGGCGCGCAATCAACTGGTCACGGCCATGGATGTAGCTGTCCGTGGTGTGCAGGGCAAGCTTATCGAGAAACCCGTCCGCAGCCGAAATCTCAGAAAACAGCCGGTCGCCGTCGTTGCCCCACTTACCCCGGATCTGTGTAAAGATGGCGGGCTTGAGCGAAAGCACGAAGAGCGCCGTTTCGGAAGGCGTAAAGCCCAGCGCGGCGCGGGAAGCGGAAAGGCTGGCCACGAGATCCTTGACAGGCCGCCACGCCGGGGCGCCGAACTCCTCGAGCTTGGTAGCCGGTCCCACCTGCAGGATCGCCGCTAACATCTCGGCGGCCTGCGACTCCAGCTCACCCACGTTGAGCAGGTCGCGCCGCTGCAGGGTGGTTCGCAGCTGCTGGGTCCAATCCTTCAGGATGGCGTCGCGGTTTTCCTGCAAGGATGCGAGTAAGCTCGTCATTTTGTCTCCATTCCTCCAAGCCACCGGGCGCTGACCGTGACGAGTGTAGCAGAGCGCCCCTGCTGGGAGGATGGGGGTGGCGCAGCTCCCTTAGGCTCGCCTTCCCCGGGCGTCGCTGCTGCTGTGGAACAAGCCGCAAACAAATCGCGAGTAAGTGGCCGGGGTTTCGGGGGAGCAGAACGTTTCGCAAAGGTCGCTTGCCGGAAATACTTTTGCGACTTCGCGTCGCTGCTCTGCATCGCTCGCTCCGCTTACTTAGGAGCAATTAGAAAAATCTGTCACAACCGTAAATGTGTTGCTTTCCTGACCAACACACGCCCAATTCGTGTGTTACGTTGTTGCGGAATCGTGACAGGTTCGATCACGAAGCACGAAAAAATGCATGCCAGGCAGATCTCAGCGTTTCTTCGGGGGCTTTCTCCCGCGCGCGTTTGAGGACAGTTTCCCGCAAACCCCTCGGGAGGTTGAAGATGCTTGAGGAAATACAGTCAGGCGAGCCGCAGCGGTTTCGTCTCGATGTCCCGCTTCACACGCTGCTGACCCAGCAGCCTGGTCCCGCTCCGCGCTACCAGCCGGCTGGTGAGCTGCAGCGATTCCCAGATCCCGTCTACCCTGAGCAGCCTGCTTTGCTCGGCCCGGTCGACTTTGATGCGCCCTGGTCGCCGCCCGAAAAGCGCCACTGGTCGCCGCCGCAGATCTACCACGCCATGCGCGGATGGTTGTTCCCCTACATCCGGTCGCGCGTCACAGCCGGGGATTTCCATCCGCTGATTGCTTACCTGTTTACCGAGTTCAAGTGCAATCTCGACTGCCATTACTGCTGGGCTTTCGATAACAAGGTCAAAGGCATGACCGAGGACGTGGCCAAGCGTTCCATAGATTGGCTGCACGGCACGGGTTGCCGGGTGCTGGCCTACATGGGCGGCGAGCCGCTGCTGCGTCCGGACCTCATCCATCGCATCACCCACTACGCTGCAAAGAAGGGCTTCTGGATCTATCTGCCGACCAATGCGCGGCTGCTTCGGACCGATGTTATCGACAAGCTGGCCGATGCAGGGCTGTCCACCTTCAACATTGCGGTCGACACGGTGGAGCTCAAGAAGAGCCTCCCGAAGGCCCTGGCGCCCATCCGCAAGCAGTTCGATTACCTGGTGCGGAAACAGTTCGGCTACGGCTACTCGGTGTTCTTGAACATCAACATCTGCCGCAACAATCTGGACGACGTGCGCGAGCTGACCGAGATCGCGCACAGCAACGGGATCGCGACTGACTACCACATCAATGAGTCGCCTCTGCTCGAGCAGGATGACCACTTCAAGCACGCCGACGAAAACGAAAACGAGACCTATATCCGCAGGCAGGACTGGCCGCTCGTCGAGGAAACCATTCAATGGTTGACCGAAAAGCAGGACTCCGGTTATAAGATGGTCAACTCAAACGCGCGGCTGTGGCAGATGGTGGACTTTATGAAAGGAAACCATTTCCCCTGGAACTGCCGGGCCGGGCAGAACTCGATGATCATCCGCGTGGATGGCTCCCTGGCTCCCTGCTTCCCGATGTACACGGCGAACTACGACTGGGGCGTCGTGGGCGACCATAAATTTGATACCAAGCAGCTGGATACGCAGAAGCAGACCTGCCAGACCCACTGCTTTTCGACCCTCAACCACATCCTTGGCTGGTGCTACAACGACCAGCGCGTCATCAAGTACTTCTTCAAGCAGCTCGCACATGGATTCCAGGGCATGAAGGGTCAGATGTAAGTCAAGCCCAGCGACTAACCTGCCGGGCAGCCGGCACAACCCACTCTTACTTGGGAGACACGTGATGCCGGTGGTGGAGCAAGATCGCAAACAGGCGGAGTTTGACCTAGAGATCCAGGCCCGGATCGATGCAGAACGCGCGCGGCTGCGGGCCGAAGCAGGGCTGGCACGCCTGCGCGAGTTCAAAAAGCCGGTGGAGCGCACCTTTGTCGGATCGGAGCGCGACTATGTCACGATCCTTTTCGGCGGGCTCACCTGGAAGCATGAGGAGATGATCAAGTCGGTTTTCCACGGCTCGGGGTATAAGTGCGAGAACATCCCCACGCCCAACGTTTCCGACTTCCAGGCCGGCAAGGAGTTTGGCAACAACGGGCAGTGTAACCCGACTTACTTCACGGTCGGGAACCTGGTGCAGTACCTGCAGAAGCTGGAACGCGAAGGGCTGACGCGGCAGCAGATCATCGACAACTACATCTTCTTTACGGCGGGCTCCTGCGGACCGTGCCGGTTCGGGATGTATGAGGCCGAGTACCGCTTCGCGCTGGGCAACGCCGGCTTCGAGGGCTTTCGCGTCTTGCTGTTTCAGCAGACCGACGGCATCAAGGCGGCAAGCGGCGAGCCGGGGCTCAAGTTCTCGGTCGACTTCGGCATGGGTATGCTGAACGCACTCAATCTGGGCGACGTGATCAACGACATGGTGTACCAGGTCCGGCCTTTCGAGATCAACAAGGGCGAGACGGACCGTGTGATCGGCGATGCGGTAAAGCTGATGACCAGTACCTTGCGCGAGCGCAAGCGCTGGCACATCCGGGATGCCTCGCCGGCGTGGCTGCACCCCTTGCTCGACAGCAAGCCAAAGGTTTCAGGCATCCTGTGCACGCTGGGTAAGGTGGCGCACAACCTTTACGGTAAGGAGTATGTGGACGCGCTGCACACCTGTCGCGACCAGATCGACGCGGTCGAGGTGGACCGCCTGCGTGTTAAACCGGTGATCAAGATCACGGGCGAATTCTGGGCGCAGACCACCGAGGGCGACGGCAACTTCAACATGTTCGCCTTTCTAGAGCGCGAAGGCGCACAGGTGTTAATCGAGCCGATCGCGACCTGGATCGATTACATGATGTATGTGGCCCGCGAAGGAGCGCGCGCACGCTATAAGGCGGAGACCTTGAATAAGGACGTCAAGTGGTTCGAGGCCAGGAAGCTGGCGGCGAACGAGTTTGGCCTGTTCAAGAAAACGGCTGGCTTGTCTGTAGGCAGTTCGATGTGGACGTACTTCTATCACCGCACTATCAAGCATCTGGGCGGACTGACTCACCAACTCATCCCTCAGGAAGAGATAGCCGAGCTGGCGCACCCGTTTTACCACCAGTTAGCGCGGGGCGGTGAAGGGCACATGGAAGTAGGAAAGAATATCTACTACACCGTCAATCACCTGTGCCACATGGTGCTTGCGCTCAAGCCGTTTGGGTGCATGCCGAGTTCGCAGTCCGACGGCGTGCAGTCGCGCGTGGTGAACCGCTACAAAGACATGATCTTTCTTCCCATCGAAACCTCGGGCGAGGGCGAGGTGAATGCGCACAGCCGGGTGCAGATGTCGCTCGCAGAAGCCAAGAGCCGGGCCCGCTCGGAGTTTGAAAGCGTGCTCGCGAAGACCGGTCGCAGCCTGGAAGAGCTGCGCGAGTATGTGGCTGCACACCCGGAAACGCGGCGCGCGCTTTACAAGGTGCCCCACAAGCCCGGCGTGGCAGGAACGGCGGCGCAGTTTGCCTCGCACCTGCACGACCGCATGCACAAGGACGAGCGCCGGTGGCTGCGTTCGCGGACGCGCGTCGCAGCCATGCTGTAACTTGGCGGCGCCGTGATCGCCAGAGTCGCTGCACAGCGGGACACATAACCCGGGAGACACCCCTCATGCAGAAGTTTTTCGTTGGGCTCGATGTCGGCTCCACCACGGTGAAAGCGATCGTGGTGGACCGGGCTACGGATCAGGTTGTGTGGCAGGACTACCAGCGACATGACACGCGTCAGCCGGAGAAGGTGCTCGAGTTTCTCGACCGCATGCGCGAGGAAGCCGGCGCGGCGGCGGGAAACACAAGGATGTTTATTACCGGCTCAGGCGGCGGCACGCTGTGCGACCTGCTGGGTGCGAAGTTCGTGCAGGAGGTGCATGCTGTTTCGCTCGCGGTCGAGAAGCTGCATCCGGAGGTGTACTCCGTGATCGAGCTTGGCGGCCAGGACGCGAAGATCATTGTCTTCAAGGATGATGAAGAAACCGGCCGCAAGAAGAAGATACCGTCCATGAACGATAAGTGCGCGGGCGGCACCGGCGCGGTGATCGACAAGATCAATGCCAAGCTGCGCATCCCGGCGCAGGAGTTATCCGCGCTCGCGTATCACGGCGTCAAGTTACACAAGGTAGCTGGGAAGTGCGGCGTCTTCGCGGAGACCGACATCAACGGCCTGCAAAAAACCGGCACCCCGCCCGACGAACTCATGGCCTCGCTCTTCGAGGCCATCGTGCTCCAGAACCTGAGCGTGCTGACGCGCGGGCACACGCTGCGCCCGCACGTCCTGCTGCTGGGCGGCCCAAACGGCTTTATCCGCGGCATGCGCGAAGCCTGGCAGGCAAATATTCCGCGCATGTGGAAGGAGCGCAAGGTCGAGCTCCCCGAAGGAGTGAAAGCTGAGGAGCTGATCAAGGTCCCAGAAAACTCGCAGTATTTCGCTGCGCTCGGCGCAGTCGAGTTCGGCCGCGACGAGGACGAGGAGATTGGTCAGTACACCGGCACAGAAAAGCTGAAGTACTACATCGACTTTGGACGGAGCGAGGAAAAGGCCGCAGCGGGCGGCAAGGGCCTGGTCGAGAACCCTACCGAGCTCGCGACGTTTCAATTTGAGTACAGCAAGAAGCGCTTCGTCCCGGCTACCTTTCAACCAGGGTCGACGGTGCGGGGCTTTGTCGGCATTGATGGGGGCTCCACTTCCACAAAGGCCGTACTGCTCGATGAGCAAGGCGACATCCTGTGCAAGGCCTATCAGCTTTCAAATGGCAACCCGATCCAGGACACGATCGAGATGTTTGAAAAACTGCGCGGGCAGATTGAGGGCGCCGGAGCCAGCATGGAAGTGCTGGGGGTCGGGACCACCGGCTATGCGAAGGACATCCTGCGTGACGTACTAAGCGCGGATGTGGCGCTGGTCGAGACGGTCGCGCATACTGAGTCGGCGTTGAAGTTCTACGACGACCCGCACGTGATCGTGGATGTGGGCGGCCAGGACATCAAGCTCATCGTGCTCAAGAATGGTCGCGTCAAAGACTTCAAGCTCAATACACAATGCTCAGCGGGCAACGGATATTTCCTGCAGTCTACGGTTGAAGGGTTCGGGCTTAAGGTGGAGCAGTACTCCGACCTGGCCTTTGCGGCCAAATCCATGCCGGTCTTTGGTTACGGTTGCGCTGTGTTTATGCAGTCGGACATCGTCAACTTCCAGCGCCAGGGCTGGCGCGCGGAGGAGATCCTGGCGGGTCTGGCCGCGGTGCTGCCGAAGAATGTCTTTCTCTATGTCGCCAGCATCCCAAACCTTTCTGCGCTGGGCACCCGCTTTGTTCTGCAGGGAGGCACGCAAAACAATCTGGCTGTCGTGAAAGCCGAGGTCGACTTCATCCGGCAAAGCTTTAAAGCGTCAGGGAAAGAGCCTGAGATCATCATCCACGAGCACTGCGGCGAGTCGGGCGCGATCGGCGCGGCGCAGGAAGCGCTGCGGCTGTGGACCAACGGGCGGCAGACAAGCTTCATCGGCACGGACGCAGTCGCGAAGATACGCTATCGCACTACGCGCAATGAGGACACGCGCTGCTACTTTTGCAAGAACAACTGTCTCCGGACCTTTATCGATGTCGACGTCAACGGGGAAAGAGTAACAGTCGAGCAGTCGGCGCACGCGGATGGAACCCATAAGCATGTGGCTACGGTGGCGGCGAGCGTGCCCGCGGCGCTGCCAAGCCTCGAAACCATTGAGGCGCACCTGGACCAACACACCCATGAACACGGCGGCTCCTGCTCAACGGCATCGCCGCTGAAGGCAAAGGTGGAGCCGTTGATCCAGATCAAAGCAGCGGGGTCGGGCGCTTTTCTGTCCCTGCCAAAGCCGGTCGACTTCCAGGAGAAAAAAACAAAGGTTCCGCTACGAATGGGCGAGCAGCGGCTGATCATCGCCACTTGTGAGAAGGGCACGGTCGAAGATGTCGCAGACATGAAAGACATCAAGGCCGGCCTGGACGCGGTCATGGAGAAGAACCCCAACTACGTGGACGTCGCCGCGCGCGACGTGTTCCGGTATCGCAAGGTCGAAGTGGTTGCCGACCCGACGCCAAGCGTCAAGGGCATCTTTGTATCCAGAAGCGTCAAGGAACGGGCCGCGCTCCATGCGCGGCGCAAGGAGTTTCGCGTAGGACTGCCGCGCCTCTTGAATACCTACGAGTACGCACCGTTTTTCAACGCCTACTTTGCTTCGCTCGGTCTTGCGCAGGAGAACATCGTGTACTCCGATTACACGACGCCGGAACTGTATCGCGCCGGTGCAAGCCGCGGCGCGATCGACCCTTGTTATCCCTCGAAGATAGGCATCGCACACGTGTATAACCTCCTTGCGGTGGCGCACGCCAAGAAGCCGCTCCACGCGATCTTCTTTCCGATGTACGACATTCTCAGTACGCCGCTCGTAAACCTTACCGGATCGAATGCTTGCCCCACCGTGACGGCGACACCGAATGCGGTGAAGGCTGCCTTCACCAAGGAAAGCGATCTTTTCAGCGAGAACGGGATTGCCTATCTGGACCCGATTATGAACTTCCGCGACGAGCGGATCTGTGCCGATCAGATGTACGAAGCCTGGTCGCCCCTGCTCGGGCTTGGTCGCGAGGAGAACGCCCGCGCTGTAGAGGTCGCGTTTAAAGCGCTGCGGGCGTGTGAAGCAAAGATACGCGGGGATGCGCGAAGGACGCTTGATCAGCTTGAACGCGAAGATCGCATCGGCATCGTGATGCTGGGCCGCGTTTACCACCACGATCCTGGTCTCAACCATGAGATCCTGGAAGAGTTTCAGAAGCTGGGCTACCCCATCTTTTCGCAGAGCACTTTGCCCTATGATGAGGACCTGCTGGAGCGGTTGTTTGGCGATGATGTACGCGCCGGCCTGATCCAGCATCCGCTGGACATCGCCGACGTGTGGAAGAATCGCTACTCGACCAGCACGAACCACAAGGTGTGGGCGGCAAAGTTCACGGCTCGCCACCCGAACCTTGTTGCGTTGGAGATGTCGAGCTTTAAGTGCGGACACGACGCGCCTATCTATGGCGTGATCGAAGGGATTATCGAAAGCTCCGGAACCCCTTACTTCTCGTTTAAAGACCTGGACGAAAACAAGCCTTCCGGTTCGATCCGCATCCGCGTCGAGACCATCGACTACTTCCTGCGGCGCTACCGCGAAGACATTATTCAGCGGAGGATTGCGTCCGAGCGGATCGAGCAAGAGCTGGCCGCCTATGAGCAGCAGCTTCGAGCCGGCGTTCTGCCGGAGCAGACACTCGAAGCAGCTTACGGGGACTAAGTGCGCTGCCGTTGCGTTCTGAATGAGCGAAAAGCCCGTGTGGGCAGCGCACCTGCCCACACCCTTCTCTGTTTCTCTCATGAATAAACTCGTTCTCTCGAACATCGGCTTTCGGCCGGTGCGTACCATCCTAAGCGTGCTCGCGATCGCTGTCGAAGTCACCATGATCCTGACGATCGTGGGTCTCAGCTACGGCACGCTGGACGGAGCAGCGCGGCGCGCTCGGGGAGTCGGCGCCGACATCATGATCCGGCCTCCAGGTTCGTCGATCATCGGACTCAGTACAGCGCCTATGCCCGAATCGCTTCTGGCTTTACTGATGAAGCAGCCGCATGTCGCGCTCGTCACAGGCACGGTAGTCCAGCCACTCACTGGCCTCGACTCCATCACCGGCATGGATCTTGCGCAGTTTACAAAGATGAGCGGGGGCTTCCACTATCTCGCGGGCGGTCCATTTCGCTCTGACCAGGACATCCTTATCGATGAATACTACGCCCGTGAGAAGCACTTGCGCGTCGGTCAGTCGGTACACCTGATCAATCACGACTGGCGCGTGGCCGGGATTTTTGAGTCCGGCAAGCTGGCCCGCATCTGTCTTCCGCTTCCTGTTTTGCAGGAGTTAGTCGGCAGTCCGCGCCATCTTAGCCAGATCTACGTCAAGGTAGATAACCAGAGTCAGATCCAGTCTGTACTGAGTGCGATCCGCGCAAAGCTTCCCGGCTACCCGGTCTACAGCATCGAGGAGTTTACTTCCCTGCTCTCGATCAACAGCGTCGGCCTGCTGCGAAGCTTCATCGCCGTGGTCATTGGGCTGGCCACTGTTGTCGGCTTCCTTGTTGTTTTTATGGCTATGTACACCGCGGTGCTGGAGCGAACCCGTGAGATAGGGATCCTGAAGTCACTGGGAGCCTCTTCGGGTTACATCATCAACCTGCTTTTTCGGGAGACTTTCCTGCTGGCCGCGCTTGGAACCGTAGTCGGCATCCTGCTGACATACGGGTCGCAGTGGCTGCTGCGCCACGCAGGCCCGGCCAGCCTGATCCAGGAGACGGTGTACCGCTGGTGGCCGATTGCCGGCTGCATTGCGATCGTTGGGGCGTTGCTCGGGGTGACCGCGCCAGCGATCAAGGCCACGAAACAGGATGCCATTGAAGCACTCTCGTATGAGTAGGCTTGAGTAGGGCTGGTCTGCTGCCCTGAGCTTCTGCGATCAGCCCGGATGCTGCGCTCGGTGGGTTTGGCTCCTCAGGTAGGACTCGAACCTACAACCCTTCGGTTAACAGCCGAATGCTCTGCCATTGAGCTACTGAGGAGTGTGCGCATGGGCGCCAGAGGGGTAAAAGCGGTGCGCCCGACAACCCTTTGTACCAAAGCAGGGTCCCCGGCGTCAAAGCAAAGCTAGGCGCCCCGTTGCGCAAGAATGGCTTCGGCAGCGCGCCGGCCGGACGCGAGGGCGCCCTGCAGAGACGGCGTTTCCTGCGCGTCAGAACACATGTACACATTGTCGGTCACCCGCGTCGCGCTGCTTTCCCACTGCGTGGTGCGGGCCAGGGGCAAAGCATGCTCGATGGGGTAAGCGCCCACCAATCGCCACTGCTCCACGGCTTCGGCGCCGAACCAGCGCTCCGCGTGCTCGCGTACCCTTTCTTCCAGCGCCTGCATGGTTGCGTCGTCTCCGGGAGCCACGCCCACGATGCTGACCGCGATCAGCTCCTGCCCCGGCGGCGCGTAGCGTTTGGAAACCTGGCTCATCACGGCAAGATTGTTGATGGGCCCCCCATCCGGCCCCTCGCCATTGAGGGCCAGGATGGGTCCTGCGATCGGCGAACGCGGCGCGGCATAGTAGATCGTGGTGGTGCGGTTCCACAAACGCCGCTCCCTTGCCTGCGTACGGGTGTGGGGTAGAAGGCCGGCCAGCAAAGGCCCGAGTGCATGTTCGGCAACGGCAAAAACCAGCTGTTTGGCTTCAATGGTGCCGCTGCTGTCGGTGCTTACCAGAAAGCGCTGCTGGCGGCGGCTCACCTCGGTAACCCGGGTGTTCAGTTGCAGCGTGCCGGGCGCCAGCTTCGCAGCCATCTGCTGCGGGATGCGCTCCATGCCTTCGGCCGGGACCGCTGCCGAACCGTCCGCGAACATGCGGAAGAGAAACTCGAAGTAGCGCGCCGAGGTTTGCAGCTCGCTTTCTAGAAAGACACCGCCGAAGAAAGGCGCAAAGAACCGGTTGATCATCTTGGGAGAAAAGCCGAACTGCCGCAGAAACGCGTGCGTCGACTCGTCTTTACGATGAAAGAGCATGGCGGGGTCGCCGCGGTTGACGCGTGCGGCCAAAGCCGCGACCCGCCACTTATCGCCGAAGCGGATGACATCATCAAACAAGAAGCGCCCTGCCCGCAGCGGCTCGCGACGCGGGTCAGAAAAGCGGTGAAAGCGACCGCCATACCAGACCAGCGCGCCGGGTATGAACTTCCGCAGCTTCAAGGCCCGGTAGCTTAGCACTGCTTTGGTTTCCGGGTAGGCCGTCAACAGGATCTGAAAGCCGCGATCGAGCCGGAAACCATCGACCAGGTCGGTGCGCACACGGCCACCCGGCGCGTCCGCGGCCTCCAGAACCAGCGTTTCAAAGCCAGCCTGCTGCAGCAACTCGGCACAGCGCATGCCGGCCAGCCCCGCGCCGATGATCACAATATCTTTTTCCACGCAATCCTTTGTAGCATTCCCCGGTACAGGCTGCCGGTCCCCCCGAAGCCTCCGGCGAGCTAGTACGTAGCTTTGCCCAGCTCCGTCACACACGCATCCGCGCGCTCGCGCAAGGCAAGCCGCTCGGCAGCACTTTTTTTGTAGAGCGTGTTGTAGGGCATTCGCAGGCGAGGGTTGCGGGCCAGGGCAGCTTCGTTGCGCTCAAGAAAGGTCCAGTACAAGGCCGTGTAGGGGCATGACTCCGGACCGGTTGCAAGCTTGGGGTTGTATTGGCACCTGCCGCAGTAATCGCTCATGCGGTTGATATAGGCCGCGCCGCTCACGTACGGCTTGGTCGCGGTCAGCCCGCCGTCTGCATAGGTGCTCATCCCCAACACATTTGGCTCAACGACCCAGTCGTAGGCATCGATGTAGCCGACCCAGAACCAGTCCGTCAGCTCGCGCGGCGAGTAGCCGCACAGCGTGGCGAAGTTGCTCAGAACCATGAGGCGGTTGATGTGGTGCGACCAGCCCTCATCGAGCACCTGGCGCACCACCGTGTCAAGACAGTTCAGCCCGGAAGGGGTACCCCAGTACGCCGCGGGCAGGGGCAGCGATGCTCCGAGGGCGGACGGGCGCGCGCCGGCATCGGGCGCCGTGAGCTCCTCCTGCTGCTCCATGGCTCGCGTTTGCACTGGTCCAGATGCGGGCGCTCTCGGGGGCTCGACCGGAGCAGCAATGTTGCGAAAGCCATCGGTAATCCGGTGCATGTGGCGCATGAACTCGCGCCAGCCCAGGATCTGCCGCAGAAAGCCTTCCGCGCTTGCGAGCGGGATCAACCCCTTGCCGGCTGCTTCCACCAGGTCGGCGACGACGCGGCCAGGCAGCAACCGGCTGATGTTGAGAAAGGCGGACATTTTGCTATGGAACATGTCCGGCTCGCGCGTCCACATGGCGTCTTCGTACGGCCCAAAGATCGGCAGCAGGTTCTCGAGGCTCCACTTCCAGGCGGCGTCGATGTCCTCGCGCCGCACGGGCAGGTTCCAACCTGCTGTATTCCCAAAGTGGCGCGGGAACTCGCGCTCAACAAGCTCGATTGCTTCCCCAGTGATCTCGTCCGGAGGGTAGGCCGGGCGGCGCGGCACCAGCGGCACCCCTTTGTAGGGCTGACGGTTTTCAGCGTCAAAGGAAAACTGGCCGCCCTCCGGTTTGCCGTCGCGCATCAGGTAGCCGGTCTTCTCGCGCAGAAAGCGGTAAAAACGGTCCATGAGGTGGTGCTTGCTCACCGGTTCCGGCCCTTGCTTGCCGAACACGCGCTCCCAATCCTCATCGGTCGACAGCCAGGTGCGGTCGGGCGCCTGCTCGATGGCCACGCCTCGCCGCACTGCCTCATCCATGTCGAGCCGCATCTCCCGCTCGGCCGGCTCCATCATCGTGAAGCGCGACAAACCGTAGCGTTGCCGTGCCAGCTCCAGGCCATCGGCAAAGATGCCGGGCGTGAGCATGTAGGCCACGCTGACTCCGCGCGCGGCCTGCTCAAGCGCGAAATGGCGCTGGCTTGCGAGGATGAGTACCAGCTTTTTCTTGTGGTAGGGCCGGCGCCGGGCCTTGGCAAGCGCTTCTACCATGACGATGCCGGCTTGCTCGGGTGCGGTCTCGCTCAGCGGACCGGCGGCATCGGTCAGCCGATCGTAGGGCACATAGATCCAGCGCCGCTGCTTGGCGTCCGCAACCGACGGGGCTGCGCGCGCAATCTCCTGTGCGAATGAGGACATGGTGGGTCTTCTCTGAGACTACCGGCGGAGTCGCTCGCTGCCTACCGGCCGGCGCGACCCTCTGTTGATCGAACTGAAGATCGTTGGTTTGAAAGCAAGAAACGGAGCGCGCTCCCCCGGGCAGGCAGTGCAGTCTGTTTCCATGCACAGACGTTCGGTAACCGGCCGGCCAAGGCGCCATCGGCATTAGCCTTTGCGGTGAGGATTGTGCACTGCACCTGGAGGAATCCTTGCTCCGGGCGGACGCGCAGAACCGGGTGGACCCTGCTGAGGAGCTTCTGCCGCTTTCACGGGCTCGGCCCGGAGCTGCGGCCATATAGACCCTGGCGGAATGCTGGAAGAAGTGTACCGGCCCGCCGCGCACAGGACACGGGAACGCGTAGAAACGAAACGGGGAACCAGATGAAACGCTCAACCACTCCCAAGCAGCCGTCCATCTCCATCACGGGCGACCCCCGCTGGGCTTTGATCATGGCGCGCGATCCCGCGGCCGACGACGCCTTCTTTTTCTCGGTAGAAAGCACGGGCGTGTACTGCCGGCCAAGCTGCGCGGCCCGGCGGCCGCGTCCGGAAAACGTCCGCTTCCATGCCAGCGCGGCCGACGCAGAGCGCGCCGGGTTCCGGCCCTGCCGGCGCTGCATCCCGAACCGGCCTCCCTTGGCGCAGCGGCACGCGGCCCTTGTCGCCGAGGCTTGCCGCCGGATCGAGGCTGCTGAAGAAGAGCCGGGGCTTGCAGCACTGGCAGCGGCCGCAGCCATGAGCAGCTCCCACTTCCACCGGGTCTTCCGCGCTGCAACCGGGCTTACGCCAAAGGCGTATGTAGCGGCCCACCGCAAGCAGGCGGTGCAGCAGGCTTTGCGCAGCAGCCCTACGGTGACGGAAGCCTTGTACGAGGCCGGCTACAACTCTGGGGGGCGCTTCTACGCTGCCTCGCGACAGGTGCTCGGCATGTCCCCTTCCGCCTTTCGCAAGGGCGGCAGCGGCGAATCGATTCGCTTCGCCCTGGGCAAGTGCAGCCTGGGTTCAATCCTGGTGGCACAAAGCGGGGCGGGCATCTGTGCCATCTCGCTCGGCGATGATCCTGAGCAGCTCCTGCGCGAACTTAAGGACCGCTTTCCACAAGCCGAACTGGTGGGGCAGGACCCGGTCTTCGAGCAGCAGGTGGCGATGGTGGTGGCCCTGGTCGAAGCGCCGGCCACCGGGATCAGTCTTCCCCTCGACATCCGGGGCACCGCTTTCCAACAGCGGGTCTGGCAGGCACTGCGTTTGCTCCCCCCAGGCACGACCGCGAGCTACACAGCGATCGCCAAGGCCGTCGGGATGCCCGGGGCGGTACGCGCCGTCGCACGGGCCTGTGCTGCAAACCGGCTGGCCGTCGCCATCCCGTGCCATCGCGTCGTGCGCAGGGATGGCGACCTGTGTGGGTATCGCTGGGGCGTTGAGCGCAAGCGCAAACTGCTGGCGCGGGAAGCCGCGCCCTAACCGGGTTACCTTCCGGCAGCAGCCGACTGGTCTTCCGGCTGCGGATCGGTGAGCGTGTAGATCACTTCGCCATGCCGGGCGTAGTGCAGTCGCTGCCGCGCTTCCATCTCGATGGTGTCCGGATCGGTGCGCAGGCGGTCAACATGGTCTTTCAGCTTAGCGTTTTCCTCCCCAAGCTTGCGGATCTCAACCTGCAGCGCCCGCTCCTCTTTCCGCTTCGCGGCGTAAGCCGTGATGCCATTCTGACCGAAGATCGCGTGCCATCCAAAAACCAGAGCCACGAGAAGTGCCACCCCGGTCGCGATGCGCTGACGCCAACGGCTTTTTCTCCGCGCATCACCCTGCTGTCCTGCCATCACGCCTCACTCCTGCTCGCCTTATGCCAGCACCCAGGCCTTGGCAGCTTCGCTCAGCTTGCCGCTGTCTTCCTGCCTGCGTACTTCGGTATAGACCCGCACCACCGGTTCGGTTCCCGAAAGCCGGTAGCACACCCAGGATCCATCGTCCAGGATCAGCTTGAGCCCATCGGTCCGCACGATGCTGGTAACTTTGCGGCCACCCAGCTCGGCCGGGTCGCCTTTGACCTTTTCAGTGAACTTCTCCTTGACCTCCGGGGTCAAGCGGAAGTTCTCGCGATGCGGGTAAAAGGAACCTACTTTGCCAAACAGGTCTTCAAGCTGCGCCCCCAGGTTCTTGCCGCGCCGCGCCACCATCTCGGTGATGAGCAGGCCGGCGAGTACGCCATCCTTCTCCGGCACATGACCCCGGATCGTCAACCCGGCGCTTTCTTCCCCGCCGATTGCGATCTTGTCCTGGTTGATCAGCTCGCCGATGTACTTAAAGCCGACAGGCGTTTCATAAAGTGGAACATCATGTTTCTCCGCCAGCGCGTTAATCAGGTTTGTGGTTGCCACCGATTTCGCAACGCCGTTGGTCCAGCCGCGGGTTTCCACCAGGTAGTCGAACAAGAGCGCGATGATGTAGTTGGGCTGGATA
The DNA here is from genome assembly GCA_937859835.1 of uncultured Acidipila sp. Classification (GTDB taxonomy): domain Bacteria; phylum Acidobacteriota; class Terriglobia; order Terriglobales; family Acidobacteriaceae; genus EB88. The sequence continues at coordinate 16,200 of CALMAN010000117.1, read as the reverse complement.
TACGTCCCATCCTCGTCGACGATGCCGAAGCGGTCGGCATCGCCATCGGTGGCAATCCCGATCCCGGCGCCGATCTGCTTCATCCTGACCCGGCAATCCTCTAGCAGTTCGCCATCCGGTTCAGGCGCATGCCCGCCGAACAGCACGTCGCGGTAGTCGTGAACCGCTTCCACAGGGACGCCGTGCTCGCTGAGAATGTGGTCGCTATAGCCGCGCGCGGCGCCCCACATCGGGTCAAACACAACCTTGATCCCGGACTTCTGGATGGCCCGGAGATCGACTAGCTCGGCGATGCGCTTGAGGTACCCGGGCTTGACGTCGGTTTCTTCGTACTTGCCCTCCGGGGCCTGGGGAACCACCTCTTCGCCAAGCGCGGCGATGGCAGCCTCGATCTGCCCCGTGGTTTCTGGCAAGGCGGGCGCTCCGTCCGGCGTGGAAAACTTGATGCCGTTGTATTCCGGTGGATTGTGCGAAGCGGTGAAGTTGATGGCGCCCGCCGTTTTCTGCTGCCGGACCGCATAGGCGATCGCCGGCGTTGGCGCCGGCTCAGGGATCACCCGCGGGGTCACTCCGTTCGCCGCAAGCACCCCTGCCGCCTCGGCGACAAAGGTTTCGCCCAGGAAGCGTGGATCCCGCCCTACCAGAACCACATGCGGACCACCCGGCTGCCTGGCTACATACTGTGCGATACCCATGGCAGCGCGGCGAATATTTGCCGCCGTAAACTCTTCGGCGACGATTGCTCGCCAGCCGGAGGTACCAAACTTGATGGGAGTCGCCATCATTCCCCTTCCCTTCCCGGAAACAGCCTGGAACGCCTGCGCTCCTAGGATGCGGTTCGCGGGGAGTCGAGACCAAAGCCCGAGCCACGCAAGAACCGCAGCGGCGTCGCTTCCCCCGGTTTGCTATGCTGGGGCTTCGGCTTCTCATGCGTGTGCTCCTTGCGGTGTTTTCGGTCAGCATCGTGGCGCTGCTTTGGGCCGCGTGGGCGATTGCACGGGCGGTTCGCAGGCACGGCAAGCGGCCATCTGGTCCCGGCGGCACTCTGACGCTGCGAGCGGACGCGGATCCCGATGACGCCGAAGAGCATTGAGCAGCCCGGCAGGTGCGGGCCAGCGACACGGGCAGTAGCCGCACAATGCTGACCGGTCCCAATCGTAGTCATGCCGCACGCGATCTCTTCCAAGGAGCAGATGAAGTGATGAACAAGCCTGCCGCCCTCGACGCTTCAGCGCATGCCCGGCTTTTCCGCGCACAGTCCCTGTCCACGGTGCAGGGCCGCGTCCTCGCCGTGCTCCTTGCTTCAGCCTTTGTCGCCTTGTGCGCACAGGTGGCGGTGCCGCTCCCGTGGACGCCGGTGCCGATGACCATGCAGCCGTTTGCGGTGCTGCTCCTTGGGCTGCTCCTGGGTCCGGGGCTCGGTGCAGCCGCTCTGGTCGCCTACCTCCTTGAGGGCGCCGTGGGCCTGCCGGTGCTGGTGCCCGGCCTGGGTGGCCTGTTCCCCCTGGGAGCGAGCGCCGGCTACCTGCTTTCGTACCCCCTGGCCGCGGCGCTGACCGGTTGGCTATGGCGCCGGGAAGGGGGCTTCGCGCGGGCCACGGCGGCGGCGGCTCTGGGCGACGGGCTGATTCTTCTCTGCGGCGCAGGCTGGATCGCTTCGCTGACCCATGGCAATGCCGCGGTTGTGCTTCGCCTGGCAGTGCTTCCCTTTCTTGCCGGGGACGCCGTCAAGGTGCTGCTTGCCGCGGCCATCGCCAGCGGCGTGTCCCGCCGCCGGCGCAGCTTTCACTCTGTCGACGCGACTTAACGCCGCTCCGAAGCGCTCAGGCGTACTCTTACTTAGGAACAAAGCCGCTGGCACCTCCGTGCGCGCAGAGGCGAAGAAAGGATCACCCTTCCAGTGAGTTCCACCTCTGCAATCACAGGCACCGACGCAGCTTCGACGGTTCGCGAGATTTCGATCGCGCACAGCCCCGATTCCGACGACGCCTTTATGTTTTACGGCCTGGCTACCAACAAAGTGCGCGTGCCGGGTTATAAGTTCACCCACGTTCTGTGTGACATCGAAACCCTGAACCAAAAGGCCATCGACGAGCCTTTCTACGATGTGACGGCCATCTCGTTTCACGCCTACCCGTACCTGCAGGACACCTACGCCTTGATGAGCTGCGGCGGTTCGGTCGGGGAAAATTATGGGCCCATGATCATCGCGCCCCACCGGTATTCATACGAGGAAGTGAAGAAGCTGAAGATCGCCGTTCCCGGCAAGCTGACGACCGCTTACCTCACCCTGAAGCTGTTCGCCCCGGACATCGAGACCGAGGTCGTCCCGTTCGATCAGATCATTCCGCAGGTGCTGGCCGGGAAGTACCAGGCCGGGCTCATCATCCACGAAGGGCAGCTCACGTACGGCGTCAATGGATTGAACAAGATCCTCGACCTGGGAGTGTGGTGGCGCGAGCAGACCGGTATGCCTTTGCCGCTCGGAGGCAACGCGATCAAGCGTTCCCTGGGACCGGAGGCCATGCGGGTGACCACCAAGGCGCTCCGGGATTCGATCCGGCACGGGCTTGATCATCGCGAGTCCGCGCTGACCTACGCCATGCAGTTTGCCCGCGACCTGGACCCCAGCCTGGCAGACAAGTTTGTGGGAATGTATGTCAACGAACGCACCATGGATTATGGCGCCGAGGGCCGCGCAGCCATTGCCCGGCTGCTTGCCATGGGGCACGAGCGGGGCATCATCCCGCAGGTAGCCAAGCTGGATTTCATCGACTAGGCCGGCTCTTCCGGCGGAAGAGCCGGCCCGTGCCGCATAATGGTGGCAATGGCTGCCTCTTCCTCGCCGGGACTGGCCGGTCCCCACCCCGCACTCTCCTCCGCCGCACGGCGCGGGCGCACCGTCTCCCACCTGCTAAGGAGGCAACCGCTCGCGACCCTAGGGATGTGCCTAGTTCTTTTGTTCGCTGTAATGGCTGTGTTTGCTCCTTTCATTGCACCGCACCCTCCCGCGGCGCTCGACCTGGACCACCGCCTTGCCCCGCCCAGCGCGGCGCACCTGTTCGGCACCGACGAGCTGGGCCGCGACACCTTTTCGCGCATCGTGTATGGAGCGCGCATCTCGCTGCTGGTCGGCGTGTCCGTCGTCGTGTGTTCGTTATCGCTGGGCCTCCTGCTGGGTGGCCTCGCCGGCTTCTACGGAGGCGCGCTCGATACGGTTCTGAACATTTTTGTGATGAATGCGTTTTTGGCGCTGCCGGGTATTCTGCTGGCCATTGCTTTTGTTGCTTTCCTTGGCCCAGGGCTTCTGAACCTGGTGCTGGCGCTTTCGATCGGCGGCTGGGTGGGCTATGCGCGGCTGGTGCGGGCACAAGTGCTGGCCGTGCGCGAGCGCGAGTTTGTGGAGGCCGCCCGCGCCCTGGGTGCGAGCGATGCGCGCATCTTCATCCGGCACATCCTGCCCAACATCCTCCAGCCGCTCATTGTGCAGTCGGCGATCGGCATGGCCGGGGCGGTTCTGGCCGAGGCCACGCTCAGCTTTCTCGGGCTCGGGGTGCCGCCGCCCGCAGCCAGCTGGGGCAGCATGCTCAACGACGCCCGCTCGCACCTGTTCGACTCGCCCCACCTGGTGTTTTTTCCTGCTGTTGCGGTGATGTTGTGCGTGCTTTCGTTTAACTTCCTGGGCGACGCTCTGCGCGACTTCCTTGACCCCCGTACGCGCATCGAAGTCGGCCTGTGAAGATCGGGGTCGTTGCCGACACGCACGGCCTGCTGCGCCCGGAGCTCCTGTCGGCGTTCGCCGGCGTGGACAGGATTTTGCACGCCGGCGACGTGGGCAACCCGGCGGTGCTCGCCGGGCTCGCGGCCGTGGCACCCGTGACCGCGATCCGCGGCAACATCGACCGCAGCGGGCCCTGCGCGGCGCTGCCAGCGGAGGAGTACCTGACGCTCGACGGTGTGAGCCTCCATATGCTCCACGATCTGCATGCCCTGTCGCTTGACCCTGGGGCAGCGGGGATGCAAGTGATTCTCTTTGGCCACTCGCACAAGCCGCTGCTCGAACACCGCCGCGGCGTGCTGTTCTTTAATCCGGGTGCTGCCGGTCCGCGTCGCTTTTCGCTGCCCATTACCGCCGGGCTGCTCCATATCGAGGCCGGTGTGCTGGAGGCCGAGCACCTCGCGCTGCTTTAGCGGGTGGCCGCTGTGCCGTGGCGGAGGGCGGCGCGTTCCCGGGCACCCTTCAACCCCGGATGCGCGGGTTTACCAGCAGGTACAGCACGTCGGTCAGCAGGTTCACCAGCACATACGTCAGTCCAATCGCCAGCAGGCAGCCTTGCACCAGCGCGTAGTCACGATTGGAAATTGCCGACACGGTCAGACGCCCAACGCCCGGCCAGGAAAAGATCATCTCCGTGACGATCGCGCCAGCCAGCAGTGCGCCGAACTGCAGCCCAAGCAGCGTCAGGATCGGGATCATGGCGTTGCGCAGCGCGTGCCGGTAAACGACCGTATGCTCGGGCAGCCCTTTGGCGCGCGCCGTGCGAATGTAGTCCTGCCCCAGCTCTTCCAGCATGGAGGTGCGCACCATGCGCGTCAGGATGGCAGCCAGCGCAGAGCCCATGGTGACGGCGGGCAGCAGCAGATACTGGGGCCCGCCGGCGCCGGAAACCGGCAGCCAGCCGAGCCGGATCGACACCAGCAGGATCAGCATCGGCCCCAGGGCAAAGGCCGGGAACGAGAGCCCGAACAAACTGACCACGCCCAGCACCTGGTCTTGCCAGCGATTGCGATGCAGCGCGGCGGTGATGCCGGCCGGCAACGCCAGCAGGAGCGCAAACAGCAGCGCCGCAGCCGTGAGCACAAAGGTGTATGGGTAACGCAGCAGCAGGAGGTGCGTCACCGAATCATTCAAGCGAATCGACTGGCCGAGGTTGCCGTGCACGACCCCGCGCCAGTACAGCCAGTACTGCGTCCCGAGCGGCTGGTCGAGGCCGTACTGGTGCCGCAGCAGAGCGATGTCGCCGGCACGCGCGCCTTCGCCCAACATCTGCTGCACCGGGTCTCCGGGCACCAGATGGATGAGCAGGAACACGAGCGACACGACGAGCCAGACCACCGGAACCGTATAGAGCAGACGCCCCCCGAGCGCGCGCAAAGCTCGTCTCATCAGCGACCCCTGCGCAGAGGCAAGGCGCGAGCCGGAAGGATCTGCTGACCACGCTGCGGGACCATGCGCCCCCATCTTCGCACGTTACTTTGCCGCCTCCTCCGCGCTCCGTTGCACTTCCGGGCTGGTTTCCACCCGCACTTTGCTGATGCGGCGCCCTTGCATCTCGACCACCGTCAGTCGATGTCCGTCGAAGTCCACGCGCTCGCCCAGCACCGGGATGTGGCCCAAGCGGCTGAGCAGAAAGCCGGCCAGCGTTTCCACCCCGTTGTCACGGGGCAGCATCCAGCGCATCTGCGTTTCCAGGTCGCGCAGGCTCACGCTGCCGTCGAGCGCCAGCGTTTCGCTGGGGGCCGGCAGCAAGGGCGTGGTGGTGGTCGTCACATCGAACTCGTCTTCCACCTCGCCGATCAGCTGCTCAATGGCGTCCTCGACGGTCACCAGGCCCACGGTCGAACCGAACTCGTCGACCACGATGGCCAGGTGACGCCGCCGCTGCTGAAAGTCCACCAGCAGGTCGAACACGCGCTTGGTCTCCGGCACCACCAGCACCTCGCGCATGATGGCGCGAATCTGCAGCCCGGCCAGGGATGCGGCCGTTGGAACGCCCGTGGGCGCCTGCGGCTCTCCACGGCCGCCCGCCATCGCGTGGAAGTGCATGAGTCGCGAAACATCCTTTGAATACACCACGCCGATGATGGCTTCAGGCCCACGCAAAGGGTCGTAGACCGGGATCCGCGAGTGCATCTCCTCGACGATGCGTGCGCTGGCCTGCTCGACCGGCAAGGAAGCCGGGAGAGAGAAGATGCGCTGCCGCGGCGTCATGATCTCCCGCGTTGGAATGTCTACGCCTTCGACCGCGCGGTGGATCAACGCTTCTTGAAAGGCGGGCAGCACGCCGCCCTTGCGCGCTGCCGTGGCAATCAGCTTCAGCTCGTCGGGGGAGTGCACCGCATCGCCATGCGATGGAGGCGTGCGAAACACCCGGAGCACGCTGGCGGCGGATCGATTCATAAGCAGCACCACGGGCCGGGTGATCGCCATGAACACCAGCATGGGGGTCGCCACTGAGATGGCCAGGTGCTCGCCCCGGCGCAGGGCCAGCGACTTGGGCACCAGCTCGCCCAGCAGCACATGGAAGTAGGTGATGCAGCAGAATGCCAGAAACGCGCTCAGCAGGTGCGCGTACAGCGATGCGTGCGGAAGCCGCAGAAGCGAGGGCTGCAGAACGCCTTCGATGGCCGGCTCGCCCACCCAGCCCAGAGCCAGGGAACACAAGGTCACGCCGAACTGCACGGCCGGCAGAAAATCATCGAGGCGCGCCTGGAGCCGGTCCACCGCACGTGCCCCGGGCACTCCGTCGGCGATCAGCTGCTCCAGCCGGCTGCGCCGGAGCGATACCAGCGCAAATTCAGCCGCTACAAAAAAGCCGTTCGCCAGGATAAGCGCCGCGATCGCCGCAAGCCGGAATACAAGCATACCCAGCATTCCCTGTGAGTGTACGTGATACGCGTCACCAAGCATTCCGCGGCCAGCTGGCGCGATTTCGGGGAACCGCTGCGCGGATGGAAGCGTACTCTACCGGTGAGCGCCCGCCCCCTGCGGCGCGTGGAGGACTCCCGGTATGAACTCAGCCCGCTGTTCGCTTTTGCTTGCTTGCGCCGCAACCCTGCTGCCCGCCATTGCCCTGGCTGCCGATCAAACCTTTGAGCGCACGCTCCGGGTCAGCGGCCCCGTGCTGCTGGGCGTCGATACGGGCTCCGGCAGTATCCATGTCACCCCGGGCGCGGTAAACACCGTGCACATCGTCGGCCATGTGCACAGCAGTGGGGGGTTCTTTGGCGGGGGCTCGGGTGAAGACCGGGTCAAGGAGGTAGTCGCGAGCCCGCCCGTTACCCAGGCCGGCAACATCATCAGCATCGGTCGCGACTTGCATGTGAATAACGTCAGCATCGACTACGAAATCACCACGCCGCGAGGCACTGACCTGCGCGCCAACTCCGGCTCGGGCGACATCCGCGTTGAAGACAATGGGGGGCCGGTGGAGCTCAAAACCGGCTCGGGCAGCATCCAGGGCTCCGGCCTCAGCGATCGCGTGTCGCTCGAAAGCGGCTCCGGCACGATTCAGGCCACCATGCTTTCGCCGCGCGACGTGAAGGCGCAAACCGGTTCGGGCGACATCACCCTCAGCAACGTCCAGAGCAGCCTGTGGGCGCACACCGGTTCAGGCAGCATCAACATTTCCGGCCGGCCGCTTGCCGCCTGGAAGCTAGAAACCGGATCGGGCAACATCACGCTGGACACGCACGGCGCGCCGCTCGCGCTCGACGCCAGCACCGGTTCCGGCGATCTGGCTTACCAGGGCGGCATGCTGCAGCAGGCCAGCAGCGAGAGCAAGCATCACCTGGTCGGCACTGCGAACGGAGGCGGCCCGCAGGTACACGCCATCACCGGGTCCGGCGACATCCATGTCCGCTAGTACGTCCGTCAATGCGTCCGCCAACCCGACGCGCTCCGCCAGGCGCAGGGGCTAGTAGCATAAGGGGATGGTTCATCTGCACCGTCCCATCCCATCTCCAAAGCTACGCTTGCTGGTTTTCGACCTGGACGGCACCCTGATCGATTCGCGTCAGGACCTGGTTGAGTCGGTAAACGCAGCCTTGGGGCAGTTTGGGCTGGCCCGCCAGGACGAGGACCGGATCGCGTCTTACATTGGTGACGGTGCCGGGACGCTGGTCGCTCGTGCCCTTGCCTCGGGTGGGGCCGATCCGGCACTTGCTCCGGCTGCGCTTGAAGCGTTTCTGGCGTACTACCGCGACCACAAGCTCGATCACACGCGGCTGTACCCCGGCGTGCTCGAACAGCTCGCCACCTTGCGCGACAGCCTGCCCGTTCGCATGGCAGTGCTGACGAACAAACCCGTGCACGCTTCCATGGAGATCTGCCAGGCTCTCAAGCTCGCGCCGTTTTTCTTTTCCATCTACGGGGGCAACAGCTTTGCGACCAAGAAGCCTGCGCCCGAAGGGCTCCGCCACATAATGGCCGAAGCCGGTGCGGCCGCGGACGAAACCGTCATGGTCGGCGATTCCGACGTGGACGTCCGCACCGCCCGCGCCGCCGGGGCCTGGAGCCTCGGCTGCCGCTACGGCTTTTCCCCGCACACGCTGGCCGACATGGTGGCGCAACAGCTGGTCGATGTTGTCGTTGATGAAGCCCGTGAGTGGGCCGAGGCGCTGGGCGCAAGGGAGCGGGAAGGAGCCAGCCTTGGACTTTGAGCTTGTCAGCGATTACCAGCCGCGCGGCGATCAGGGCCGGGCCATTGGCGAGCTCGTCGAAGGCATCCGCGCGGGCGAAGAACATCAGGTCCTGCTCGGGGTGACCGGCTCCGGCAAGACCTTCACCATGGCCAAGGTGATCGAGCAGCTGGACCGGCCCGCACTGATCCTGGCGCATAACAAGACGCTGGCCGCGCAGCTCTTTCACGAGTTCAAGCAGTTCTTCCCGAACAATGCCGTTGAGTACTTTGTTTCCTACTACGACTACTACCAGCCCGAGGCCTACATCCCGGCCGGCGACTTATACATTGAGAAGGAAGCAACCATCAACGAGGAGCTGGACAAGCTGCGTCTCGCGGCGACGCGCTCTCTGTTTGAGCGTCGCGATACCATCATCGTCGCTTCTGTGTCCTGTATCTACGGCCTGGGCTCGCCGGAGGCTTACTACGGCATGCTGCTCTTTCTCGAAAGAGGGCAGAAGATACGCCGGGAAGATATCACCAAGAAGTTAGTCGAGATACTCTACGAGCGGACCGATGGCGATTTTCGCCGGGGCACATTTCGCGTGCGCGGCGACGTGATTGAAGTCTTCCCCACCTATGATGAAAGCGCGTACCGCATTGAGCTGTTTGGCGACGAAGTGGACGCGCTTTCGCAGATCGATCCGCTCTTCGGCACGGTGAAGCAGAAATATGCACGCCTGCCGATCTATCCGAAGAGTCACTACGTGGTGCAGCCTGAGCGGAAGAAGTCCGCCATCGAGTCGATCCTGGCCGAGCTGGAATGGTGGGAGAAAGAGCTTGAAAGCCAGGGCCGCATGGTCGAAGCGCAACGCATCCACCAGCGCACCCGCTTTGATCTGGAAATGATCAAGTCGATGGGTTTCTGTCACGGCATCGAAAACTACTCGCGCCACTTCTCGGGCCGCATGCCGGGTGAGCCGCCGCCGACCTTGTTTGACTATTTCCCCAAGGATTTCCTCATGTTCATCGACGAATCGCATGTGACCGTGCCGCAGCTGCACGGCATGTGGCACGGCGATCGCTCGCGCAAGCAGAACCTGGTCGAGTACGGGTTTCGTCTTCCCTCGGCCACCGACAACCGGCCGCTCAAGTTTGAAGAGTTCCAGAATCGCGTGCACCAGCTGATCTATGTTTCGGCCACGCCCGGGCCGTATGAACTCAGCAAGGCCGAGGGTGTGGTGGTCGAGCAGATCATTCGCCCCACCGGCCTGATAGACCCTGAAGTCGAAATCCGCCCCATTCGCGGTCAGATCGATGACCTGCTGGCAGAGATTCGTTTGCGCGTGGAACGCAACGAGCGTGTGCTCGTCACCACCCTGACCAAGCGCATGGCCGAGGATCTGTCCGGCTATTACACCGAGGTAGGCGTCCGCTGCCGCTACATGCACTCCGAGATCGAAACGCTGGAGCGCGTGCGGCTGCTGCGCGATCTGCGCAAGGGGGAGTACGACGTGCTGGTCGGCATCAACCTGCTGCGCGAAGGACTGGACCTGCCCGAAGTGTCCCTGGTCGCGATTCTTGATGCCGACAAGGAGGGGTTCCTGCGTTCGCAGGGCTCCCTGATCCAGACCATAGGCCGCGCGGCGCGCCACGTACACGGCCGGGCTATCTTGTACGCCGACAAGATGACCGACTCCATGAAGAAAGCGCTGGATGAGACCGGCCGCCGGCGCGAGGTGCAGCGCGCCTACAACCAGGAACACGATGTCACGCCCACCTCGATCATTCGACCGACCGACATGTCGCTCGCGCAAATCCTCAAGGCCGACTACGCCGATCTGACGGAAGAAACCGACGAGGTGCCCGAGTTTGCCACGCAGCAGGCGCTCGACCTCCACATCGCGCACCTCGAAAGCGACATGCGCGAGGCGGCAAAGAAGTTCGAATTCGAAAAGGCAGCCAAGCTCCGCGACACGATCGCCAGCCTGCGCACGAAGGAATTCCTGTTCGCCTGAGTTTGTCCGGGCGCAAAAAAAAGGGGGAGAGCTTTTCGGCTCTCCCCCTGTTCTCTGCTTGCTTTTAGAAGTTCAACCGAAGCTGAAACTCCGTTGAGCGCGGAGCACCCTGATCAAAGGTCCCCGCACCACGTTGTGTGCGAAGCCCATTCTGCACGCTGATGTTGTTTGGGCCGTTCAACCGGTTGTTCGCGTCCGAGGTCCCTACGGTTCCCCCTGCATCGGCGACATTCAGCAGCTGCCCGGTAAGGCCTGTGCCGTTGCTGGTGTTGGTGAAGTTGCTCATGTTGGCGACGTTGTACATCACGACGTTAGGTTCCAGGCTCAGGCCCTCGCGAAAGCGATCGAGGTGGATTGGGTAGCCGACGTTCAGATCAAACGCACGGAAAGCTGAGTTGTTGACCGGTGTCGTCGGCGCCAGGGCAAGCGGCTGCTGCACCGCGTTCAGCGCTGTCAGGTCAGAAAGCTGAAGAACGCCAGCGTCCACAGCGCCTGACCTGCCGGCGTCGGTTTGCCTGCAGAAGAACCGTTGTACGAGTTGATGAGCCGGTTCAGCCCCGCACCCTTAACCTGATGCATGTAGAAGCCCGGACCGGTGCCCGGAACAAGGTCTCCCGTCTGACCATCCCCGTCAACGTCCGTGCGGAAGATTTCTCCTGGGTTCCCCGTGGTGTTATCCAGGGTCAGGCTGCTTGGCGGCGCAGAATAAAAGTGGCCAATCAGCCCGATGGTCGCGCCGTACTTGACATCGAGGCTTCCGCCGAAGCTCACCTCGTTGGTGTGGTCGAGGCTGGAGCGACCCAGGTACAGGTTGGGGTTGTCATAGTCCCACGGAGTGGAGCTGAAGAACTGGTCCGCGCTGCTGCTCCCGTTCACGGTGGCGATCGGGTTCACGATACGCGACAGCGAGTAGGAAATCTGGAAGTTCGCGTTTCTGATTCCAGGAGCCGGACTTGTCAACTGCTGCCGTAGCACGGCCTGGAGCGCGTCGTACCCGGAACGGCCAACCGGAAGAATAAAGCGGCCGACACCGACATTTGGGTTCGCGCCGGCAAACGCCGCGGGTGCCTGGCCCGTGAACGAGACAGGATAGCCGCCGGTGTACTGTGCGCTTGAGTCAAGTCCGTTTGCAGCGAAATCTACGATGGAAGCCGCATGCGTCGGATCCGCCGCAGTAGGACAGCCACCCGGCTGTGTTGCGTTGAAGATGGAAGTAGCGCCGCAGCCCGCCAGCGTGGTCGCAATGGCAGCCTTCGCCGCTGCGACGTTCAAGAAGCGCGCCGCACCGACATGGTTCTCGTCAATGACCAGCGGAATCTTCATCGTGGCGTTGTGTACATAATCAACGGTGAGGATCGTTCCCTTCGCCAGCTGATGCTGCACCCCTCCGTTGAACTGAATCGAATAGGGCGAGAGATATGGCGCCCCATAGATCGTACCGTTCAAACCGGTGCTTAAACCGGCGCCTGTGCCGATGTAGCCGGGGTTCGGCCCACCAGTGCCGGACGCGGCCTGGTACTCGGCCTTGAGGATGTTGATCTGCGGAGCGGCCTGCGCAATCGACTCTCCGCAAATTGTGGACAGCGGGACACCATCGACACTCGTGACGACTGTGCCGTTCGGGAGCGGCACACTGGTCGTGCCGCCGCATACCGTCGTTAGATTGAAGAAGTTGCCGTTTGCATTGACAGCAAGGCTGCGGGCGTTGGAGGTGTTGTTAAAGATGTCGCTCTCGTAAAAGATCCCGACACCACCACGGACGGATGTCTTGTGATCCCCCGGACTGAAAACAAAGCCGGCCTGCGGCCCGAAGTTTCCGTAAGGCTGGTGCGTCCGCGCGCCCAGGCCAGGGCTGAACTGGTTGAACAGCGGCGTGTCTCCCGTGCACCCCGGAAACTGCAGGCCCGGGGAAACAGAGGAGCAGAGCGGCGTCGGCAGATCCTGGTTCGCGCGGTCCGTGTCTGTGCTCCAGCGCAACCCGGCAATCGCCGTAAAGGAAGGCGTGACCTTCCACGTGTCCGCAACGTAGGCACCGCTTCGCCAGTCTTCCTCGCCGCCGCCGGTCAGGCCGAACCCCGGCTTTTCTGTAAATAAACCGTTGCCGTTGCCCAGCAAATAGATCGAGGCACTATAGCCGTTGACCGGATCGTCGGGGCAAGGCCCGCTTACTGAAGCCAGCCCGCACTGGGCGAGCGCGGTCGAACTGTTGAACTGCGTAAAGAGGGACTGTCCGTAGAACGCGGCGAAGCCGCCGCCAAGGATGCGATTCAAGCTCGCCCCGAACTTCACCGTGTGCGCACCGCGCGTCCAGGTGCCGTCATAGCGCAGCTGCTTGTCCGACTGGTACGTACCTTGGGGTGCGAGGAAGTTCGGCCCCGCGTAGAAGTTGTCAGAGCTGTCAAACAGAGTGACGTTGCCCCCGCCGGTAAAGGTGGGGTTATAGATCGAGGTCACGCCGTTTGTGCCGCCCACCAGCAGGTTGTGAAACTTCTCGTACCCGCCGCGGAAGGAGTGGGTAAAGCGTCCCGTCGTGAAGTCCGCGCCACCGACGATCGCCGGCACATTGTTGCGGGTCGTGTAGAGAGAGTACAGATCGCTGAAGTTGGAGTCCGTGCGGTTGACATTGTAGGCGCCGCGAACGAAGTAGTGGATCCCCTTCGAGCCATCGTAGTCGAGACGGGCGGTGCTGTAGGTTTCGCGGTACGGCGTTGGGATGAAAGGGAATTGCTGCTGGATCTGGGCGAAGGTAGGGCTGGTGGTTGCTGCGGTCTGCTCGTCCTGTTTGATCCGTTCCGAGTTCCCGAAGAAAAACAACTTATCTTTGATGATCGGGCCGCCAACCGAGCCGCCGAACTGGTTGCGCTCAAAAGGGGTGTTGAAGCCGCCTGTGGTCGGCGCAAAGCCCACGCTGTTGTTTTGGAAGTTATAGAAGGTTTCCCCGTGGAAGGCGTTGGTGCCGGACCGTGTCGCTACCAGCACCTGGCCGGTCGAGGTCACCTCACCAGAAACGTCCTGCGTCGAGCGGTTCAGCTGAAATTCGTCGACCGCGCCTTCATCGACGTTCATGATGGTCGTGCCAACCGTCTCGTCCGTGATGTCCTGCCCGTCGAGCAGAATGCGCGTCGTGCGGCCTGACACACCGCTGACAGAAATCGCGGAGTAGCCCGCCTTGGTCGGATCAAAGCTGGAGCCACTCTGAAGCACAACCCCGGGCTGCAACTGGGCGATGTCGAGAAAGTTCCGCCCATTGATCGGCAGCGATTCAATCTGCTGCCGCGTGATTACGTCCGAAACGCCGGGCTGGTCAGTGTTGACCTGGAGCTGTCCGGCGTTGACCTGGATGGTCTCCGAGGAGGCACCCACGGTGAGCTTGAAGTTCCCGCTCGTCGCCGTCCCTGTGCGCACAACGGTCTGGACGTTTAAGGATTGAAAGCCCGCCAGCGCCACCGTGACCGTGTACGGGCCTGGGTTGAGCGGTCCATCACTGTAGAAACCGGCGGAGTCGGTCTTTACCTCGCGACTCAATCCAGTCCCAACGCTCCGGATGAGCACCGTGGCTCCTGGAAGCACCCCGCCACTCGGGTCGGTGATGGTGCCCTGGATGGATCCACCGTTGACGGAGGTGGCCTGTGCAAAGGCCCCGGGTGTAAGCGCCGCGCTCAGACTGAGGGCACTCAGGCCAAGCGTGAGATAAACGACCGGCTCTGGAGAGAAAAGGCGAATCAAACAGCAGTTCTTCATCCCCTCAGGCTTTGCAATCACGATGCCGTTTCGCGCTTCTTCTTCCCGCGTGAGGGTTCGCCATGGAACAAAGTATGCGCCACGCGGAACGGAATCCATCTTCCGCATCGCGGGCTGGCCATGCCGAACACCCTCCTCATACACTTTGTCATAGCAATCTTGCATTTTCTGTAGGCTGGTAGGATCGGCAAGGCAGGTGTGGAAGGAGAACGATGAGGGCGTTGCTCAGAACACTCATTCTCATTCTGGTGGTGCTGTGGCTGGGGGCGGTGATGTTCTTCCCCCTGGTCGCGGCAGTTGCCTTCAAGGTTCTCCCGGACCGGCATACCGCGGGGCTGGTCGTGCGAGCCTGCCTGGAGTGGCTGCACACCGAAGGGCTGATCGCCGGGACGCTCTTGCTTCTGCTGATGGTGGCCGCGGAGCGCACACGGGCGTATGGACGCACCGTGATTGGGCCCTTGCTGTGCACGCTCGCCATGCTGCTGCTTACCGCGTTTTCGCAGTGGGGCGTGATGCCGCGCATGGAGCGGGACCGGCTGGCGGTGGGCGGCGACATCGACCGGGCGCCCGCAAGCGACCCGCACCGTCTGGACTTCAACCAGCTCCACGCTTCAAGCGAAGGCCTGGAAGAGGGGGTTCTCCTCGCCGGGCTGGGGATGGTCGGGCTGCTGGCGCGCGCCCCGAAGATGCCGGCCCGTTCCCGATGACACGATGACCGGGTGCCCTCTCACCCCTGGGGCGTCCAGTCGTAGGTCACCCCGGTAAGCTGCTCGGATATCTCCCAAAGCCTGGTGCCGTTGGCCGCGTCCACAGCCTGCGCCGAAGCCCGGGCTGGTGCCGGTGAGCCTTTGAACTCAGCAATGCCACTTGGCCCGTAGTAGCCGCCCGGAGTCACACCTGGCGCGGTTGCCGCATACAGCTGCGGCAGCGCACCGGCTGCGTCGCTCTGGCCCAGGACCGTGAACACGATGGGGATGATGAACTTGGGTGGCCCTGCAAGCTTGCGCGCGATGGAGGTGGCGGAAAGCCCCGGGTGGGCGGCCAGGCTAAGCAGCTTGGCGCGATGCAGCTCGCTTTGCGCCTGGAGGGCGCGGGCGAAGACCAGCATGGCCAGCTTGGTTTGCGAGTAGCTTTCAAAGGCTGCGTACTTCTGCTCCCGCTGAAAGTCGTTGAACCCGAGCTGTGCGCGCTTGTGCGCGTTGCTGGATACGCTGACCACGCGCGGCGCGGCCGAGCGCAGCAGGACCGGCAGCAGCAGACCGGTCAGGGCGAAGTGGCCCAGGTAGTTCGTGGCCAGCTGCATTTCAAAGCCGTCCACGCTGCGCTCACGCTGCGGCAAGGCCATGATGCCCGCATTGTTGATCAGCATGTCGACCGGTTCCCTGGCATCAAGCACGGTAGCGGCGAAGCTGCGTACCGAGGCCAGCGACGACAGGTCCAGCTGCGCGACAAAGATCTCTGCTCCGGGCTGCTCGGCCCGGATCGTTTGGGCCGCAGTGTTGCCGCGCTCAAGCGAGCGGCAAGCCATCACCACCTGCGCGCCGGCACGCGCCAGGGCGCGCGCGGTTTGGAAGCCGAGCCCCACGTTCGCGCCGGTCACAATCGCGCGTTTGCCACTCTGGCTTGGTATCTGTGCAGCCGTCCAGCCTTGTGCCATATCCCTGCTCCCCTTTACTGCTGGGCTTCTTTCCACACCTTGTACAGCCCCCAGGCCGCGATGGTGCAGCAGTCCTGGATCAATCCTTCGCGCAACATCTGCTCAAAACGTGCAACGGGCACCGTGTGCAGCGTCAGGTCATGCTCCTCGGGGTCAAACGCGGGCTCCCCCGGGCTAAG
The DNA here is from genome assembly GCA_937859835.1 of uncultured Acidipila sp. Taxonomy (GTDB): domain Bacteria; phylum Acidobacteriota; class Terriglobia; order Terriglobales; family Acidobacteriaceae; genus EB88. Next base: position 203 of record CALMAN010000117.1, on the reverse strand, counting down.
CTCTGTCGCGAGAAAGGCGTGTTGCTGCTGGTTGCAAAAGCCGTAGGCCACCCACAAGGGGCCGAGATACTGAAGCGCCCCGGCGCGCAGGCCGGTTTCCTCCCGCAGCTCACCCGCGGCCAGCTCGCGCACATCCACCTCCGCCTGCTCCCACCCACCCAGCGGAAACTCCAAACACACGCCCCCAATGCTGTACCCGTACT
>CALMAN010000116.1 GCA_937859835.1 uncultured Acidipila sp. | reverse complement strand
CTTCTCTTCCGCCGTACCCTGACCTCCGGAGATGATGGCCCCGGCATGGCCCATGCGGCGGCCGGGCGGCGCGGTCTGGCCGGCGATAAAGCCGACCACCGGCTTGCGGACATGCTCACGGACGTAGGCCGCCGCGGCTTCCTCGGCCGAGCCGCCGATCTCGCCGATCAGGATGATGGCCTCGGTTTCGGGATCCCCATTGAGCAGCCGCAGGGCGTCGGTATGGGTGGTCCCGATCACCGGGTCGCCGCCGATGCCGATGGCTGTGGATTGGCCGATGCCCCGCTGCGTGAGCTGGTAGACGGCCTCGTAGGTGAGGGTGCCGGAGCGGGAAACGATGCCGACCGGGCCTTCCTTGTGGATGCGGCCCGGCATGATGCCCACCTTGGCCTTGCCCGGCGAGATGACGCCCGGGCAGTTGGGACCGATCAGCACGGACGGCGAGTGCGCAAGAACGCGCCAAACCTCGACCATGTCGTTCACCGGGATGCCCTCGGTGATGCAGATGATCAAGGGCAGTCCGGCCGCGTTGGCCTCAAGAATGGCATCGGCTGCGAAAGGAGGGGGGACAAAGATCACAGTCGCGTTCGCGCCAGTCTCCCGCACGGCTTCGGCGACCGTGTTGAAGACCCGCCAGCCCTCATGGGTGGAGCCGCCCTTGCCCGGCGTGACCCCGCCTACCACTTTCGTGCCATATTCGGCGCAGCCCTTGGCGTGGAAGGTACCTTCCCGGCCGGTGATGCCCTGCACGATCAGGCGCGTGTTGGTGTCGACCAGTACTGCCATGGTTCGCTTTCCTCCGCTGCAGCGCAGCCGTTCGGCACCTACGCGCCCAGTTGTTCCGCAAGATCGACGAGATCGCGTGCTGTGTAGTCGTACTCCGCTTCCGGATCGGGATCCTCGGTCTCCCGGTAGAGAAAAGCAGTACGCATGCCGGCGCGCTTGGCCGCCTGTAGATCCTCGTTATGGGCTGCCACCATCACGACCCGGTCAGCGGGCGAGCCGACAAGCGCCAGCGCGGCCTCGTAGAGCCTGGGCGCGGGCTTGTAGGTGCGGAAGATATCGGCGCCGAGAATCAGATCCCACGGCAAGCCGGAGTGCTTGGCAGTGTCGGTCAACTGCCGCACGGTTCCATTCGAGAGCGGCGCAAGGATGTAGCGCTTCGCCAGCCGTCCGAGCGCCGGCAGGGCGTCGGGCCAGGGCTCAGTGCGGTGCCAGCCGTGCACCAGCAGCTGCCGGTCGTCGTTTGATAGCGCGTCAAGGCCGAACTTCGGCAGCAGCGCGTCCAGCTCCTCCCGGTGCAGCTGCTCAAAATCGGCCCACGGGCGTTTGTTCTCGCGCACCGGCTCGATTGCAGGCTTGTACCGCGAGCGCCACTCCACGGTAAGGGCTTCCCAATCGGCGGAAAGCTTGTGCTCGGCGCCAAACCGCTCGCATCGCCTCGTGATGGAACGTTTCCAGTCCGTGACTGTGCCGAAGACGTCAAACAGTAGCGCCTCGAGGGCTGTGTTTGGATCCTGAGGGGGGTGTCCGGCGCTGCTCACTGCTTCACCGCCATACGCTTCGCCGCTGCCACGGCTTTTTCCGCGGCATCCTGCATGGTTTCGCCCACCTCAAAGGCCAAGCCGGACTCGGCAAGGATACGACGGCCTTCTTCGACGTTGGTGCCTTCGAGCCGGAGCACAATCGGCACTTGGACATGGAGGTTGCGAGCCGCCTGGACGACGCCCTGCGCCAGGGTATCGACCCGCAGGATGCCCCCAAAGATGTTGATGAAGACGGCCTTGACGTTGGGATCGGAAAGCAGGATCTGGAAGGCGTTTTCGATCTGCTGCTGGTTGGCGCCCCCGCCGACATCGAGGAAGTTCGCGGGCGAGCCGCCGGCGTACTGGATGATGTCCATGGTGGCCATGGCGAGGCCCGCCCCGTTGACCATGCAGGCGATGTTGCCGTCGAGCTTGATGTAGTTGAGCGCGAACTTTGACGCTTCCACTTCAAGCGGATCTTCTTCGGCCAGGTCGCGCAGCTCCTTCAGTTCGCGGTGCCGGAACATGGCGTTGTCGTCAAAGGTGAGCTTGCAGTCCAGGGCCAGCAGCTTGCTGTCGAGCGCCTGCGGCCCGCTCGGCCTGGTGGTGATGAAGGGGTTGATCTCGAGCAGGGTGGCGTCGGTTTTCACAAAAACCTGGTAGAGCCCGAGCATAAACTGCACAGCCGGCTGCAGCTGCGCGGGCGTGAGGCCCAGGGCAAAGGCAAGTTCGCGAGCCTGGTAGGGCATAAGCCCCACGGCGGGGTCGACAACCACCTTGTGGATGGCGAAAGGGTCCTGGGCCGCAACTTCCTCGATCTCCATGCCCCCTGCCTGCGAGGCCATAAAGACCAGCTTCGCCTGCGCGCGGTCAAGCACGATGCCGAGGTAGAGTTCCCGGTCGATGGCGGCCGTTTCTTCGATGAGGAGCCGCCGCACGCGCTGGCCCGCGGGGCCGGTTTGGTGGGTAACCAGCTGCATGCCCAGGATCTGCGAGGCGTACTGGCCGGCGTCTTCAAGCGTGCGGGCTACCTTGACGCCGCCGCCCTTGCCGCGCCCTCCGGCGTGGATCTGCGCCTTGACGACGACCCCGGACGCGCCGCGGAGCAGGAGGCGCCTGGCCACGTCCACGGCCTCTTCCAGCGTGTTCGCGACTTCGCCTTCGGGCACCGGGACGCCGTGCGCGCGGAGGATCTCTTTGGCCTGGTATTCGTGGATTTTCATAGGTCTGGATGGGTGCCGCGCCTGCTCCTCGAGCCACCCTGATCATACAAGAGCGCTTGCGGGCGCCGGCGGGTTTCGGGGCAAGGGCGGGGCCCGGCAGGGAAAACTCGTGCCCGGCTCACCCCGAGGACCGAGCGGCGCTTTTCCCGTCGCAGATGGAGGGCAAAAAGGCGCAAAG
>CALMAN010000115.1 GCA_937859835.1 uncultured Acidipila sp. | reverse complement strand
TTCAATCCACGCGCCCCGTGTGGGGCGCGACGTACCGTGTCTGGCAGTGTTCGGAGCTTTCATCTTGTTTCAATCCACGCGCCCCGTGTGGGGCGCGACGCCATGTACGGTATCGACCCCGAGCATCTTGTTCAGGTTTCAATCCACGCGCCCCGTGTGGGGCGCGACGCAGACCGACGCCTTCCTGAAAGCTGGTGATGTAGTTTCAATCCACGCGCCCCGTGTGGGGCGCGACAGTCCATGAGCGGTGAAACGGTGCCGGTCGCGGTTTGTTTCAATCCACGCGCCCCGTGTGGGGCGCGACCGCGCCTGAGCTAAGTGACTCAAGCAGCACGATTTTACGATGCCAAATCGCGAACCTGCAGATTCTCTGGGGGAAGAAGGCTGTACTAAAGCTCCTACAGCAAGCTAAAGGGCTGAACGGGAGGAGATTAGAGCCATCGCGAACCTTGCGGGGGTCTCGTGTTCGCTTGCGGTCCGCGCAGCTTCTGACTGAAAGAAGATCTACAGGATCAGCGGTCCTTCCGGGTCGTAGGAGGGCTTGCTTCCCACATGTTCTACGCGCCGCTTCCATTCGTTGCCAAGAAAGTAGAAGCGTAGACTATCGTGTTCTGCGTCGGCTTCAGCGATTAAAGAAGCCCGAAAAGCCACCCACTGGGCTGCGTCTACCAGGCATTCAAACACCGAGTTTTGTACCCGCTGCCCACGGTCCTCGCAAAGGCGGGCCACACGGCGAAGCCGCCTGCGTCCCGCCTCGTCCCGGGTACTGACATCGTAGCTGACAAGCACCAGCAACGGTTGATTACCTCCAAAGGAAAGCAGGGTAGCCGTCCAGGCCGCCGCGGATGTGACGCGCCAAGAGGAGCGCCTGAGTATACGGCACAAGGCCGAGTGAAATCCTCTCCTTTAGGAAAGGGTGTTCCACCTCTTCCTGCTTGCGCGATTGCCAGGCGGCAACAACGCACTTTCGTGTTGGTTCTTCCAGCAGAACGCCTCCGCCATCCTGCTGCGTGAAACCTTCTGCCTGTACCTGTCGCCGGTTGATGAGCGTGAGCACCAAGCGATCGGCTAGAGCGCTGCGCAATTCCTCCATCATGTCCAGGGCCAGACTGGGGCGCCCCGGACGATCGGTGTGCAGGAAGCCAACGGCTGGGTCGAGACCCGTGGACTCCAGTGCGGACTCGATATCATGCCGCAGCAGGGCATACACAAAGGAGAGCAGCGCATTGACTCGATCCAGCGGCGGACGACGAGAGCGGCCTCCAAAAGGAAACGCCCCGCGGTCACCTAAAATCATCGACTCGAATACGCTGAAGTACGCTTGCCCGGCCAAGCCTTCATGGCCGCGGGCCTCCTCAATGGAAGTTGACCGGGAGGCTTCGATTCCTACCCAGGACAGTCGGTTGGCGACCTCGCGCAGATGTGCTTCCCGCTCCGGTTCGAAACACTCCCGCGCAGCACGCAGCAAAACGGTCCGGCTGTTGGCTACCTTGGCGGTGACGATGGAGCGGACCAGCGGCAGACTCAGTTCTTCGCGATCGGCGATGCGGTACTGCTGCCGGCGAAGAAGAACATTTCCGTTCACCGGGCCTTGCACGCGGGCAAGAAATCGACCCTGCTCAGTAAGAAAGGAGATGCCGACTCCATGCTCACAGCAAAGAGCAAGCACGGGCGGCGAACAGGACACCTGCCCCCAACAGACCAGACCCTCCAGCGTGTGCACGGGAATGCGAAGCTTCAGCTCCGACCCGACCTTGACCGCAACGGTTTCACCATCCCGGTGCAAGTACGCTCCTTGGGTCATGATGTGGAGGGTGTTAAGAAGCTTGCGCATTCGGGAAGCTACTCCTGCTCCTGCAGGGAGCGCAGCTGGGCTGCCTGCCAGCGTCTAGCAATGCTGCGGTTTGCCGTGGCCTCGGGAAGACATACATCCAATAGGGAGCAGCGTCGACACTGTTTGCCGGGCTCCGCAGGCGGAGTTTCGCGAGAGGCATACATCCTGTGCATCGTAACGACGAGCGCTTCGACTCGCAAGCGAAGCTCCGCTGTGAACACCACCTCCAACCGCCGACGAGGTTCGCCGTAAAAGATGGCGCCCTGTGGAACGCTGGTTCCAAGCATCTCCTCCAAGCACAGGGCCTGGGCGCAGATCTGCACAAGATCGCAGTCGGTGGGTTTGCGCTTACCCCGTTTGTACTCCACGGGAAACGGCTCAGGGCGAAACTCCACGATGTCGGCGCGGCCGGTCAGCCGAAGGCGTTGGCTTTCGAGCAGCAGACCGCGAGCCGTTCGCGTTGTATGCCGTCGCGACTGCCCGGGCTAGTCCGCGCGCTCATGCAGCAAGCGTCCCTCCGCCGTGAGCCGATTCTCCTTCCAAACCTGCTCCAGATGGATGAGCGCCCACTGCCGCGGGCAGAAGGCGAGGTGCTGCAGGCCGCTTATAGGAAGAGGGTCGGTGTCTCGGAGAGCATCAATGCTTGCAATGAAGTTCATTCAGTCTCGCTCGAACAAGTTCACCCTAATTTACGGATCGTGCTCAGCGTTCTGCCAGTCCGGGAAGGCCGATGGCGGTCGTCTCCGAGCCTACCCGGTACTGTTCCGAACCTGCATAGACGACGATGCGATGATCCCGGCTGAAAACCTCGCAGGCGATTTGAATCCTCTCGGAACCCGCTGAAAGGCTGCGTTCCACCCCAATAGTCCACAGCCCGTGGCCTGCACTTTGAGCAGCGGATTCATCTTTGCTCCCGCTGCCGTACGATAAAAGCTTGCTGTGGACCGCTCCGGAGCGGCGGCGATCAGGTTCTCGATCACCAAGCCCTTCCAAAACGTACCCGCGACCGGATGGTCGGCACATCGTTGAAGGCCGCAGGCCGAGCGAGGCATGCACAAGGCCGCTGTCGCGCACACACCTCGGGGACTTCACCCGCCGCTTGCCGCTCTTGCGAAGGAGCGGTAACAGCCGCCGCACCACCAATCGGTCCCTCAGCAGGTCGATGTAGCGTGTCACCGTCGGCGCCGTATGCAGTGTCAAAAGGGGAACATGACTTCTACTCCGTTCGGTACTTGATCTGCTGAGGGAAGGCGTAGATCGTAGTCCTCGAACTTGCGTGGAATCTGCACTTCGCTTTTCTTTTCCGCGGCTACCTTTTCGAAGAGCATCTGGGCAGGCGCTTCGCCTAGCTTCGAAGCATGCTTAAAAACGACCAGCTTACGAGGCGTCATCAACCCTCTTGCAGCCGAATGGTCCAGATCAAACATGCCGCCGAGAGCCTTCCAGAGTAAAGCGAGGTCGTCTTCTGTAAACCCCGTCCCTTTTGACTTTTTTGGGTCTGGCCCGATCTCCGCGAAGGCCGGGCTGATGAACCCATGGGCACGGTACAAACCGTAGGCAAGTGTGTATTTCTTGCCGAATGTCCCTTGGCTGTTCTTGACATCTTTTTCGCCCGTAAATGCCTGGCGCGAGATCGTGTGTTCGGTTGGAAAAACCGGGTCGACTGAGCGGGCAAATGTGAGCTGGATGGGACCGCGGCCGCGGAACAGTTCGCCGTCGTCGCCGCCCTTG
>CALMAN010000114.1:10096-15265 GCA_937859835.1 uncultured Acidipila sp. | reverse complement strand
GTGTAGTACTTGCTCTTGGTTTTGATCTTGCCGCCCGACTCCATCATCGCGTCTTCAAACATGGGTAGACCTCGGGAAACTTCTATTGATCAGGTAGACACCACTCAGGGAGTGTTTTGTTCCCGGCTGCGACCAGCCGCCCGGCGAGCCGGTGCGCTCGCGAGTGTGCCACTTGTATCACAGGGTGTATACAGCTGCAAAGCGACGCGGGGGCGAGCCGGCTTCTGCGGCTAAGCCTTGGCGCGACGGGCCGCCGGCAAGGCAGCTGCCCGCGGCGAGCCGGAGCGCCGCTCCTGCCAGGCCACCAGCATCGGCGCGGCAACGGCGATCGAAGAATAGGTCCCGACCAGGATGCCGATGACCAGTGCAAACGAAAAGCCGCGCAGCACCTCGCCGCCAAACAGCAGCAGCGACAACGCGGTCAGAAACGTCAGTCCCGAGGTCAGCACCGTCCGGCTCAGGGTTTGGTTGATCGACCGGTTGACGACCTCGGCCAGAGGCTCCCGGCGAGCCTGGCGCAGATTTTCGCGGATCCGGTCAAAGACCACGATGGTGTCGTTCATCGAGTACCCGATCAGGGTCAGAATGGCCGCGATCACGGTAAGCGAGATTTCGAAGTTGAAGAGTGAAAACATCCCGATGGTGATCAGGGTGTCGTGGAAGACCGCAACCACGGCCGCCACCCCATAGATCAGCTCAAAGCGGAACCAAAGATACACGAGCATGCCCACCAGCGAGTACACCGTGGCGAGCAGGGCCTGCTTGCGCAGCTGCGCCCCCACCTGCGGCCCGACGCTTTCGACGCTGCGCACGATAAAGCCGGACAGGTAGCCGCGGGAGCCAAGCAGGGCCACCACCGGGGGGTCGGCAACCCCGCGGAGGCTTTCAACAGAAGGCAGCAGCCCTCCATGGACCTTGTCGCGAAAGGCCAGAATGGCTTCTGCCTGCCCGAGATACTTGCCCGCCGCTTCGTCACCCGCCGGGAGGGTTTCCGGGTTTTTCTGCGTCAAGAACGCGGCCAGCGTGCCCCGGCCGGCATTGTCCAGGTCCAGCTTGCCGGCCGGCGCTCCGGCGCGCGCGTACCGGGCTTCCAGCGTCGCCACAATGGAGGCCCGGCCCTGGTCCAGGGCAGCCTCGCTGGTTTCGCGCGCCGGCAGGGTGATCAGGACCTCGTTGTTGGCCGCCGACGCGGTGCCGTAGCCGCCGATGCCTTCAATCCGCTGGATGTGCGCGTCGCCGAGGATCGCCCGCAGGCGCCCCAGGTCCGGGGTGTCGGCGAAGCGGATCCGCACCACCGTGCCGCCCTTGAAGTCCACATCGAGCGGCAGGTGGTGCCAGAAAAAGAGCGACAGGAGGCCAGCGACGCTGAACAGGAGGGAAAAGCTGAGGAAGTACCACTTCTTTTCCAGCCAGTTGATTCTTGGATTTTGAAACAGTTCCACAGATTCCTGCTTTTCAAGGGGAATATGGCTGCGCGGCGCCCTTACGAGCGCCCTTGCGCGGTCTTGATGATCAGCTCCTCCACCATAAAAGAAACCGCAGACAAAGCCATCCCCGCCACAAAAACAATGACGCCGCGGCCGATTGCCGGCGGAACGCCCAGAATCTTCTCTTGACTCATATAGAAATAGCCTCTCCCCGCGCACGGCGGTTTACGTTGGCGTCAAAAATCGTCCGCGAAACAAAAACCGCGGTAAAGATATTTGCAAACAAGCCAAAGGTCAGTGTGATGGCGAAGCCCTTCACCGGGCCGGAGCCGAAGATGAACAGGATCGCCGCGGAAACAATCGTCGTAACGTGTGTATCGACAATTGTGGTCCAAGCATGAGCGAACCCTTGATCTACAGATGCGCCTGCGCTCTTGCCGGCGCGCATTTCCTCGCGGATGCGCTCAAAGATCAGCACATTGGAGTCCACGCCCATGCCGATGGTCAGGATCACCCCTGCGATTCCGGGCAGCGTGAGCACGGCGTGGGTGAAACCCATAAAGCCGAGCAGGATGATCAGGTTCAACAGCAGAGCCAGGTCGGCGTTGATGCCCGCGCCCCGGTAGTACACCAGCATGAAGGCCATTACCGCCAGCATGCCAACCACCGACGCGAGCACGCCCTGGCGGATGGAGTCCGCACCCAGCGAGGGCCCGACCGAGCTTTCCTGGAGGTAGTGGATCGAGGCCGGCAGCGCGCCGGTGCGCAGCAGCATGGACAGGTCCTGGGCGGCCTGCGTGGACATGGACCCGCCCGAGATGGTGCCGGTGTCGCGGATCTGGTCGCGGATGTTGGCGACCTCGCGGATCCGGTTGTCGAGCACCACGGCCAGGCCCTTGCCCTTGTTGGCCGCGGTAAAGTCAGCAAAATGGTTGCCGGCCGAGGTGGTCAGGTAAAAGGTCACCTGCGGCTCGTTGGTGTTCTGGTTGGTGCCGGCCTGGGCGTCGCGGATGTCGGTGCCGGCGACCTCGGCGGTGCGTTTGAGCAGGTACACCTGTTCGGGCGAGCCCGGCCCCGAGGTCCCGGCGGGCGCGCGGACGATCTCCTGATCAAAGGGCACCGTGCCGCCAAGCGAGTCGCGGGCAGCCTGCTCACTCGGAAAAGGGCCGCCATCGACCAGGTGTATCTCAAGCCGGGCAGTCGACTGGATGACGTCCTTGACGCGCGCCTGGTCGTCGATGCCGGGCAACTCGACCAGGATCTGGTCCGAGCCGACGTTGTAGGGCTGGATCACCGGCTCGGTGACGCCAAGCGTGTCCACGCGCTGGCGGATCACGTCCACTGCCTGCTGGAGGGTGTTCGCCTTGAGTTCGGCAATGGCGCTCGGCTTGAGCGTGGCCGTCAGCACGCCCCCGTTTTCGCCAAACTCATACTGCGCGCCGTAGCGGTTGCCGAGCACCGAACGGGCATCGCCCATCTTATCGAGCGGGACCCCTGCAAACTGGAGCGACGCCGGCTGCGCCGTGCCGGGTTTCGAGCCGGTTGCCTGGATGCCCGCCGCAGCGAGGTCGGACTGCATGCGTACGAGGTCGGAGTCCGTGGTGGCCCCGATCGCCTCATCGACCATGACCTGCAGGATCAGGTGGGTCCCCCCGCGGAGGTCGAGTCCCAGGCTGATGCGCCCAAGCAACGCCTGCTTCAGCGCCGCCGGGCCGAGGCCGCGAGGGATCCCGAAGATGCCAAAGACAAAGACCAGGAGGGTCGCAAGAATCACAAGAACACGAGTGCCAGGGCGGTTCCGCATGCGTGGGGTGGGCAGCCGCGTGCGCGGCTACTTTCTCTCCTCTTCGGTCGTCACCGAGGCGATGGCGGTGCGAACGACTTCAAGCTTGACGTTGTCGGGCGCCACCCGGATGTGCAGCACATCCTCGCGCAAAGCAACAACCGTGCCCCGGATGCCGCCGGTCGTGGTTATGCGATCGCCAGACTTGAGGTTGCCGAGCATCTCCTGCCACTGCTTCTGCTTTTGCTGATTGGGCCGCATAAGCAGGAAATAAAACACGACCGGGATAAGCACCAGCGGGAGGATGGAACTGAAACCCTGCGGCAGAGCCACAGCCAAAGCAGACAGATCGGCGATCACACACATTCCTTTGGAAAGGTCCTTTGCTGCTGCGGACCCACACGCGGCGCCGGAGGTACACCGCAGTGCCATACCGGCAAACCCACAATCTCTAAGCATCGATGAGCCGGGGGGAACTGTCAAGAAGGGAGCTGCGTTCGCCGGCTTTACCCCGCCACGGTCGCGAGCACCGGCTCCTCCACTGCCAACGGCCGGCCCTTTGCGTTTGCCAACATTGCAGCGCGCCGGCAAACCTGATCCCCGGGCAAGGCCGAAAGGGAAAGCGGGATGGAGCTTACCCCTGGCGCGCCAGCACCAGCGTGATGTCGTCTGGCTGCTCGGCATCGCCGATCCAGGCTTCCAGCGCGCGCATGGTATGGCCCGAAATGTTTGCAAGCGAGTGATGCCGGACCTTCTGCACCTCGTGGACCAAACGGGTCTCGCCGAACTCACCGCGGCTGTTTTCCGGCTCGGTGATTCCGTCCGAGTACGCGACCAGCAGGTCGCCGGCTTCCAGCGTGACCGTCGCTTCTTCGTACTCGAGTCCATCGAGCAGCCCGATCACGGATCCTCCGCAATCCAGGCGCTCAATCCCGCCGTTGGCGCAAAGCACCAGCGGGGGCGGCTGGCCGCCGTTTGAGTAGGTCAGCCGGCGGGTACGGCTGTCATAGCAGGCCAGAAACAGGGTCGCGTACTTTTCCGGCTGCGTGCTCGCGTACAGGTGGCGGTTCAGCAGCGCCAGCATCTTGCCGGGCGAGGTAAGCGCGCCTCCCTGCCCCCCAGGGAGGCCAGGCGGCAGGTGTTTGTTGTCCTCGCTGAGGTGGTAAGCGCGCACCGCGGAGTGCAAGGAGGCCATCAGCAGCGCGGCCGAGATGCCCTTGCCGCTGATGTCGCCAAGCGCAAAGCAGATGCGGCCTTCCCCGGCCAGGATGAAGTCGTAATAGTCGCCGCTGACCGTGCGCGCCGGCTTGCACACCCCGTGCAGTTCAAAGCCGGCAAGGGCGGCCGGGGTTTGCGGAAAGAAAGTTCGCTGCACCTCCTGCGCAATTTCAAGTTCGCGCAGGAGACGTTCCTTTTCCCGCTGCTCTTCCACCAGGTCTCCGAGCGAGCCCGCCATGGTGTTGAACGAGGTGGCGAGCGCGGCCAGCTGGTCGCGGCGCTTGACCGGGATGCGGTACGCGAAGTTGCCCTGGTCGATCTGCCGGGTGGCGCCGTACAGGTCGGCAACCGAGCGAGTGATGGTTTGGCTGAGCCGGACCGCCATCAGGAAGGCCAGGAGTTCGAGCAGTCCGAACAGGACGGCAATGAACAGCAGCGCATTGCGGACCGCTGTTCCGACCCGGACCGAGTTCGCAAACAGCTTGGCATAGAGCAGCGCGGGCCGCGAAACCACCAGCATCTGCGCCGGGACCTCCGCCCCGGTGCCCCAGTCGTGGAGGTGCAAGGGAACGGTGAAGTACACCGGGGTGTCGTAGAAGTGCGTGGGCCCGGGCAGGGTGCCGCCGCTTACTGACTGAAAGGGAGGCGGAAACCCTGCCCGGCTCCCGCCGCCGTCAGAGCGGTCGTCGTCGGGGTCGCGCTCCCCGGGCCCGCCGGATGCGGGAAAGACCGTCAGGGCGC
>CALMAN010000114.1:3919-9996 GCA_937859835.1 uncultured Acidipila sp. | reverse complement strand
TCGTCGGGGTCGCGCTCCCCGGGCCCGCCGGATGCGGGAAAGACCGTCAGGGCGCCCAGTCCCACGGCAAGCGAGGAAAGGCTTCCATGCGCCAGGGGCATGCTCGAAAGCACCACCACGGAGCGGTCACGCACGATGTAGCCGTTGAGCGCGCGCAGGTACAGCCGGCCGCCCTCCTCGACCACGCCGCTGAAGCCGAGATGCACCCAGGCGGGAAGCGGCGCGTTCATGGCGTGGCTCAGCGCGAGCTCGTCCGGATCGTCGCTTTGGAGCGCGAGCGGCTTGCCGTCGTGCCATGCCGCGAAGCGCAGCGCGGTTTGGGGGCCGGCACCCTTGCGTGTTTCTGCCAGGGGCGGCAGCGACGCTACCCTGGCTGCTGGGTTCCGCTCAAGGCTGTGCGCGATGGGGCCGGCCACTTCCAGGCTTTTGTCCTTCATCTCGTCGAGCTGCTCGCCCAGCGCGGCCACGGCGGTGTTGGTCGCGAACTGGCCCGAGAACAGGTACGCGGCGACGGCAGCCAGGGTGCCGAACAGCACCACCGGCGCCAGGCCCATCAGCAGGCAGGTGACGATCAGCCGGTTGCGCACCTTCCACAGCGCCCGTTGGGTCGTCCATCGCAGGAGCAGGAGGAGGAGCAGCGGCGTCAGCGCGACCAGGGAAAGGATCCACAGTGCTTCGGCCAGACCACCGAGCGCCCCGTGCAGAAAACCGAGGCCAAGCCCCGCCGCCATGGTGAGCGAAAGCCAGAAACTGCTGCGCTGGACGAAGCCGGCCGGCTGCGGCCTCCCCAGGCGCTTGAAGAATCGGCTTTCGATGGCCTCGAGCCGGCTGAACACGTCCGTCACCCTCCCCCGAGCGCGGTGCGTGGCTCGTGGAATCCACGCCCAGTGTACAGAGCGCGCCTGCCGTCGCCTGGGGGCGCTTACGCGGGCACGCCGGCCGGCGCTGCCAGTTCCATCCGGACGCTCCGCATGGTTTGGAAGTAGTACGCGAGATTGTGGGTGGAGTTGAGGGTCGCGCCCAGGGGCTCGCCCGACACGGCCAGGTGCCGCAGGTAGGCGCGGCTGTAGCGGGCGCAGACCGGGCAAGCGCAGGAGGGGTCCGCCGGACCCTGGTCCTCGGCAAAGCGCCGGTTCTTGATGTTAAGCCGGCCTTCGGAGCTGAACAGCAGCCCATGCCGCCCGGCGCGAGTGGGAATGGTGCAATCCATCATGTCGACGCCCAGCCCGGCATAGGCGCGGATCTCCTCTGGGTAGCCGACGCCCATCACGTAGCGGGGCTTGTCGGCGGGCAGGTACGGAAGGGTTTCGGCGATGATGGCAAGCGTCCGCTCGCGGGGCTCGCCCACGGCCAGCCCGCCGATCGCGTAGCCGGGGAAGTCCATGGCCACCATGCGCTCGGCCGCTTCGCGCCGGAGGTGGGGAAACATGCCGCCCTGTACGATCCCGAACAGGCTGGGCCGCGCCTGGGGAGCGACGGCCGGCGCGGGCCAAGGCTCACCGCTCCCCCGCTGCTCCCACCAGGGAACCTCCCCCTTGTGGGCTTCCCAGTAGCCGAGCGAGCGTGCCGCCCAACGCATGGTCAGCTCCAGCGAGGCGCGGGTCCGGGTTTCGTCGGCCGGGTACTCCAGGCACTCGTCAAAGGCCATGGCGATGTCTGAGCCAAGGGCTATCTGCACGGCCATGGAGTGCTCGGGGCTGAACAAGTGCGCCGAGCCGTCCAGGTGGGAGCGAAACCGCACCCCTTCCTCGGAGATCTTGCGAAGTGAGGCGAGTGAAAAAACCTGGTACCCGCCCGAGTCGGTCAGGATGGGACGGCTCCAGCTCATAAAGCGATGGAGGCCGCCCATGCGCCGGATCGCTTCGTGCCCGGGCCGCAGATACAGGTGGTAGGTATTGCCGAGCAGAATGGCCGCACCCGGCTGCTCCCCTGCGGTCAGAGCCTTTTCGGCATGGAGCGTTTCAAGCACATCCTGGGCCACAGCCTTGACCGTTGCAGCCGTGCCGACCGGCATGAAGACGGGCGTTTCCACCCGGCCGTGCGGGAGGTGAAGACACCCGCGGCGCCCACCCCCCGGGCTGGTTGCGAACACCTCAAAGCCTGCCGCCATCGCTTCAGTCTAGTGCCCCTCCCTTCCACCTCCCCTACACGCCGATCCGTCCCTTGCGCCACGGCTAGAAGCTGCTCTTGATCGGGATCAGCACCGGGGCCTCGCTTTGTTCCCGTCCCGGCGGGACGTCCGCCGTGTCGCCCAGGATCCGCACGATGACCTCGGCCGTGCGGCGCATGGAATAGTGCTTGTCAAACGCGTGCCGGGCCTCGCGGCGCATGGCGCTGGCCGCGGCAGGGGAAAGATGGAGCCAGTCAGACAGGAGGCAGCGCACCCCGGCCTCCGTATCCTCACGGACAATGCCGCAGCCCTGGGCAAGGATGTCCTTCCAGATATTCACCTTGTTTGAGATCAGCACGGGCGTGCCGCAGGCCAGCGATTCCGCAACGACGATGCCGAAGTTCTCCTGGTGGCTGGGCAGAACAAAAGCGTCCGCGGCACGGAAGGCGCCGTACTTGGCGTCGCCTGAAAGCATCCCCGGCCAGAAGATGCGGTCCCCCACGCCGCAGCGCTCTGCCTGGGCCTTCAGCAGCCGAGCCAGGCCCACCTGATCCGGTCCGGCAACCACCAGGCAAAGCTCCGGATGTTCGGGCGCGACTTTGGCAAAGGCGGAGATCAGCAGATCGATCCCCTTTTTCTCGTGGATCCGGCTCAGAAAAAGCAGAAAGCGTTTGCCCCGCACCTCGGGAACGCGCTCCAAAAAGCTGGCGATCTGCGTTTCAGGCGTGCCGGCCGGTGGGTTGGTGCCGTACGGGACCACCACGCCGTTCCACTTGTTGGGCCAAAAGCTGGCTCCCGAAGCGTCGCGCTCATCCCGGCTGGTGAAGAGCACGTTTTTGGCCCCCTTGAGGATCGAATACTGAATAGGCCAGTACGCCATCTTCTTGAGGTGCTTCAACGGGTACCGCCGCCGGAACCACAGGTCCAGTGCGCCGTGGGTAAAAACGACGTACGGGGTCTTGGTGAGCTTGCACGCAGCGGCGGCAGCGGCGGCATGGAACAGCCAGATGCCGTTGATCACGACCAGGTCGTAGTTGCGCGCCTGGCTGCGCAGAAAGGGAAATAGCTGGCGGGTTACGCCGTAGGGGTTTACCCGCGGTCCCAGGGCGTGAACCGGGAAGGGCGCGTCGCGGAGAAAGGGCATTTCCGGGCTGTCGCAGGTAGCAACCTCCACCGTGGAGCCGATCGCCCGGTAGTTCGTGGCGAGCTGGCGCAAACCTTCTGGAGGACCGCCCTCCGCCGGATCAAGGCTGTTGATGACGTGCAGAATACGACGGGCAGGCATGCAGGATTCTCCCAAGATTGAAGTGGTTGGCAGCAAAGCAGGGTTGACCGCGCCCGCAAAGGAGCGGGTACAGGGGGAGCAGCGCCGAGGGCCGCTGACAAGATGCCCGCCGCGCCGGGAACTGGTGTTGTTCGTGCCGTTACGAGCGAAGCTTAGTGACCCACCGCCATTGGTTCCATGGCCTCCGATTGCGTTATCGGCAGGGTCCGCCGCGGGGTTAGCAAAACCGCTGCGCACGAGGCGGGTGTTCGATCCTGAGGCAGTGCGCAGCAGCCCCCGGGGTGGTCAGTGCTTCCTTTCCCAGTGCTCCTCGTGCCGGTCGTCGCGCGAAAGCACGTCGCGGATCGCCCCGATTGCCGGATCGTGCTCAAACACCAGGCGGGTCGTGCTGCCTGAGGGGTAGAAAAAGGTGTTCGCGTTTTCCGGCAGCAGCTCTGTCACTTCCCCGATGCGGTTGCGCTGGAAAAGCTGGTCGCCGGTGCGGAACACGGTAATCTGCGTGACGCCGTTGTCTTCGTACTCGCCCACATAGCCGTCGTAGATGGCCGGATTGACCCGGGCCGGAACCGGGTGCACAGGCACCAGAACATGCTCGGCCGCCGGAAGGAGATGCGCGTCCGCGGCAAGGGAGTGCGCGAGCAACCAGTGCGGCAGGTCTGGGTTGTTGTAGGCCTTGTCCCACACGTTGTGCTTGACGCCCGCGTAATCAAACAAGCGCACATTTCCGTCCGCGGCTTTCAGGGCGTCGTACATCAGGGCGCTCTGCCGCGGGCTGATGACCGGGTCATCGGCGCCGTGAAACATCCACACCGGCACCCGGCGCAGCACGCGCGCGTACTCGGCCGGCAGCGTGGTTTGCTCGTTCCAGCGCGAAGGCTGGTAGGACCAGAAGATCCCACCGCAAACCGGCGCGATGGCGGCAAACACATGCGGGTTGTCGCGCGCGATCTCCCACACGCCATACCCGCCCAGGGAAAGGCCGGTCAGGTAGGTGCGGTCCGGGTCGCCGTGGAACTCGCGCTCTTCGGCGCCGAGCGTATCCATGGCGACCGCCATCATGTCCGGATCCGTCCAGTGGTGGTGATTAAACGGCACCTGGGGCATGACCACCACGAAAGGCCAGCGCTCCGGGTGCAGCCGGATGGCAGCCGGCAGCCCCACCTGCGTTTGATCAAGCCCCTCGGTCCCGCGCTCGCCCGAGCCGTGAAGAAACAGGATCACCGGCCACGTCTGGTCCTTGTTCCAGTTCTCAGGCAGGTACACGACGTAGCGATGCACGGCGCCGTTCAACGTGAGGGTGCGGTTCAGAAAGCCCGTGTCCTGCGGGTGCCGCGCAGCCTGGAGCGGGCGCGCTAAAGCCAGTGCCCCGGCCAGGAAGAAAGCCAGGACGAAAGCGGTGCGCCAGGTTCGCCCCGTCTTCAGCATGGAGCGAGCATACCAAGCCGGAGCCGCGACGGGCTCCTCACCCAAGGGAGGGCAGCGCAGCCGAGCTGCTGGTATACCTCTTCCATGCGGCGTCGGCTCTTTTTGCTTTCCCTGCTCGCGGTGTGCACGCTGGCGGCTTTCTCTCAGGGGCGCGATGCGGAGATCGCCCGGGAAGCGCACGACCCGGACACGCTGGCCTGGTGGCACCGCACGGAAGCACTTTCGAACGACGGGATGGCGGGGCGCGAACCCGGTACACCAGAGTATGAGCGCGCGGCCGGGATGGTCGCGGCGGCATGGAAAGCAGCCGGGCTCGAGCCTGCGGGAGAGGCCGGGACGTACTTTCAGCCGGTACCCCTGCGCAAGCTCGACCTGGGGAGCGCCACCCGCTTTACGCTCCGGCGCGCGGGGCAGGCCCCGGTTGCCCTCGGCAATCTCGAGCAGATCACCGTACGGCTCACCCCTGAAACCCCGGAAAGCTTTCAGGCGCCGCTGGTTTGGGCCGGCTACTGCGGCCGAGCGCAGCTTGCCGGAGCGTCGCTCGCCGGCCACTTCGCTGTGTGTTTCCGCCCGCACCTGGGCCACGCGGACCCGGGCACAAACGCCGCCCTGCATGCCGCCCACGCTGCCGGGGTGATCTGGGTGGACGACCCTTCGGAACCGCTGGAACCCCCGCGCTGGCCGCTGCCGACCGCGCGGGTGGTCGCGTTGCGAGACCCGGCCGGGCCCGGAGCCGCCGCGGCGGCGGCCGCGTCCACGCTGCTGACCCTGCGCTTGAACCCCGAAGCGCTGCCCGCACTGCTGGCCGGCACCCCCCACACCGCCGCCGAGCTGCTCCAGGCAGCCAGGAAGGAGGCGCCGAGCCCCGGTTTTCCGCTCGCGGTGACGCTTTCCGCGCAGCTCCGGATTACCCGGCGCGACTTCACAGCGAACAACGTACTCGCCGTGCTGCCCGGCACCCGGACGCCGGGAGAGTACCTCGCGGTTTCGGCGCATCTGGACGGGTACGGTCGCGGCGAACCGGTTGGGGGGGATGCGATCTACAACGGCACGCTCGATGACGCGGCCTACGTTGCGCTGCTCGAGCAACTGGCTGCGCGCCGGCACGGGGCCGGCTTCGCCCGTTCCGTACTGTTCTGTGCCTTTACCGGCGAAGAAGAAGGGCTGCTCGGCTCAGAATGGTTTACGCGCCATCCCACGGTGCCGGGCATCGTCGCGGATATCAATCTCGACCAGCTGCGCCCCTTGTTTCCCCTC
>CALMAN010000114.1:0-3909 GCA_937859835.1 uncultured Acidipila sp. | reverse complement strand
GGATGACTCCACCCTGGGCGGCACCGTGCGGGCTGTTGCAGCCAAGCGGCACATCGAGATCCGCGCTGATCGCGAGCCGGAACGGGGGCTGCTGCACCGCTCGGATCATTGGCCGTTTATGCAGACCGGCGTTCCCGCCGTTGGCTTCATCTTCGGCTACGACCCTGGAACCGAAGCCGAGCAGCGCTACCGTACCTGGTACCGGGTCCAGTACCACCGTCCGCAGGATGACCTGGAGCAGCCTGTGGACTTCAGGGCTGCCCGTGACTTCAACGGGTTCTTTTACGCGCTGGTCGAGGCCGTGGCCGACGCGGCGCAACGCCCGGAGTGGCTGCCGGCGGGCGCGAACGATCACCCGGCGAGCCTGTGAGCTGTCCAGCCTGACACGATCGCAACAGTGACAAAACCTTGCGTCGCGCTTCCCGTGCAGCCCTTGGAGGTCCAGGCGCAAGCGAGAAGTGCACGCCGCAGCAACACAGCAGCGCCTCGTGCACACGGTGCGGCCAGAACCCTGCGAGCGAGACCGCGAGGGCCTGGCCGGCGCCGCTGTCTTGTTTCGCACTGACTTGCCCGCGTCGGGACACCTCCGTGACGCACCTTCGCATCAGCAGCTGGCACTAAGTCGCAAGCTCTTCCTGGAGCGCGGTAAGCATGCGGTTTAGATCCTTGTCGGCACGGCGCTGGTCTTCGATCTTGGCGATGGAATGCATCACGGTGGTGTGGTGCTTGTTGCCGAACTGGCGGCCTATCTCCGGCAGCGACGCTTCGGTCATCTGCTTGGCAAGGTACATGGCAATCTGGCGCGGTACCACCACCGAGCGCGAGTTGTTTTTCTGCTTCAGCTCGGTGACGCGCATGCCGAACTGCTCGGCGACCGCGCGCTGAATGGCTTCAATGGTGATCTTGCGCACCTGCGTGTCGATGAACTGCTTGAGGCAAAGCTGCGCGGTGGCAAGCGACATTTCAACCGCGTGCAGCTTGCACCAGGCGCAAAGCCGCGTCAGCGCACCTTCAAGCTCGCGGACGTTGGTGCGGATATTGGAGGCGACAAAAAGCGCGACATCGGTGGGCAGGGCTTGCTCCTCGGTTTCTGCCTTTTTCTGCAGGATCGCGACCTTGGTTTCGAGGTCGGGCGGCTGGATGTCCGCGATCAAGCCCCACTCAAAGCGTGAGCGGAGCCGATCCTCGATCTCGGGCAGCTCCTTGGGAGGCCGGTCGCTTGCGATCACGATCTGCTTGACGCTCTCGTGGAGCGCGTTGAAGGTGTGGAAGAACTCTTCCTGGGTGCGCTCCTTTTGAGCCAAAAACTGGATGTCATCGATCAAGAGCAAGTCGACGGAGCGGTACTTATCGCGAAAGCTCGTCATCTTGTCGTAGCGCAGCGAGTTGATCATCTCGTTGGTGAACTTTTCGCTCGAAACGTAGCAGATCGCCGAAGCCGGCTGCCAGCGCTTCAGCTCGTGGCCGATGGCCTGCATGAGGTGGGTTTTGCCCATGCCCACGCCCCCGTACAAAAAGAGCGGGTTGTAGGCCTTGGCCGGGGACTCGGCAACAGCCGCGGCGGCCGCGCGCGCGAACTGATTCCCTGCGCCCGCAACAAAGGCGTCAAAGGTGTAGCGGGGGTTCAGTTGCGCGGCTGAGTTCCAGTCAAAACGGCCCTGCTGCGGCGAAGCCGTGTGCTGCGGCGAAGCCGTGTTCTGCGAGGCCACGTTGTGCTGCGAGGCTGCGTTGTGTTGCGAGGCCATGTGGGGCGGCAGGGCGGTGCCGTTTCCCGGCGCCATGCCCCGTCCGGAAGCGATGCTGGCCGGCCCTGCCCCGCTCCGCAGGGGCATGCCGGCGCGCCGGTCGGCCTCATCCCTGTCGTGCGCCCGGTCGCCTGCAGCCGACAGTTCGTGTACCGAGCCCCCGCCGGTATGCGCGGATGCGGGTGGGATCCTGGGGTCTTCCCCGGCGACGCTCCGTTCTGCGGGAACAAATTCCACCCGCTCGTAGGGAAGGCGCAGTGTGTCGATAGCTTCCCCAATCAGGTCGGCATAGCGGTCGCCGATGCCCTGGAACTTGGCCGTGGGCACGCGAACCACCAGGATGTTGCCGTCGGTGTGACTGAACAGGGTGGGCTTGAACCACGTCTCATAGGCCTGCCGGTTGATCTTCTTCTGGAGTGCGCCCAGGATGCGAACCCACGGGTTCAAGGGAGCGGCAGGTGCGGCGGGGTAGAAGCTCATTCCGGAAGGTCCTTACCTGCAAATCTGATCTGTGCACCTGCGCCGCGGTGCACCAAGCTGGCTGCCAAACCACGTGGAAACCTGCAAACGCCAGAACCATAGGTTCATGCGCCCTCCGGTGAAGGAAGGAGCGGGACGCATGCGTACGAGTTGTGGAACGAAGCGGAATCGGGCGCAAGGCCCGGAAGACCAGACTTGCAACAACCACGGATCGTTCTATAAGCGAGGATGAGACTAGCACAGTCGCCAGTGGCTTTGGACCTTGTTTTCGGGGCCGATTTGTGTTGCCGGCTCGACTGCACAAGGGGTGGTGAAAGCGCGTGTGCGAGGCTGACCGGCGATCCGGAGGAGCCGGCAGAAGCTTGACCCGGGCAACAAGCTTTGTCCCCCGGCCCTTGCCGCCCCGGCGCGTGGATGGAGCCAGTTGCGCCCCCGAGCTGCTTTCGCAGGCGGCTGCGCTTTGGGTATACTCAAGGTTCGTCCCCGGGTACGGTTTCGTCCTCCCAGCGTGGACCAGCGCGAACCCGAAGGAGCCACACCCAGCATGCCCAAGCGAACCTTTCAGCCGAACCGCCGCCACCGCGCCAAGACGCACGGCTTCCGCACCCGCATGAAGACCAAGAGCGGTGCTGCCGTGCTGTCGCGCCGCCGCGCCAAGGGCCGCCACAAGATCGCCGTGTCCGCCGGCTTCCGCGACTAAGCCCCCGGCCCGCCTATGCCCACGCTGATGCGTACGATCCGGTTGCGCAGGCACGCCGATTACGGCCTGGTGTACGGCGCGAGCCGGAAGTATCGCAGCGGGTCCCTGAGCTTTTTCTACCGCGAACGCCCCGCCGAGCCCCTCGGCGCAGCAGCCCCAGCCAGCCCACGCTTTGGCATTACGGTACCGCGCGCGCTGGGCCCTGCCGTGCTGCGCAACCGCATCAAGCGCCGGGTACGCGTCGCGGCCCGGGCTGCGCTCGCTTTGCTGCCGGCGGGCGTGGATGTTGTGCTCCATCCCCGGCCGGTGATCGCCACCATGCCTTTCGCGGCGCTCTGCGGCGAGCTCGAATCTGTTTTCCGGACGGTTGCGCAGCGCATCGCCGCAGGAGCCCCCAACGTCGCTGCGCCGCGGGTTCCGCGCCCGGGCAAGCGTGCCGGCGGGTCGCGGTGAGGAGCACGGCTGCCCGTCAGGCGGCCGTTGGTGCTGCGTTTGTCTTGTACAAGCGGGTCGCATCGCCGGTTCTGCACGCACTGGCGCCCGGAGGCAGCGGGGGCTGCCTGTACCAACCGACCTGCTCGGAGTACGCCGCGCTGGCCTGTGCGCACCATGGTTTCCTGCGTGGCACGCTCTTGTCGCTCGGGCGGCTGCTGCGCTGCAACCCGCTTTCACCCGGCGGCTGGGATCCGGTTCCGCTCCGGGAAAACGGGCGCCCACCCGCGTAGCGCTTTTGCGTGGCCAGGGCTGGCGCACAGGTACGATAGAAGTGTCCGTGCCCCAAGCTCCTTGTACGGACCGGGATAACGCACCCTTGGCAGAATTCAAGAATCCGAACCAGCAAAGTTCCGGCGGCCCTGGCGCTCCGGGCGGCGGCAACTCGCTCCTGCTTTATTTTTCGCTCTTTCTTCTGGTCTTTCTGGGGCTTCAGTACTTCCGTCCCCGGCCCACGCCCGTCCCGGCGGCCCCGCCTCACAGCGCTCCCAT
>CALMAN010000113.1 GCA_937859835.1 uncultured Acidipila sp. | reverse complement strand
TCATATTGATTCTCTGGCCAGACGTACAGGCGATCATCTCGGAAAGCGTCAAGTTTGCCCAGACTGATTTTGTCGGCTACCGCCTTGCGGAGAGACACGCTTCCCCGGATAAGCTCGGTGTGCCGTACGCGCTCCCTTGCGTTCAGCCGGGCGATCAGGGCAGGGTCGACCACGGCGGTAACACTGTCGTCGTCGATGAGCCGACTCATCTCAGCCACAGCAGCAAATTCCCAGTTGTATTCGCCATTGCTGAGTGTTTCCACTTTGTCCGGGTCCGGTTTGCGCTTCCACTCTTCCTCGACGGCAACGGTCATCGCATCACCGGCAGAGCATTCAAACAAGCCTGTTTTGAAAGCTCGCTCCACTACCGTGCGAGCTGCGTCAAGGCTGGGGTTGTTTGTGAACAGTGGATCGGAGGCGGTGAAATCCCAAACTTCTGCTTCTGATCCGTTTCCATTCCGGTTCACCCGTCCACTGATCTGGATCAAACTGGAAACGGAGCTGCGTTCGCGAAGCGCAATATCGAAGGAAATATCCACACCGGCCTCGATGCAGCTTGTGGCGACCATGACCCAGCCACTATCAGGTTTGTGCTCCGGGTCGAGAAGTTCCCTGGCTTCTCTTAGAACACGCTCTCTGTGTGCGGGTGTCAGAGCAGTCGATAGATGGAGCGTCCAAACCCCTTGTTCAGCCAGCTTGCGCGCAAGAGCACCCGCCGATTGCAAGGTGTTCATCACAACGAGACGGGCTCCCGGCAACTTCTTCAGCCAGTCGACAAGTGAAAGGAGGGTCTGCGGTTCTGGTTTGCTGTGGAAGACGACGCGGCCCTGCTCTCCTTTAACTCCCATTTCCATCGTGGCCGGTTGCAGCATTGCTGGAGGGGGCGGAGGAGGAGGATCGAAAAGTCGCACGTTTTCCCAAAAGCGCGGTAGAGATCCTGAACCAAGCACAAACCGGCACGACCAGCGTTTGCTCAGTTCTTGTAGGCGGTTCCACATAGAAGGCCAAAGATGCAGCGGCATGGCGGCGTGAGCCTCATCGATAAAGACTGCGGAGCCGGGCAGAGCATGGAGCTTGCGCAGACGTCCTGTGGCGTTTGCGGCCAATGTTTCGAAGAATTGCACGGCCGTCGTGACCACGATTGGAGCCTGCCAAAGAGTAGTGAGTCCACGAGCCTCAAGCGAGGAGAACTCGGCGACATGGTGGTTTTCGGCCACGATCTGCTCAGGGTCTTCACCAGGCAAAACCAGTGCTTTGCGATACACGTCCACGGATTGCTGGATAATGTTGGTGTACGGAAGCACAACAAATATCCTGCGTAAATTCAGCTTGATCGCAGTTTGTAGGAGGTAGGCCATAACGGCGGTCGTTTTGCCGCTGCCTACAGGAGCATCGCAGGCGTACAAAGGCACCACCGGGTCGCACTCGAAGCAATCGCGATACACGGCCGAACGCAGCGGGTCGCGCACACTAGGTGTGGAACGACCATATTTATCCTTGCCCAATCCCGCGATGTAGTCCTCAAGCTTTTGCAACCGTTCCGCCCAGCGCGGCTTCGGCGCATGCACTGAAATTTCCTGCCGGTAGTGGTGTGCTGTATCGCCGTGGTCGGCATCAACAAGGAGACTAAGCAAAAGCCGCATCTCCAGTGTGCAGAAATCGTGTTTCGGTAAGTCCTGCGCTTGCCATTGCAGCACCTGCACTGGTGTCGATGGGAATTCATCGGGCGCACCGGCCAGCGCCTCGCGGTGGCGTAGAAGCAAAAGCGGGAGCAGTTCGGCAGTTTTGGTGTATTCCCCTTCTCGGATAAAGGGGCGACAAGGCTCTCCTTCGAGTTGGAAATCGTACTGCTCGCGTTCCGCCGAAGCGTTGGTCAGGCCTTGGTGATGGCTATGGATGGCAAACGCGGCAGCCGTTTGTGCGTGTTCCAGGCAATGGAGGGCTCCCGCGCTTTCATGCGGATACGTTAGCGAATCGCCTGTGACATCGCGAAGCACCGCCTGGTTTTCATCAGCCAGCTTGCCCAGATCGTGGAAGCGCAGGGCCCAGCTCAGCGCGGTGCGCAGCCGATCTGGAATACGCGCCCGTTTACCGGAGTAAAACGGCAGCATAGCCTCAAGAGCCGGCTGGGCACGCATCTGCAAGGTATTGTGCAGATGCGTGCCGTACGGCTGAACCGGGATCGTGAGCTCTCCTTTTCGACGTGCGCTATGGGCCAGCCACTGGTTCGACATTACGGCATCACCAGGTCGACGCAGCTTTTCACACGAGAGGCCAGCGACTCCGGCAAGGACGCCGGTACGTCGTAGTCGTTCCAAGAGGTAGAGGGTTGTTCCACCGCTGCTCCACCGCTACCCTTGCGTTTGGGAGTTAGTGAGTCCAGCAGGGCGAAGTCCGGGCACGAGCCCAGCGGCCCGTTGTGCTCGATGTGCCAAGCATGGCGGAGGATCAACTGTGGCCGGGCAGCCGAGGCTGTCTGCGCATAAGCATGCGGGATGAGCTTTTTCATCAACTCGACATCCAGGTCTGTGCAGCCGGACTTGTTTGCCACGGCGGCGTTGATGAAGTACGGCATGGTATACACACCGTGCTCGACCACGCGGTAGGCCAGCGGCGCCAGGCCCCGGTCCTTGTCGGCTTCCACGCCGGCCTTGTTGGTATTGGTTTGCCGCTCGATACGCACCGGAGAGATGGAAACGCCCATGCCGAACTGCGCTACGCCCGTGTGAATGAAGCTGATGTTTTCACCCTTTTTAACGGCTTTCTCGAGAAACGTGGACCCAAAGAGACGGCCGTCCCAGTAAGCGGCCTTGAACTGCTCTCCGCTCATCTTCGTAATTTCCTCCCGCTTGCGGCCACGTGATTCCAACACCTGGAAGTTGTCGGGGTTCAGCGCGGGGGTAAAGCTGGAGGAAAGAACAGGCCAGACCGCACCGTCCTTGTCTTCGACTAGGTCGCGGAGCTTGCGCTTGAACGAAACGGGAGAGATCATGCCGCGCTCATCCGGCCGTTGACGTGGATCGCTATCCTGATCGGGGTTACCGTTGGGGTTGGAATTGATCACTTCGATCACCAGAAGTCCTGTCGCACGATTCATGTTCTGCCTCCTTGGAATAGCGGTCTAGTTGTCGTCTCTTTTCGCTGGAGCTGCCAGGTAGCCCAACAGCAACTCCGCTTGTCCCTGCGGCCCAGCGGTCGGCTCCAACCCCAGCCGATGCACTTCTTGGCAAAGCTTCGCCAGCATGGCTTTGATCCAACCAGCCTGCTCCCAGGCTTTGTGCTTCAGGCGGCCGAGTCGGGCTTCTTCCTTTCTGTCATCGGCTCCATAGACCACAGGCTCAGGGGAGTTCAGCAACTGCGTCGCGTAGCGCTCGTACACAGGAAGGCGCTGCTGAAGAATTGCTAAAGCCTTGGCCGGATTTTGCCCGGCCTGGTCCATCAAGGAGTTGCCGATCAGCTGCGGCGGCACCTGCCCGCCCCGAACACCGTGGCAATATACGATGTGGAGCCGGTCGGCAAACTGCAGAAGTTGACCGAGCAGGTAGTCTCGTTCATTCATGTACGTCTCCTTTGTGCGACTTTTTGCTCGACCCAGAACGTAGAGCAGAATGCCAAGGGTTGCCGCAGTCGTGCGGAGGTCATACAGGGCCGGCGCAGAAAGCGCGGCTCCGGTGTAAACCTCGCCCGTCTCTTCGTTGCGAGCAGGTTTGCCGGCAGCGACCATGAGGTCAGTTTTGAGAGGTAGAAAGCGTTCCAGCAGCCAGCTGGCTTCTTTCTCATCAGGCTCAAGCAGCAGCTTGTACAGCCTGCCCAGGCTGACGCCGCTCACTTTCTCGCTGCGTTCGGCACCGCGAATCCACAGGGTACGAAAGCTGGAAGCAACCGCAACCGGAGAGGGCGCCTGGACGCCACGCCACTTATTTTTCTGCTTTCCTTTACCCTGAAAGAGTTGCAGCTCCAGGGCTGGCGCATTGTCCGCTCCCTCCATCCACCGGGCGCGTGCCTCACCGAAGCGGCTGACTTCGTAGCGGGCGTCAAACAGGACCTGCTTGCGGCCCTTGTCGATCGTGCTGAGAACGAACAGGCGAAGGTGGCCTCCACGGATCGCCGGTCCTGCCTCCAGTTCAACGGCTTTGTGCAGACGATCTAGGCGCTGGACGAAGTACGACATCTGCCCGGAGGACTGGGCTCTCTTCCTGGCATCGGCATCGCCTCCCTCCTCCTCCTCTTCGTTGTCCTCTTCGGCTGAGCCCGCAGCGAACGTCCCCGCAACAGGTGCGTCGATCTGCGGAGTTTCCTCGATATAGGCGATCAGCAGGTCAGGATCGCGACCCACGTTTTTGAATTTTCCGCTGGGAACGCGGTTCCAGGTTTTCCCCTCCGCCTCCTTGGCGGTCATGTGCAGCAGGGCGTCGTTCAACCCATGCACTGCATGGCGCGTCACCGGAAACAAACTGGTCGAGCTCTTCCCATAGCGGCTGTGACACGGAATATCCGAGTTCATCGAGAATAGGTATGTCCCACCCAGCAGAGGCAGGTTGGGATTGGGCATCTTATGGCCGATCGCCGGACCGAGGGTGCCATCCAGAGCGCACTGTACAAGCTCTTCCTCGGCCCCCTGCCCCTCGCCGGAAGGCAGCAGCATCGCTTCATTCCACGCCATAGCGGAATCCGCGCTCGCGACGGTGGTCTGAAACGGACCGATATCTTCCACATCGAGGTAGAGGATGCACTGCCGTGGTTCCCGCGTGCCTTTCTTCGACAGCGTTCCGAAAAGGACGTCTACCGCAAGATCGCTACCGATATCGCCGCGCTTCGTGGCAGTGATCAGTGCCTCGGTAAACGAATACAGGAACTCCTCGGGAGACTGGCGTCCGGCCTTCAGCAGTCGCAGCAGATGAAGTGTCGACTGAATCGAATCGTCTGAACTCGTGCCCAGCTTTGGACCGATCTTCTGGATGGGATACTCGCGCAGCAAGCGTCGCAATCGGTCCAACGCCGGAATCTTTCCCTTCCGACTTTCGTAGGCGAGCGGAAGTGCCTGCACCACGTCTGCGGGAGCAGTAATCGCCGGCAACCAAAGACTCAGTGCTGCCGGTGCCTGGAAGATCGGATAGTTCAGATTGAACGCCGGAAAAGAGTTCTGATTGTCAGGTTGGATATTGCGCAGCCTGGCTGCCTGGTCGCGCGGCAATTTTCCTACCGAGGCCGGAATGCCTTGCTCGTCCAGCCGGACCAGAAGGGTGGTGTGCTTGGCCAGCGGCTTGATGGAAGGATGCCAGGCAGCCGTCTGGATGTGGTTTTGCTTGAGGCTGTTGCGAAGCTGCTGCAGCTCGTTAAGCATAGATGAGCACCCCCTTGGAGATGCGCACGTTCTGCTGGAAGCGCGGTGCATACCGGCCACCGTTGGGCGTGTCGAAGACGCTGTGCAGCATGCTGGGAAGAGTGTCCTCGACGTCTTCACACACCCGGGTCTGTTCGCGCACCGGACCGAGGTACGATGGCGTCATCTCCGACCAACCCAGGCACGGTGTCCGGTACAGCTTGCCCTGTTCCAGGCGCCTGTAAAACACCTCCTGCAGCGCATGCAGATGGTTTGTGCCCTGTGGAGAACGAGCGCTTTCGCGCACCTCGGCGTGGATCTTGTAGGCAACATCCACCAACACCGTTGCGTACAGCTGCAGGTTAGTCTCACCGGGTGTGATCAGTGGGCCTCGGCTGTTGGTGACCCAGCGCAGGGTCTGAATGGGCCTGCAGATCTCCACATGGGTCGGGTCGAGATAAGCCGTTTTCCATCGCGCCACGCAATCCAGAATGCCCCGCACGGCTGAGTACGTCGGAGCGG
>CALMAN010000112.1 GCA_937859835.1 uncultured Acidipila sp. | reverse complement strand
GGGTAGGGCGCCAGGGTTCGCGGCCCGGGCGGCCCAGCGGTCTGTGCCTGCCCCCGTCCGCCTGCCCGTGGCGGCCCAGGAAACCGATCATCTTCCGCCGGCGCCCCACACCCTGCCCCGGCCCGGGTACCTGGGCGTCAGCCTGCGTGATCTGGATGCGGCGGACGCCACCCGTTTGCACGTACGGGGCGCGATGATCGTCACCGTGGACCGGGACGCGCCCGCCTGGACCGCGGGCCTGCGCGCCCGGGACGTGGTCGTGGAGCTGAACGGGCTCGCGGTCGACGGGGTCGAAACGCTGCGCCGCCGGTTGCGCGAGTGCCCTTCCGGAAACACGGTCACGCTGCGTGTCCGGCGCGGCGGCGAGGAAACCAGCTTTGCCGTGGTGCTTGGCGATCCGGACACCATCGCCCAGAACGCGCTCAACCAGCACCTGCGCCCGGTGGGCAGCGGAGTGCCGGCCGAGGAGGTGGCGGGCTCGGCAAGCAGCTTCAACGCCACGCCCGCGCCCCCTCCGGGCGGCGCGCGCGGGATGGCTTCCACGCTGTTTGACGCGTTGATGCCGGGCTCGACCTACACGGGGCTGGAAGTAAACCCGCTGACTCCCCAGCTGGCGGCATTCTTCGGCATCCACGCAAACGGTGGCTTGCTGGTGACGGATGTGCGCGCGGGCTCGCCGGCGGCGGGCGCCGGCTTAACGGCGGGCGACGTGATCGTGCGGGCAGGCCGGGACGCGGTGCCTTCCCGCAGCAGCCTGGCGCATGCTTTGCGCGCGGCCAAGGGTGGTCCCGTCGCCCTGGCGGTGCTCCGCGACCATAAGGAGCTGATGCTAAGTCTGCTGCCGGGTAAGCGCAAACGGCTGTAGCTGCGGGAAACCGCAGCCCAAGCTGTTTGGGAGCGGGAAAACCTGCTTGTGTTCAAATACTCAGATGGCCGGGGAGCTCGAAAGCGCGTCAACAGAGACTGGAACCACCTTCCTCACCGGGGCTGTACCGCGGCCGAAGCACCCCTGGCGGCGCCGCTGGAAAGCCGCTACCCGGCGCGTGCGCGAGCTTGCCGTGGTCGGGCACGCGCTGCTTTCCACCCGCCATCCCGTGATGGCGCAGATTGTGCCGGCGCGCTTTTGCAACCTGAGCTGCACCTACTGCAACGAGTACGACAAGGTGTCCGAGCCCGTGCCGGTGCCCGAAATGCTCGGGCGCATCGACGCGCTCGCCGCCCTGGGAACCTCCATCATCACGATCTCGGGCGGCGAGCCGCTCACCCATCCGCAGCTCGACGCGATCATCGCCCGCATCCGGCGGCACGGCCGCATCGCCGGCATGATCACCAACGGCTACCTGCTGATGCCGGAGCGGATCGAGCGGCTCAATCGCGCCGGGCTCGACCACATGCAGATCTCGATTGACAACCTCATCCCGGATGAGACCAGCAAGAAAAGTCTCAAGGTGCTTGACCGCAAGCTCGAGATGCTCCGGGAGCACGCGGACTTTCATGTCAACATCAATTCGGTGGTCGGCGGCGGCATCCAGCATCCGGAGGACGCCCTGACCATTGGCCGCCGCGCCATCGAACTAGGATTTACCTCCACGATCGGCATCATCCACGATGGGGGCGGCCAGCTCAAGCCGCTGGGCGGCGAAGAGCGGCGCGTTTGGGCAGAGATGCGAGGCTGGCGCAAAAGCAACTATTCCCAGTTCAACCAGTTCCAGGAAGCGATCGCCAATGCCGAGCCGAACCATTGGCGCTGCCGCGCGGGAGCACGCTACCTGTACGTGTGCGAAAACGGCCTGGTGCACTACTGTTCGCAGAAGCGGGGCTTTCCCGGCGTTCCGGTCGCCGCGTACACGCAAGCCGATCTGCATCGCGAATACATCACAGAAAAAGGCTGCGCGCCCAACTGCACCGTTTCCTGTGTGCACCAGATTTCCTATATCGATCATTGGCGTTCGCCGCAAACGCGCAGCAACCATCCGAAGCCGACCGAGGCCCTGGTCAACATCGAGCTTTAGCGACCTGGTGGGTGTTCCCGCAAAGAGCAAGGGTGCCCGGAGGCACCCTTCTTGTCTGCACATATTAGCCAGTTAGAAGATGAACTTGCCGGCAAGCTGCAGCTGGCGGTTGCCTTCCTCCAGGCCCTGCTGCGCCGTGCCGCTGGTTGGGCCATTCGGCGGAGCGCCCTTGAAGGTCTGCGCGTAGGGGGTGTTGGAAACATCATTCGCGCCGCCCAGGATCAGGTAGCTGTTGGCGTGATTCAGCACGTTGTACAGCTCCGCGCGCAGCTGCAGGGAGTACCGCTCGGTAAACCTGATCTGCTTGTTCACGTCCATGTTGAAGGAGAACTGGCCCGGACCGCGAAAGGCGTTCCGTGCTGTCATGCCGCCCGGAAACTCGTCCACGCCGCCCTCGATGGTAGGGAGATCCGCGGCTCCAATCTTGGGGTCGCCATAGGTGCCGTACGCAGCGGTGTTCCGGGTCTTGGTGCCCGGCAGGTAGTAGTTCGGAAACGTGATGTATTGGAAGTCATCCGGAGAGTTTGCTACCGGAACCGAGTTGCCGGTCCGCTGAAAGGGCTGAGGCTGCTCGAAGCGCACGCGCGGGCAGGCGGTGATGTCGGTCATGCCGCAGTCGTACATCGTAAACGGCGTCCCGGTGCCGGCCTGAAAGATGCCGCCAAGCTCCCAGCCATCCGCCGCGGCCCGCGTAAAGCCGGTGGTGTGCGCTGCGTAGGGAAGCGCCCAGACCAGTGACGTGGAGATCCGGTGCTTTACATCGAAGTCGGAATTGCCATGATCGAGCCCATGGTTGTACGGGTCAAAGTAGGCAACGCCGCCCGCATCCGCATTGGAGGCGCCATCGGTAAAGGCAGAGCTGGTGTTGTCGGTCGAGTGCGAAAAGGTGTAGTTCGCGGTCACCGTCATTCCCTGGTGGAATAAGTTGACGCCCCGGACAAAAGTATTCAGGCCGTTGTAGTAACTATCGCCGTCCGCGCCGCGCACGTTGATGGAGGTGTACTGCGGGTTGAGCCGATTGGTATTGGGCTTACCCGAAGGAACATACGTCGCCGGGTCGTTCTCATACACCTGGCCGTAATCGCTGCGGTTATAGTTTGCGAACGAGTAGTTATGGATACCGCGCTCGCCGGTATATGCGGCCCCGATCGAAAGAGCCGGGTTTACCTGGTGCTCCAGCGACAAGGTGTAGAACTGGTTGTAGGCCGGCTTGATTCTTGGATCGACCGCCCGCACGGTGCCGGGCGGGATTGCTTTGGTTACGCCCGACCCGCCGCTGAAGGTACCCAGAACGCCGTTGTTGATCGCGATCGGACCGCCCACATCCAGGTTAGTAAAGCTGATCGCCAGCTGCGAGGGCGGGTTCAGGGCAACGTTGTAGGTCACGTTGCCGAAGTTCCGCTCATAGCTGATGCCGTAGCCGCCGCGGAAACTGGTTTTGCCGTCGCCGGTCAGGTCGTAGGCAAAGGCAAGCCGGGGCGCAAACTGCTTGTAGTTGGTATTCCACAGCTTTCCGTTCGGGGCCTCCACGCCGTCCGGTGCCGGGGAGTTGACCTGGAGGATTTTGCCGGCGCGAATCCGGTCCTGCAGGGTGCCGGTCGTGCCGAAGTAGAAGTTCGAGTCGAGCGCGGAATTTTTGTTGTGCTGCGTTCCGTATAACTCATAACGCAGGCCGAAGTTCAGGGTCAGCCGCGGCGTGCTCTTCCACTCGTCGTTGATGTAGGCCGCTCCTTCCTGGTAGCGGTTTGAGCGGCTGAAGTTTGGCTGGCTGATGGGGGTCGTCAGTGTGCATCCAGGCGTCTGGTCTGTAAGTCCGGTGACAAGATCCTTGGCGCAGGGGAACTTACCCTGCGGATCGAGATTTGCCTGGAAGTAATTAAAAACACCTGCCTGGAAGTTCACCAGCGCGCCGGCTGTGCCGGTGCTTACCAGCGCCTCCTGTGCGTTCTCATAGATCGCAAAAGTATGGTTATCGCGGATGTAGTCGTACTGGCCGCCAAAGGTAATGCTATGCGCGCCGCGCGTGTAGGTGAACTCCGGGCTTAGCACGATGTCGTTTTGAGGGCCTCCGGAAGGCAGTCCATTGCCGGCGTTGGTTTCGCTGTAACCCGGGAAGACCAGCTGGTCGCTCGCGATGGTCGGCGCTGCGGCGGAGTTGATAAACAGTGTCGGGCCGGCCGGGTTTGCGCCGAGCGGCTCGTTGTTATTGGTGCGCAGCAGCCCCAGCTGCACCTGCGCGGTAAGCTTGGGCGAAAACGCGTGAGTAAGGCCGTAAACCAGGTTCTGCGTTTTGATCTCGTTGGCGGTGCTGTATCCGGCATAGGGGCTGTTGTTGACCGCGCCATCCGGCGTTACATAGTTATAAAGCACATAGCGGCCGTACATTTGTGTCGCGTCGCTCAGATTGAAGTCCACGCGCTCGAGATTGTTGTAGGTGTTTTCCGGGACGCCGCCGCCCGCGTCGGCCGGCACCGTGACGTTTACCTGTTGCAGGATGGGAAACGCGTCGTTAAAAGTGCCGCCCGGCAGGGCTTCCAGCGCCGCCCGGTCTGTCGCGAAAGCACTGCTTACCGAGCCGGGGCCGCCGCCCACCTGCCCCAGCGTCAGCACCTTGCCCGTAGCCGGCGCCGCCACGGTGCCGAACTGCTTGAAGTAGGTTTGCGTGTTTGCCGCCGAGGCTGCAATGAATTGCTGGGTGGGAATGTAGTACTGGATGACGTTGCTGCTGCGCACCCGCAGCCACTCTGTGCTTGAAAAAAAGAACAGCTTGTCCCGCTTCACCGGGCCGCCGATCGAGTAGCCGAAATCGTTGCGGACGAAGCGATGCTGCGGGATCCCGTTTGCATTGTTGTAGTACGAGTTGGACGCAAAGGTAGAAGGCCGGTAGAACTCGAATGCCGTGCCGTGAACCGCGTTGGTGCCGGACTTGGTGATGACGTTCACCACGCCGCCCGAGGCTCTCCCGTACTCTGGCCCGTAGTTTGACGTGATGATGCGAAACTCCTGCGTGGCATCAAGCGGCACCGGCGTTGCAACAGAAACGCCGAACAGGTCCGTGTTTTCGATCCCGTCGAGAAGGATCTCCGTGGATGCCGAGCGCGCGCCTCCGGCGTTGAAGCCTACCCCACGCGAGGCCGCGCTTGGGTCGGCGGAAACGTTGCCGGAAAGCGCCGCCAGGTCATAAGGGTTGCGGGTTTCGGTTGGCAGCTCGAGAATCTGCGTGGTGTTGATGACCTGCGAGTTTTCGGCGTTTTCAAGATTGATGCCCGCAAGCGAATTGGCCGCCACATCGACCGTTTCAGCAACCGAGCCGATTTCGAGCTTCACATTGACCGTGTTTGCCGATCCCACAGAAACGTTCAGCCGGGCTTCGGAGGTCCCGTATCCGCTGGCGGAGATGGTGACCTTGTAATCCTGCGGCGGCAGTCCTTCAATGTTGTAGTCGCCGGCGCCGGTCGTGGTTGTTTCCCGGATGGCGCCGGTGCCCACGTTTTGCACCACAACATGCGCGCCGCCAACGGCTGCGCCGCTTCCATCGGTTACCGCGCCTGCGATGCTGCCATTCTGCGACTGGGAAAAGGCGACGCTGAGGCAAGTCAGCGTAAAGGGGAGTACGCCCAGGACTCTCTTCATTCGTACAGGTCTCCATAGTGCCGAGGGCCAGCCTGCGCCGGCCAAGGCGTGCCACAGCCCTCAGCAATTAGGAGTCCAAGTGGGAAAGAGCGGAATCTGTGTGCCGGGGAAGGGAAAGCGGTCTTCGGGCGGGTCGCCTGTCTCCCGAATCGCGGACAGGGGTATAAGAACCTGTACCTGAACGACCGGCGGCGGCATCAGGCCGACTGGGCAGGCGGGGGGGAGCCTGCGCCTGTTCCGGGCCTTGTCTGGGGCTTACTCCGGGCTTGTTCTGGACCTCGTCTGGGCCTGAGCTCGCCCGGAGTACGAGCCCCTACTCGCCCTTCTTCCCTTGGTCTTGTTCCGGCTGCTCCCCTTCAGCCTGGTCCCCGCCCTCCTTGCCGCCTTTCGCCTCCTGCTTGGTCTTCCAGAAGTTCTGCAAGGCGCGCCGGTGATCCTCGGCATGCCAGGCGTCCAGGCGCGCCTGCACCTCCTCCCGCTGCACTTCCTCGACCGCCGTGGCTTCCAGATGCTTCACCTGGTGCCAGGGAACCAGGTATGCGTCGCGGAGCAGAAAGCCGGAACTCGCCCAGCCTTCCACCAGCTGCGAAACCTTTGCCTTTACGTCTTGCGGATCGATAAACGGGTACAGCTCAAAGCTTGTGCCATCCAGCAGGTAGGCCGTAACGTGCGCGATCAGCACTGTTTCCGGTTTCGGTTCGGGTGTCGGGTCAGCCATGCAATCTCCTGTGCTACTCGGGAAGGTCAGGGACTTGGATGCCCGGGTGCCCGGGACAGGCTCAGCGAAACCGGTCAGCGTACCGCCGGTTCAGGGGACGCGGTGGCGCGGCGCGCCACTGCCTGGACGGAGTCGCGATCCTGCTTGCGCCGGTAGCGGATCACAAGCAGCCGTACAGACAGCGCAATGATGCCGCCCAACAAGGTACAGACGAAACGCCGGTGTGCGATTTCCTTGCCGGGCACATCGTTGAGCGAAAGCAGAAAAACAATGTACGACGTGAGGCAAACCGAAAAAAGCGCATAGTTCACATTGAGCAGGCTGTAGGAAAGCCAGGTGAACAGCAGGACCAGGGCGGCCAGGCCGGTCGGCTGGAGATGCACGTGGGCCAGCAGCGCGCTCGAAAGCGCCGCTCCGGCAAGCGTCCCGAGCGTGCGCGCCACCGCGCGGCTGGCCGTGTCGGCAATGCCGGGGCGCAGCACCAGCAACGCCGTCATGGGTATCCAGTAGACGCTGGCAAAGTGCAGCTGCCGGTAGATTTCCGTGCTGAGGGTGAGCACCAGGGCCAGGCGCAAGGCATACGGAAGGGCCGAATCCCGCAGCTGCCGGTGGCGCAGCGAAAGCACGGCGGAAAGGTAGGTGTGGCGCAGCGCCGCTTCTTCCTCGCGCACGTACCGCGCAAGCTGCAGGATGTGACCGCCCAGCTGACGAAACGCCCGCAGCAGCACGGTGGTAAAAAGCAGCTGGACGATGCCGCCGGCAAAGATCAGCAAGGCGCGGATGGCCGCGTCTCGCGGCGAAAAAGGAAAGGCTGAGGCGACCAGCAGCGTCACCACGCATTGCTGGCCTACCCACCCGTAAGCGGCCTCGCGCTTGGACAGCATGCCGTAGCCGAAGCCGAACAGCGCGGCGATCAGCGTCAGCGTCCAGCTGCTATGGCCGGCGACCATGCCGACAAAGGTGGACGCCGCCATGCCGAAGGAAACGAACAGAATCGGCAGCAAGGGGGTGCCATCGATGTTGTGCTTGCCCCCGAAGCCCGCGGTCATGGCGCCGCCGGCCGCAATCATGCCCGCGGCCGGATGCCCGAGCACAAGACCCACACCCAGGCACAGCGCCACCGCGAGCGCGAACACCCAGTCGCTCCGGAACGATGCCAGGTCCCAGTGAAACACGTAGCTGTCCGCGAAGTAAGCAAAGGCGGGCCGCGGCGCAGGCACTGTTGCCGGTGCAGGAGTGGGCGTTTCTGAGATCGTGCTCAGCATGGTGCTGTCAGCGTCTTAACAGGGATTTGCAGGAGGTTCCGGGACTTGCTGTCCATCGCTTGGGAGAGACTACCATTCCGGCCTCGGTCCGCAACGATTCCCGGGGACACGGAGGTACCCGTGCCCGACAGGTGCCGCAAAGCTGTTTTTGACTAGGCTGGCGCAGGCTCCTCGACAATGGTTTCCTGCCGCGTCGCGGGGTCCTCTTCTATGTGGGCGAGGAAGCCCTTGAGCCACGCGCCCAGGTCGGCCCGGCGCACCTGGTTGCGCAAACGCGTCATGCGGCGGCGCTGTTCGGCCTCGGGCATGGTCACTGCCTGCACCAGCGCGGCGGCCCCCGCGCTCTGGTCGTAGGGATTTACCAGCAGCGCGCCGGCCTTGAGCTCGGTAGCCGCCCCGGCAAACTCGCTCAGAATGAGCACCCCGTCGTTCTCGTGCCGGCAGGCGCAGTACTCTTTCGCCACCAGGTTCATGCCGTCCTTGAGCGGCGTGATGAAGGCAACGCGGGAGGTGCGGTAGAGCGACAGGAGCTCGGTGCGCGGCAGCGCGCGATGGATGTAGTTGATCGGGACCCATCCGGGTTCGGCAAATTCGCCGTTAACCTGCGCAACCAGCCGCTCGATCTCCGCCTTCAGCTGCTGGTAGCCGGGAATGGACTCGCGGCTGGGCACCACAATCTGGATCAGCGAGGTTTTGCGCTGGAGTCCTGGATTCTGCCGCAGAAACAGCCCAAATGCCTTGAGCCGTTCGGGGATGCCCTTGGTGTAATCGAGCCGGTCAATCCCGAGAATGGTCACCATGTCCTTGCGGTAGTGGCTGCGCAGAACCGTGGACCTGCGCCGGACATCGTCCGCGTCCGAGGCGCGTTCGAAATCCTTGAAGTCGATCGAGATAGGAAATGCGCCGACCAGGGTTTCGTGCCCATTCCTGCGTACCACCCGCAGATCCCCGGCCCGCCTCCCTACCGTGATGTCAGGCAGAAAGGTGCGCAGGCAGGCAAGAAAGTTGCGCGTGTCCCGCGCTGTCTGCAGCCCAACAACGGTGTGCGCCAGCAGCCCTTCCAGCACTTGGCAGCGCCACGGCAGCTTTTCAAAGATGTCAGGAGGCGGAAACGGGATGTGAAGAAAGAACACCAGGCGCGCATCCGGAGCCTCGCGCCGCAGCACCGGCGCGACTTGCATGAGCTGGTAGTCGTGAATCCAGATCAGCGCGTTGGGCGTCGCGACCTGGTGAGCGCAGTCGGCGAAGCGCGCGTTGACGCGCAGGTAGAAGTCCCAGTACGTCGGGTCGAAGTTGCAGCGGGACTGCAGGTCGTGGAACAAGGGCCAGATGATCTCGTTTGAAAAGCCCTCGTAAAACTTTGCCTGCTCTTCAGCTGAAAGTGCAATGGGCTCGTAGCGGTAGTGATGCTGCTCAGAAAGCGCGGCCAGCTCTTCGCGAATGCGCGGGTCCTGCTCCGTGCCGGCGCTCCCGATCCAGATGCCCCCGTGCTCCTGGAGGAGCGGTTCAATCGCGGTGACCAGGCCGCCGCTGCTTTGTTTCGCACGCAGCTGGCCGCCCCCACCCTTTTCAAACGACAAAGGCAGCCGGTTGGAAACGATCACGAGCTCTCGATCCATGGACACTTCCCCCGCCCTTATTCCCTAGTGTACGACTCGTTGCCCTCGCTGCCAGTGTCGGCAAGTATGCTCAGCCAGAAGTCGAAAAAGCCAAGCAAATCC
>CALMAN010000111.1:13089-13442 GCA_937859835.1 uncultured Acidipila sp. | reverse complement strand
CTTGAGAACGATCCGCTACCCCATCCGGCGAGTCAAGAAAATAGTACGAGGCAATGATGCTGCCCTTCGGAGAGCCCGAGCTGTGAAGCGACTTGTCCAGCGCACGATGCACTGCCCGTGCGGCCGCGCGAAGATGCTGGCGTGCGGCCTGTGTGCAACCTGCTACTCGCTCCGGCGGCAGGACCGCGAACACTATGGAGGCCTGAGGGAGGCGGTACTGAACCGGGACGGGCGGCGGTGCCGCGATGAAGCCGCTCCAAGCCAGATCAGGGTACGACTGTCAATTTCTGACCGCAGGTCTCTTCTACACGGTAGAGCCTGCCAAATAGACGGACCGACCTCTGACCTTACCC
>CALMAN010000111.1:0-13079 GCA_937859835.1 uncultured Acidipila sp. | reverse complement strand
CGTAGCGGCAAGGCAAAACAAGATGCTGGTGCTAGACGGAGAAAAAAGCTGACGGTGCCTCGGCCACCACGCTGCCGCCGCCTGCCACATGGCCAACAGCTCGTACTTCGAGGGCAAGGTCATCAAGCACGCTTAGGATGGCTTCCCGGACGCCTTGGTATCCTAAGGGCAAGGGGCTCTCCATGCTGATCACCACGGTTGACCTTGAGCGCGAACCGCTTCACTACGACACTTCCTTTCCTCCGCAGGGCATCGACTTCGGTATGGATGTGGAGCAGAAAGGCCCCATGCAGGCCGCCGGGGTCGCCGAGCTGCTGGAAGAGCACCGCGGGCCCAAGGAAATCGTGCAGGATATCCGCGTGCGCGGCAGCTACAAGGGCCGCTTCCAGGTTCCCTGTGCGCGTTGCCTTGACTCGGTAGAGCATCCCCTGGAAGGCGAATACGACGTCCTGTACCGCCCGGTTGGCGTCGACGTGGATGATCGTGAGCACTCCATCGGCGAGTCCGAAACCGAAATCGGCTATTATCAGGATGGCAGTCTTCTGCTGGAAGACGTGTTGCGCGAACAGGTGCTGCTGTCCCTGCCCGCGCGCACGCTTTGCCGCGAAGATTGCAAGGGAATTTGCCCGCGCTGCGGGGCCAACGAAAACAGTGATCCCTGCGCCTGTGAAGAGTCGGTTGCGGACCCACGGTGGTCGGCTCTCGGTGACCTTCGCACGCGCATGAAGACTTCTTGAGCCCGAGCCGTTACCGGAGTGAGTAGGCGGGTCCGGCCGGGACGGTTCTTGCACTTTCCAAGGATAGTTTGAAAGGACTTCTGCCGTGCCTAACCCGAAACGACGCCACTCCAAGGCCCGCTCTTCCAAGCGCCGCGCCCATGACTTTCTGACCGCCACCGGGCTTTCCGAGTGCCCGAACTGCCACGAGCGCAAGCTCCCGCATCGTGCCTGCGGCAAGTGCGGCCAGTACAAGGGCCGCGAAGTGCTCGAGACAAAGCAAGCCAGCTAGCGCGTCGCTTTGATCATGCTGACCGACATCGCCGTCGACGCCATGGGCGCCGACAAGGCGCCGAATCCTGAAATCTGCGGGGCCATCCAGGCTGTCCGCGAGCTTCCCGTCCGCGTTCTTCTTGTCGGCCCCCAGGATCGCCTCCAACCGCTGCTGGACACCGCGCTGGCGGGTGAGCGTTTGCCGATCGAGATCGTCCATGCGAGCGAGCACATCGGCATGGATGAAAAGGCTGCACAGGCGGTTCGCAACAAGAAGGACAGCTCCATGCGCGTGGGGCTGAAGCTGGTGCGCGAGCGCCAGGCTGCTGCCTTTCTTACCGCCGGGAACACGGGCGCGGCCATGGCAACGGCCAAGATGGTGCTCGGCGCGCTGCCCGGTGTGGATCGGCCCGCGCTTGCCATGGTCCTGCCGACCACGGCTGGAACCCCGTGCGTCCTGCTCGATGTGGGCGCGAACGTGGACTGCCGGCCACAGAACCTGGTGCAGTTCGCCGTAATGGGCGAGTTGTACGCGCGCGCTGTGCTCAAGGTCGCGCGCCCGCGGGTTGGGCTGCTTTCGATCGGCGAGGAAGAAGGGAAGGGAAACGAATTGACCAGCGAGGCCTTCCCCCTGCTGAAAGCGCTGCCGCTCCACTTCATCGGCAACGTCGAAGGTCGCGACATCTACAACGGCAACGCAGACGTGATTGTGTGTGACGGCTTTGTGGGCAATGTTGCCTTGAAAACCAGCGAAGGGTTGACCCGGCTGGTCCGCGACATGCTCAAGGACTCGCTGCGGCGCACCGTGACCGCGCAGGTTGGCGCGCTGCTGTCGCGCAAGGCGTTTTCAACCTTCAAGCGCAAAACAGACCCCTCCGAGTACGGAGGCGCGCCGCTCCTCGGGGTGCGGGGCATCTGCA
Source organism: uncultured Acidipila sp. (assembly GCA_937859835.1). Classification (GTDB taxonomy): domain Bacteria; phylum Acidobacteriota; class Terriglobia; order Terriglobales; family Acidobacteriaceae; genus EB88. Next base: position 11,170 of record CALMAN010000111.1, on the reverse strand, counting down.
TCGTGGGTCACGGATCGTCAAACGACCGGGCGATCCGCAACGGGATTCGCGTGGCCGCCGAGTTTGCGCAGACCGGGGTAAACAGCCTGATCGAGGCGGAACTCACAGAACGGATCTAAGAAGGGCGCCTTGGCGCCCCTCCCTTTTGCGGCTCATCGGGAACGGTTTTACTGCGGTGTGGTTTGAGCCGTGGCATTGGCTGCCGCGGCTTTTTGCTGATCCTTGGCGGCCTTGGCTTCCTTCTTGGCCGCGTTCTTGTCGGCTTTTTGCGCCTGCTTGGCGCGCTTTGCTTCCGTCTTTGCGCTGTTGGCCCGGGCCTTGTTTGCCTGGGCTTCACTGTTCAGCTGCGCGGTATTTTGGGCGGCCGCGTTTGGGTCCTGCGTGGCGCTCTGCGCCCACACCGGAACCGCGGCAAGCGCAAGCGTAAGCATCAAGGTAGGTAGTCTCTTCATGGTGGTTGCTCCTGTACAGAGCGCCCCCGAAGGGGCGCTACTCGTCTAATTAAGATGCGTACAGGGGCGAGCTCAGACCATGGATCTTTACCTGGCCCTCGATGCCGGCGGCACCAAAACAGACGCCGCGCTGGCCGACCGGGAAAGCGTGCTGGCCCGCGTCACGGGCTGCAGTATTAAGGCGCTGCGCCTTGCCCCCCCGGACGCGGCGGCGCACCTGCGCGCCCTGTTGGCAGACCTTGAAGCAAATGCCGGGCTTGCGCTGCGGGGCCGGGTGGCCTGTACCTGCATCGGGATCTCGGGTGTGTCCGCGCCGGGGGTCCGGGACTGGCTGCGCCAGGCGTTCCACCACGAGGCTGTTGGGGGAGAGCTGCTGCTGCTGGGCGATGAGGTGATCGCGCTTGACGCGGCGTTTGGCGGCGGGCGCGGCGTGCTGGTCATCGCTGGGACCGGCTCGAACATCGTAGGCCGTGCCGCTACCGGCGCGATGGTGCATACCGGCGGTTGGGGTCCGGCGCTGGCCGACGAGGGTTCGGGCCACTGGATCGGCGCCGAAGCCCTGCGCGCCTGCTTCCGCGCGATCGATAGCGGGGCTCCCTCGCCGGCCGATGCCGTCCATCCCGGGCCTGCGCGCCCGCGGGTTGCACGCGAGCACCTGCCCGCCCTGCTGCTCCGTGCCATGGACGCGCTCGGGCTCGGTTCACTGGACGACGTAATCGGCACGGCCAATGCGCCCGGGTTCGGCTCTGCGGCCCTGGTGCCGACGGTGGTCGACGCCGCGCGCGGAGGGGACGTTCTGGCCGGGCAGGTTCTCGAGCAGGCTGGGCTCGAGCTTGCCCGGCTGGTTGCGGCCGCCATGCGCAAGATCGAACTCCTGGAAGCGCCGCACGGGCGCTTTTGCCCGCCCGAGGTGGCTCACGTCGGCAGCGTCCTAGCGAGGATCCCTGAGGTGCGCGCAGCGATGCACGGCGCGCTGCGCGGGCGCTTCCCCGGGATCGTCCTCCAGGAGCAGCTCACGGAGCCGCTCGACGGTGCACTCTGGCACGCTCGCGGCTGCCGCTGAACCGACCTGCGGCTTGCCCGCTGCCCACGGAGCTCCGCGGGTTTAGGCAGGCGCGCTTGCGCCCCCGGGTCCTGATCGTTTCAGATAAGGGGTGATGAGCAGCCAGCAATGCGCGTTTCTTTTTCCCGGGCAGGGCTCGCAGGCCGTCGGCATGGGTCGCGACCTGTTCCACAGCTGCGCCGAGGCGCGGGCGGTCTTTGAGGAAGCGGACGAGGCACTGGGCTTTCGCCTGAGCCGCATCTGCTTCGACGGCCCGGAAGATAGGCTGCGGCTGACAGCTTTTACGCAGCCGGCAATCGTTACGGTCTCGATCGCAGCCGAGCGCGTTCTGCGCCAGCGCGGGGTTGCGCCGGCGGTAGTCGCCGGGCACTCGCTCGGGGAGTATGCGGCGCTGGTTTCGGCCGGCGTGCTTCGGTTCGCCGACGCTGTGCGCGCCGTGCACGCCCGTGGCACCTACATGCAGGAGGCGGTGCCGGCCGGAGAAGGGGCCATGGCGGCGGTGCTGGGCCTCGACGCCGAGGCTGTACGCGGGGCGTGCGCACAGGCCGCGGCCGAAACCGGGCAGGTGGTTTCCGCTGCCAACCTCAACGCTCCCGCGCAGATCGTCATCTCGGGAACAGCAAAAGCAGTGGAACGGGCCGGGGCGCTTGCAAAGGAAAGTGGCGCAAAGCGCGTGGTGCTGTTGCCGGTAAGCGCGCCCTTCCACTGCGCGCTGATGCAGCCGGCGCAGGACCGGCTCGCTCCCTTGCTGGCCGCTCTCCCCTTCCTGGACGCGGTCTGTCCGGTGATCCCCAACGTCCTTGCCCGCGCCGAAACGCGTGGCAGCGCCTTGCGCGAAGCGCTGGTGGGCCAGGTAACGGCAGCTGTGCGTTGGGTCGAGTCCATGGAAGCGCTGCGCGCCGCATGCTCGCCTGCCTTCTGGATTGAGGTCGGCCCGGGAAAGGTGCTGAGCGGCTTGCTGCGGCAGATCGATCGCACGGAGGCAGCGTTCAACGTCGAGGACCCGGCAAGCCTGGAAAAAACGGTGGCGGTGCTGAGCGAAACACCCGTGGTGCCATCCTGAGCGCAGCATGAAAGAGAGTCACAATGAAGCCTGACCTGCTCCCCATCGCCGAAATTGCGGCGAAGCTCGGTATCCCTGAGCAGTACTTTGAACAGCTGGGCCGGTACGGCGGCAAGGTAAAGCTCGGGCTGCTCAAGGACCCGGCGTTTCCGCGCAGGGGCAAGCTGATCCTGGTTACGGCGACGACGCCCACGGTCTCGGGGGAAGGCAAGACCGTCACCTCGATCGGGCTGACGCAGGGGCTGGAGTCCGTGCTGCGGGGCACGGGCAAGCGGGTCGTGCTTACCTCGCGCGAACCTTCGCTGGGGCCAGTGTTCGGGATGAAGGGTGGCGCCGCCGGTGGAGGGCGCTCGCAGGTCGAGCCGAGCGAAAAGATCAACCTCCATTTCCATGGCGACTTCCATGCCATCACCTCGGCGCACAACCTGCTGGCTGCGCTCGTGGACGCGCACATCTTTCATGGCAACGAGCTCGGGATTGCGCCCGAAACCGTGACGTGGCCGCGTGCGCTGGATATGAACGACCGGGGATTGCGCCGGGTGATCACCAATGTCGCCGGGCCGGCCAAGGAGGCCGCGGCGCCGCCGCCTCGCGAGGGCTCAAACCAGAAGGCCGGCTTTGTAATTACAGCCGCTTCGGAGATCATGGCGATCATCGCGCTGGCGCGCGACCGCGAAGACCTGCGCAGGCGGCTGGGCGCGATCATTGTCGCCGAGACCAAGGCCGGGGAGCCGGTGCGTGCGAGCGACCTCGGCGCGGTTGGGCCGATGATGGCGCTGCTGGCCGAGGCCATCGAGCCTAACCTGGTGCAGACCACCGAGGGTACGCCCGCGTTTGTGCACGCGGGTCCGTTCGCGAATATCGCGCACGGCACTTCAAGCGTGGTTTCGCAGGATCTTGCGCTGCGTCTCGCCGACTATGCGGTGAACGAGTGCGGTTTCGCGTCGGACCTGGGGCTCGAGAAGTACATGGACATCGTGACGCGCGAGTCTGGAATCCTGCCCGCCGCGGCCGTGCTGGTCACTACGGCGCAGAGCTTGAAGAATCAGGGACAGGCCATGCCCGCGGAAACGGGGGCGAACGGTGCGGCGTCCGATGAACTCGAACGCGGCTTCAGCAACCTGGCCAAGCATGTCGCGATCCTGCGCGGCTTCGGCTTGCCCGTGGTGGTCGCGATCAATCACTTCCCCAAGGACACGGACGAAGAACTCGCGCGGCTGAAGGGCTGGTGCGAGGCAAATGGATTGCCCCACGCCCTTACCGAGGCTTTTACGCGCGGCGCCGAAGGCGCGGCTGAGCTTGCACGCGCGGTGCTTCTGGCTACCGACGGACCCGCCCCTGTGCTCACGCCCGCTTACTCGCTCGAAAGCTCCCTGCGCGAAAAGGTCGAAGCCGTGGCAACAACGGTGTATGGAGCCGCGGGGGTTGACTTTTCCGAGGCGGCCCTCGCAGCCCTGCGCCGCTTTGAAACCTGGGGCTTTGGCGCACTGCCGGTTTGCATCGCGAAAACGCAATACTCGCTTTCGGACGATCCCAAGCGCGCCGGCGCACCTACGGGCTGGCGGCTGCGCGTTACCGGGGCGTCGCTTTCGGCCGGCGCAGGCTTTGCCGTTGTGATCGCAGGCAACATGATGCTGATGCCCGGGCTCCCCAAAACCTCACGTGCCGCCGATATCGATCTTGACGAGCACGGGGAGATCATCGGGCTTCGATAAGGGCCGCCGGCGCGCCGGCCTGACACTTGTCATCTGCGATTGCTGACAGACCTCACTGGAGGGTGGGACGGGAATCTTCTAGCTTGGGACACACACGGAGAGAAACACACAAGGAGCGTGCCCCATGGCCACCGTCGCAATCCACTCCCAGATCGAGTCCCAAGTCCAGCCCCAAGTCCAGCCCCAGAACGAGTCCCAAGTCGAGTCCCAGATTCAGGCGCCCGCGAAGCTCGCGATCGCGTCACAACCGTTTTTCAAAGACCTGCTCGTAAGTACGCTTGTTCCCCTGGCCTGCTATCGCACGGCACGCCACCTGGGCGCTTCTGAAATGACGGCCCTGGTCTGCTCGACTGTGTACCCGTGCCTGACCGGCGTACTTAGTCTGCTCAGGAACCGGCAAGCCAACCCGCTTTCGGTACTCGTCCTGCTCGGCATCGTCACCAGCATGGGCGCATCGCTGATCGGAGGCACGCCCCAGCTGCTGCTGCTGCGCGAGTCCCTGCTGACCCTGATGGTAGGCCTGGCCTGCTTTGCGACGCTCGCTACGGGGCGACCGCTTATGTTTTTCTTCGCGCGGCACATGGTCGCCGGCACCGATGCCGCGAAGCGCGCGCGCTTTATGCAGCGAGCGGAAGAGCCGGCGGTCCGGGCTATGCACCGGCGGATCACGGCGGTGTGGGGCGCGGCGCTTACGCTCGAGTTCTGCGTAAAGGCCGCGCTCGTTTCCACCCTTCCCGTGTCACAGGTTCTGCTGGTCGGGCCCTTGCTGGTGAACGCTACCCTGATGGCGACCATGCTGTGGACGGTACGATATGCCAGAAGCCATGCTGGGGAGCGCGACGGCCTGGCTCATTCCAGCTAGCACCCGGAGGGGTTCCACACATGCCTTACCTGCTCAAAAGCGAACCCGACAAGTATTCCTTTGACGACCTGGTACGCGAGGGCGAAACGATTTGGGATGGCATCAAGAATGCGCAGGCGCTCAACTTTTTGGCGGCCATGCAAAAGGGGGAGAAGCTGGTCTTTTACCACTCCAACACCGGCAAGGAAGTCGTCGGTACGGCATCTGTTGTATCGGTCGATGCGAGCGACAAAAAGAACCCGGTGGTGCGGATCAAAGCCGGGAAGCCCTTGCCGCAGCCCCGATCGCTCGACGCCATGCGCGCGGCCGGCGTGTTCAAGGACTCGCTGCTCTTTCGCCAGTTCCGCTTGTCGGTTGTTCCTTTGACCGAGGAGCAGTACAGCTGGCTGCTACACGGCTAAGCGTCAGTCCGGGCCGACGTACAGCTCCACAGGGGAAAAGCCGATCTCCTTGGTGCGGTGATCGACGCGCAGAAACAGCGGCGTTTTGCCCCCGTTCACATCCACACCCATCACCACGCCATTGCCGACCGTTTTGGTGATTTCTATCTTGTGCGAACGGATGACGCCGTAATCGCTTGACGGACCCCAGTCCTTTTGGAAGTCGGCAAAGGTGTAGCCCGTGTAGCGGTCGGTGTGCTGCCGCCAGTCCGGATCGTTGTTCCAGGCCCCGTATGCCTTGTCGAGGTCACCCTTCTGGACAAGTGAAAAGAAGTTGTTGACCCGGTGCTGCTCTGGCCAGTCCCAGAAGAGAACGGCCAGAACAGCCCCCAGCACAACGACGCCCAGGGTAATCAGGATGCTGTTGCGGATGATACGCGCGCGTTCGGCGTTGTAGCGGGGTGCGTCGAGCAGCGTCATCGCCGGGCTCGCCTCCTTGGGGTTCTCCCTCCCTTAGACACGCGCTTGCTCCTTTCGGTTCCCTGCCTGCTCTTCAAGCCAGGCTGTAGGTGGTGGCGGTGCGCTCCCCGGCTCGCTCCAGCGCGAGCGCAATCAGGCGGTCAATCAGCTCAGGGTACGGTACGCCGCTGTCCGCCCACAGCTTGGGGTACATGCTGATGGCGGTAAAGCCGGGCATGGTGTTAATCTCGTTCAGGTAGAGGCGCCCGTTGGCGCCCGGCTCCATCAGGAAGTCGACCCGCGCCAGACCCGCGCAGTCGCACACGGCAAAGGCCCGCAAAGCCATGGCCCGGATCTCCTCCTCCTGCTCCCGGGTAAGCTGTGCTGGGATCACGAGCTGCGACCCTTCACTCAGGTACTTCGCCTCGTAATCGTAGAACTCAGCCCCGGGCACAATCTCCCCGACGACGGACGCTTCCAGCCGATCGTTGCCGAGCACAGCTACCTCCAGTTCGCGAGCCTTGCCGCCGCTCTCAGGGGAACCGACCGCCTCCTCGATCACCAGCTTGCGATCGTAGCGGCTGGCCATGTCCAGGGCCGCGTGGAGTTCCTGGCGCTCGCGCGCCTTGCTGATCCCTACAGAAGAGCCGCCGTTGGCTGGCTTCACAAAGACTGGATAGCCGAGCGCGTCCTCAACGGCTTGTACGGCCGTGTCCGGACTCCCCTGCCACGTGGAGCGGAGCAGCGCCACGTGCTTCGGGATCGACAGCCCGGCTGACCGGAACAAGCGCTTCATTACATCCTTGTCCATGCCGGCAGCCGAGCCGAGCACGCCCGAACCCACATACGGGATCCCGGCAAGTTCAAGCAGCCCCTGGATGGTGCCATCCTCGCCAAAGGTGCCGTGCAGCACGGGGAGCACGACGTCGAGCATAAGCGCCGGGCCGTGCGCGCGGGCAGCCTCAAAGGGAACCAGCCCGGCTCCCGGCTCCGGCGGCATCAGGGTTGCTTCCCCCTTGGCCAGCAGCGCGGCTCCCGGCGTCGCCTTGGGGTCGCCGGCGCGCAGCGTCGTTTGCTCGCCCGCGCTCCCGTCCGGGGGACGCAGCAGCATTTCGGCGTCGCCGGCCGTGACCCACCGGCCTGCCTTGGTGATGCCGATGGGAGTCACCTCATACTTGCTGCGGTCGATGGCCGCCAGAACCGACGCAGCCGAAAGCAGCGAAACTTCATGTTCGCCGCTGCGTCCGCCGAAAAGAACACCAACCCGCAGTTTCTTCATGCCTCCTCGATAGTAGCCGCGCCTGTGTGGGCCCGCGCTCCCCTGCACAAGAAAGCATAGGCAAGCGTGATTCCTGGTCTACGCTTCCGATCCATTCCGCATTCGGGACGATTGCCCCGCTTTGAAACAGGGGAGCACTGGCGGCGCTAGAAGAGCCGGGCTTGGTAGTGGCTTTGATTGCTGGCTCTGCCGATACTGCGAGTGGCTTTCGAGAAGCGGCAGGGGTTGTTTCCGCTCCTCGAGCCTGGAGGAGCGCGCATGCTCGTGCTCCACATCTGCCAAATGGGTGGGTCGATTATGGGTCTTCTTGCTTTGCTGTTCCTTGCAGCTTTCTGTTCCATGCTGGCGTCTCTCGTTTCACCGCGCAGGCCCAGATACATTCTTTCGCCGTGGCACGCTCTGCGCATCGTGGCTGCCGCTACAGCGCTTGGAGCATTCACCTCGGAGGCGCACGCACAAACGCTTCACTTCAGCGGTGCACTCAGTACTGTCAGCAGCGACCTAAATGGTCCGAATGGGGTGACTGTCGATGCGGGCGGAAACATATACATCGCGGACTCCGGCAACTCTCGTGTGCTGAAGGAGACCTTGTCCGGCAGCACCTACACCGAAAGTACAGTGGCAGACTCAAGCACGATCAGCCGCGTCGACGGCGTTGCGGTTGATGCGAATGGGAACCTGTATCTGGCCGAGTTCTACGCTGGCCGCATAGTCAAGGAAACCCTTTCCGGAGGCATCTACACCGCGACTCCTGTGAATACTAGTGCTTTGAACCAACCCAGTGAAGTCGCGCTCGACTCACAGGGCAATTTGTATATCGCCGACTCGGGTAACAATCGCGTCTTGAAAGAGACGCCGATGGGGAACGGCTTCTCCGAGAGCACGGTAACTACTGCCAGCAGTCTGAACTGGCCAATTGGTCTGGCCATAGACAGCAGCGGCAGCGTTTTTATAGGAGATTTCCGTAACAACCGTGTGCTGAAGGAATCGCCGTCGGGGAATGGGTACGCCGAGAGCGTGGTTGATAGCAACCTGAATCTGCCAGCCCGGATCGTGTTCGATCCAAGCGGCAATCTTATGGTCGCGGACTACGGCGATAATCGCATCGTCAAGGAAACCCTTTCGGGGGGCTCTTACACACAAAGTACGGTGGTGGCGGTTCCGCAGGCTTCGCTGACCGGCGTTGCAGTGGATACCAGCGGAAATCCCTATGTGGTCGCAAGCGCCGCCGATCTCGTGTTGAAGCTGCAGGTAGCCGGCGCGGACTTCAGCACTGTAAACGCCGGCACCATAAGCAGTGCTTTCTCGCTTGTTTTCACTTTCGACACCGCAGGGACGCTCGGAAACACGGTGATCTCGACCCAGGGCACGCCAGGGCTCGATTTTGCTGCAGGTCCTAACACCTCTTGTACGGCAGGAAAGACCTTCTCTGCCGGCGAAAGCTGTGTCGTGGCCGTTACGTTTACGCCGACTGCTGCCGGAGCCCGGTATGGCTCGGCGGTCTTAGAGGATAGCTCAGGCCATCCTCTCGCTACCGGCTTTGTGCAAGGCAATGGAGCAGGGCCGCAGGTGAGCTTTTCGCCCGGCGTGCAAAGCGTTGTGGTTGACGGTTTAAAAAATCCCCGCGCGGTTACCGTCGACGCGGCAGGGAACGTCTACATCGCAGACACCGACCAGCAGTTCATCCTGAAGGAGACTATTTCGGGAGGCGCCTACGTGCGGTCCCAACTCAACCAGAGCAGCCTGCTGTGGCCGTGCGGCGTTGCGGTCGATGGCGCGGGCAACGTCTACATCAACGATACATTCCACGGGCGCATTCTTAAAGAAACGCTGCAGGGCGGTACCTACACTGAGAGCACGGTTGTCTCAAGCGGACTGAGCGGGGCGGTGGGGCTGGTCGCGGATGGATTCGGCAATCTCTACGTAGCGAATGATGAGAACAATCAGATTCTCGAGGAAGTTCTAACCCCAAGTGGATATGTAGCTCAGCAGCTGCCATTTCAGGGCCTCAGCCAGGTCGAGGGACTTGCAGTAGATGAGGGCGGCGATGTCTACATAGCGGATGCCGGCAACAACCGCATCCTCAAGGAAACCCTCTCCGGCGGGACTTACACGCAGAGCACGGTTCAGGTAAGCAGCTCATTGAGCGGCCCGAGACAGATGGCCGTGGACGCGAGTGGAAGCATCTACATCGCGGACACCAACAATGACCGCGTTCTCAAGGAGACGTTCTCCGGTGGCACTTACGTGGAAAGCACGATTGGCAGCGGCCTCGCCGAGGTCGACAGCGTGGCGGTTGACGCAGCCGGCAATGTCTACATCGCAGACACCGGCAATGGTCGTATTGTCAAGCTGGACTACGCTGACGCGCCGAGCCTCACTTTCCCGTCTACGCCGATAGGCGTCACCAGCAGCGAGCAGACGGCAGTGCTTCAGAACATCGGCAACTTGCCTCTCGCGTTTCCAGTTCCATCAAGCGGCAGCAATCCCACTGTTTCTCCTAACTTCACCCTAGATGGCAGCGTCGCAAACGCATGCCCACAGATGACAGCAGGCGAGGGCGCTGGTGCAAACCTCTTGCCCGGCGCGAGCTGCGCTTTAGCGGTCGGCTTCGCACCTACCACGTCCGGCAGCCTGCAGGGCGATGTTGTCATCGGCGATACGAACCTGAATGCTGCAAATGCTATGCAGTCCATCTCAATGGTGGGCACGGGATCCGTCGCGTCCGCGAACCTGACCTTGTCGGCACCCGCAAGCGCCACCTACGGGAACCCCGTCCAGGTCACAGCATCTGTGTACGAAACATCATCGCAAAGCTTGATTACGGCCGGTTCGGTGGCCTTTTCTGACCAGAATGGAAGCTTTGGAACGCAGACGGTCGCGAACGGCACGCCTAGCCAGTCGTATCTACCGAGTGCAGTAGGCAGCTTTACACTTACCGGTGCTTTCACCCCGCCTAACGGCAATATCAGCAAGGCTTCCGGGCAGACCACGCTGCAAGTTACGCCGGCCCCCCTCAACATCTTCGCCAACAACACAACGCGTCCCTACGGCACCCGAAACCCGCAGTTTTCCGGATATATCACGGGCGTCGTGAATGGGGACGCCTTCGAGGAGGCCTTTAGCGCTTGGGCGACACCCTCGTCACCTGTCGGCAGCTACCCGATCATACCTTCGGTTTGGAGCGTCAATCTAGCCAACTACACGGTCAATGCCCAGAACGGTACCATGCAGGTAACACCCGCGGGCCTGGCTGTAACCGCCAACAACGTCAGCCGCACCTATGGTGCAGCCAACCCTTCCTTTACAGGGACGGTGACAGGCGCTGTAAACGGGGACGTGCTCGTTGAAAGCTTCAGCACCGCAGCCACACCTGCATCTCCGGTCGCTACGTACTCCATCGTGCCGTCGATATCCGGGAACGCAGTCTCTAACTACAATCCGACCATCACCAACGGCACTCTCACGGTGAGCCCGGCTGGTTTGACGGTTGCCGCAAACAGCGTGTCGCGCACCTACGGCGCCCCGAATCCACCGTTCACCGGCTCGGTCACCGGCGCTGTCAACAACGATACCTTCACGCAGTCGTTCACGACCAGCGCAACGCAGGCGTCGCCGGTCGCGACCTACCCGATCGTGCCGAGCGTCACCGGCGCAAACCTGGGCAACTACACCCAGTCTGTCAGCAACGGCACGCTTACCATCAACCCGGCAGTGCTGACTCTGAAGGCCAACGACGCCACGCGCACCTACGGCACGGCGAACCCGAGCTTTACCGGCTCGGTGACGGGCGCTGTTAACAACGATAGCTTTACGTCATCGTTCACGACCAGCGCTACGGCGGCCTCGCCGGTTGCAACCTACCCGATCGTGCCGAGCGTTACCGGCGCAAACCTG